>QIFG01000056.1 GCA_003228735.1 Zetaproteobacteria bacterium
ATGGAACCACCATGCATTTCGCCTCCCGCCTTGCATCCCATCCCGCAAAGCCGTTGTCGCGGCCATGTGAGACTTGTTCAGAGCTTCCCTAACTATCCTTTGCACTCAGCGGCCGGGACGGTAGGCTGCGCCGCCTTTGTAGTGGAGGTATGATCAGGCATGACGCAGCGCACTTTCTGTGGCGATTTTCGCTCCAGGCATCTCGGCCAGATGGTTCAACTATGTGGCTGGGTGCAGACCAACCGTGATCACGGCGGCGTCATCTTTCTGGATGTGCGCGACCGCTCCGGTCTGATGCAGGTTGTGGCGCATCCCGATACGCCTGAAACCCATGCCCTGGCCCATTCGCTCAGACAGCAGGATGTCATTCAGGTGATGGGCGAGGTCATTGCCCGCTCAGCCGATACCGTGAACCCGAAATTGCCGACCGGAGCCGTTGAGATCAAGGCGTCCTCGATCAGCGTTCTGAACCGTTCGGAGACGCCGCCGTTCCTGGTTGAGGACGATTGCGATGCCGGAGAGCAGCACCGCCTGCAATACCGCTATCTGGATCTGCGCCGCGCTCCCATGCAGGCCAATATGGCGCTCAGGCACAAGGTGACGCATGCGGCACGAAATTACCTTGATGCGCAGGGCTTTCTGGAGATTGAAACACCGATACTGAACAAGTCCACGCCGGAAGGCGCGCGCGACTATCTGGTGCCGTCGCGTACGCACCCAGGCGCCTTCTTCGCGCTGCCGCAGAGCCCGCAGATTTTCAAGCAGTTGCTGATGGTGGCGGGCATGGAGCGCTATTATCAGATAGCCCGCTGTTTCCGCGACGAGGATCTGCGTGCGGACCGCCAGCCGGAGTTCACCCAGGTCGACCTGGAGATGTCCTTCGTCAGCCAGGATGGCGTTATGGCGCTGACCGAGGGGCTAATCGGCGCCATGCTCGAAGCGGGCCTCGGCGTGAAGCCGCACATGCCGTTCGAGCGCATCACATATCACGAGGCGATTACCCGTTTCGGGCTGGATCGCCCGGACATGCGTTTTGCACTGGAACATGTCGATGTGACCGAATTGATGAAGCAGGTCGAGTTCAAGGTGTTCCGCGCTCCGGCGGATTCCGGCGGTCTGGTCAAGGTTTTGCGCGTGCCCCGCGGCTCTGAGTTGACGCGCAGGCAGATCGATGACTATACGGATTTTGTCGGCATCTACGGCGCCAAGGGACTGGCCTGGATCAAGGTTAACGATGTGAATGATATTCCCGCTGGCCTGCAGTCGCCGATTGTGAAATTCCTGCCTGGGGACGTATTGCGTTCGCTTCTGGCAGCCTGCGATGCCGAGAACGGCGATGTCCTGTTTTTCGGGGCAGGCGACGCCAAGGTGGTCAATGATGCGCTCGGCCACCTGCGTGTGAAGATCGGTCTGGACATGGGCCTGATCATGGAAGGCGAACACAACTTCGTCTGGGTCGTTGATTTCCCGATGTTTGCCTGGAGCGAAGAGGACAAGCGCCTGGAGGCGCTGCACCATCCGTTCACCTCGCCGGTGCCGGAGGATATGGATATGCTCGATTCTGAACCGCTGGCGATGCGTTCGCAGGCCTATGATCTGGTCTGGAACGGCACGGAGATTGGCGGCGGCTCCATCCGTATTCACGATCAGAAAACCCAGTCGCGTGTGTTCTCGGCGCTCAGCATTACGAGCGAGGAGGCGGAGGCCAAGTTCGGCTTCCTGCTTGAGGCGCTGAAATACGGCGCCCCGCCGCACGGCGGTCTGGCCTTTGGCCTGGACCGTATTCTGGCGCTGATGATCGGGGCCGAATCCATTCGTGACGTGATTGCCTTTCCGAAAACGCAGAAGGCGGCGGACGTCATGTGCCAGTCGCCATCCGCAGTGGCGGACGATCAACTGAAGGAATTGGGATTAAGGTTGCGCCGCACTGCGATTGACAAGGCGTGATTCTGGTCTGATGCTTAATGCTATGAAGCGAATCGCGTTTGTCTGCATGCTGCTTGTCATCGGGGCCTGCGCCACCAAGGCGCCCGTGCAGGAGATGTCCGAGGCGCGCTCTGCAATTGCTGCGGCCAAAAGTATCGTTTCCGACGATGGCGCCGCCAGCAAGTCGCTGATGAGTGCGGAACAGGCGCTGGAAGAGGCCGCCAAGGCGATTGAAAATGAGCGCTTCGAGCGGGCGCGCAGGCTGGCACTGGATGCCAAGCGCAAGGCTCAATTAGCCGTTCAACAGAAGAAAAGCGAGAAATAATTAAATCATAGGCCAGGCATCGTGCTTGGAAACGTTTACCAAGGGGATAGATATGGCTGACAAGATTCGCGTGCCGGAGCACGGCGAAAAAATCTGCATGGGAAAAGACGGCAAGCTTGCCGTTCCAGATAACCCCATCATTGCCTTTATCGAAGGCGACGGCACTGGCCGGGATATCTGGGCAGCTTCGCAGCGTGTGCTTGATGCGGCTGTCGAAAAGGCCTATGGCGGAAGCCGCCAGATTGCCTGGATGGAGGTGTTTGCCGGCGCGAAGGCCTGGAATATGTATGGACAGACGGATGAGGCTTGGCTGCCGGGCGAAACGCTCGATGCCTTCCGTAATTATCTCGTTGGCATCAAGGGGCCGCTGACGACACCAATTGGCGGTGGCATCACCTCGCTGAACGTGGCCCTGCGCCAGCAGCTCGACCTCTATGTCTGCCTGCGCCCGGTCAAGTATTTCCATGGCGTGCCTTCACCCGTGAAGCATCCTGAAAAGGTGGATATGGTGATCTTTCGCGAGAACTCGGAGGATATCTATGCTGGCGTCGAGTGGGAGCAGGGTACCGAGGAGGTCAAAAAGGTTATCGCCTTCCTGCAGAAGGAGATGGGCGTAACGAAAATTCGTTTTCCCGAAACCAGCGGCATCGGCATCAAGCCGGTTTCAAGGGAAGGAAGTGAGCGGCTGATCCGTCAGGCCATCCAGTACGCCATCGACGACAACAGGAAGTCCGTCACGCTCGTGCACAAGGGCAACATCATGAAGTATACCGAGGGTGGCTTCCGCAACTGGGGATACGAGTTGGCGAAGCGCGAGTTCGGCGCCGTGGAGATTGATGGCGGGCCGTGGTGCAAGCTGCCTAATGACATCATTATCAAGGATGCGATTGCCGACATCACTCTGCAGCAGGTGCTGACGCGCGCCGAAGAGTTCGATGTGATCGCCACGATGAACCTGAACGGCGATTACCTCTCTGATGCGCTGGCTGCGCAGATCGGCGGCATCGGCATTGCGCCGGGAGCCAATATTAATTACGACACCGGCCATGCGATTTTCGAGGCCACGCATGGCACAGCGCCAAAATATGCCGACAAGAACGTGGTGAATCCGTCGTCTGTTATCCTGAGTGGGGAGATGATGCTGCGTTACATGGGTTGGACGGAAGCAGCTGATCTTATTATCAAGGGCATGGAAGGGGCGATTGCCGCCAAGACGGTCACATATGACTTCGAGCGCCAGATGAGTGGGGCCACCAAGGTTTCGTGCTCGGGCTTCGGTGACGCCATGATTGAACACATGGACGACAGCGATACGGATGGGCTGGAGGATGAATACGATCAGCTTGCGGCCCGTTTCAGGGAGTTGTTCGAGCAGGGCGCGGAGAAGAGCGCCGAGTTTGCAAAAGTGGCGCTGGAAAAGGCGCGCGAACAGTTGACGGGCGCTGGCGCTTTCACCGAAGAGCAGGGGCAGAAGCTTAAGGGTTTTCTGGAGCGCGACCTGGGTAGAACCGGGGAATATGCACGCAGCTTCAGCCAAGAAGCAAGGGAGCGCCTGGAGCCGTCGAGGCTGGGTGCCGGGGCTTTGTCCTCAATCGCTTCGTTGATGAAGGTCGCGGGCAGTGCAATGTCAAAACTGGCGAACGTGGCGGATGAAGCGCTGGCCTGCCATTCCGGCGAGATTACGAGTGCCGGTACGCTTTCCTGCACGGCCTGTGGTAAGGAAATGCACTTCAAAAAGACCGGACGCATTCCGCCCTGTCCCTCCTGCCATGCCACGGAGTTCAGAAAGAGCTATTAATCTTTTTGCCTTCATATAAAAAGGAGCTGCCAAAGCAACTCCTTTTTTGTTGTGGCCTGCAAAGTCTAACCTGTCAGATTGGCGTAATTACTCCCCCGATTCTCTGCTTTTGTGCACATTGCCGGTGATTTTATTATGGCCGACACTCGCCTTATGAAATAACAGAAAGGAGGCGTATATGCGCAAACTTGTTTTCCTGACCATTCTTTTCTCTCTTGCGTCAGCCCCGGCCGTAGCCGGGAATTATCAGGACAGGGCCGTAGCTACGGGCGTAGTAATCGGTGCTTCGGCGGGCGCGGTGATCGGCGCACAGAATGGGCGAACCGCCGAGGGCGCTATTATCGGTGGCGTTATGGGCGCTGTCGCAGGCGCCATTTTTGCCAACAACACGTATGTCGAACCCAGGCCCGAGGTTTACCGGCGTACGGTTTATGTACGACAACACAAGCCGTACAGACATCACAAGGACAGGCGTTTGCACAACAGGAGTCACTATGGCAAGTCTGTTTATCAGGCCCGGCAGTATGAGAAACGTTACGCGTATGCTCACCGGCAGAGCCGCCATGAGCGATAATCGTTACCGTAGCCATGAACGGCATGAATATGGCCAACGCCGTGGACATCAGCAGCGGTCGAACGGGCATCATCGCGGACACGACGCCTGATTTTGGCTCAGGCAGGGAAAAGGCCCGGAGAAATCCGGGCCTTTTTGATGGATGTCTTGAATTTTTCCGAGATCGGGAGCAGTTTTTTCCGCGCGCCAGCTATGGCTATTCGCTTTTGTGGCTGGGAGGAGGGGGAGGAAGTCATGCCGCATGGAGTTGCTGCGCCGGTTTAAAGCGACAGTTTTTACATTCGTTTTCAGTGCCCTGTTTTACTTCGCCTCGACCTTGGTCGAGGTGGATGTCTTCGAGCATGCCGGAGCGTTGCTCAGGAGCCTCGAAATCGCCGATGAGTTACTGATTGCAGTGTTTTTTGTGCTCTGCGGACTTGTTATCGACATGCACATGATCAAGAGGCGTGAGGAGCGCCAGATAGCCATCCAGGCGCAACGGCTCAGGGTTCTCCGAGTCACGATGAATACCGTCAACGACATCAACAACAATTTTCTCAATTCCCTGCTGCTGTTCCGCATGGAAGCCGAAGACAAAGGGGCATTAAGCTACGATTCCCTGGCGCTGTTTGATTCCCTGATCAGTGACGCTTCCGAAAAGCTGAAGCGGTTGTCCAGGCTGGAGCATACACATGAAAAGGATATTGGCGGGGGTATTTACATGCTGGACATCGAGGCAGGCAGACAGTTGAGCATGCTTATCGAGGACAGGCCGGGAAAAGCAGGAAAACGAGACCAGCCGTAATTTCACAGCCGCTATTCCGGATTTCGGCGGGGACGGTTGTGAATTCCGCTCAGGCTGGATTAGATGGACACCTGACCGGGAAGAAATGGCGGCATCGGGCAATCCAGCCCTGCCGGGATAGCACGCAGCAATTCAGCTTTTCCAATCGAAATATGATCGTTTGAACTAGCGCAGGTAACGCAGGCGATGAGCTACCGCTATTTGAAGTAAGGCCCCTCAGATAACCTTGGAGAACTTCATTTCCTGTCCTTTGTTGTGCAGGTGTTCATCGAACACCATGGCGATGTTGCGGATTAACAAGCGGCCGGCAGGAAGCACCTGCAGACTCTTTTCCTGCAACTTTATCAGGCCATCTGCGGCCATGCCTTCCATATCCGCAACGGCATCGGCGAAATGCGCTCTGAAATCGATGCCGAATGCCTTCTCGAAGGCACTGAAATCAAGGGAGAAATCACACATCAGCCGCATGATGACCTGGCGTCTCAGGTGATCTTCATCGGTAAGCCGGTAGCCGCGGAATACCGGGAATTCGCCGGCATCGATCGAGGCATAGTAGCCGTCCAACTCCTTGCGGTTCTGGAAAAAGGAGCCATCCACAAAACCGATGGAGGTGATGCCGATTCCCAGCAATTCGGCATCGGCGTGTGTACTGTACCCCTGGAAATTACGGTACAGCTTGCCTTCGCGCTGGGCGATGGTCAACTCGTCATCGGGCTTGGCGAAGTGATCCATGCCGATGAAGATATAGCCGGCATCCAGCAATCGCTGAATGCTGTGCTCCAGGATGTTCAGCTTGGCCTGGGCGGATGGCAGGTCGGCCTCGTTGATGCGCCGCTGCGACATGAACATGCTCGGCAAATGCGCATAATTGAACAGGGCGATCCTGTCCGGCGAAAATTCGATGATGGTGGACAGTGTGCGATCAAAGGTCTCGACTGTTTGCAAGGGCAGGCCATACATCAGATCGATGTTAATCGACATGAATTGATGTTTCCGGGCCTGATTGAGTATCTGCAGGGTGACTTCCTGGGATTGAATCCTGTTGACGGCCTTCTGCACGTCCGGGTCGAAGTCCTGCACACCCATCGACATGCGGTTAAAGCCGAGATCGCGCAACACGGCAACGGTATTTCCGCCACACTCACGCGGATCAATCTCGATACCGTACTCGCCTGTATTGTCCGGCATAAAGTCGAAACGGCTGCGAAGATGTTCGGTTAAGCGGCGCAACTGTTCGTCATTGAAAAAGGTCGGCGTGCCCCCGCCATAATGCAACTGGGCAACCTTGCGTTTGCGGCCGAGTACTGCGGCCAGCATATCGATTTCTTTCAGAAGGTATTCGAGATAAGGCGTGGCCAGTTTCCGATCTTTTGTCGCAATCTTGTTGCAGCCGCAGTAGTAGCAGAGCGTATCGCAGAAGGGGATGTGAATGTACAGCGACAGCGGCGCATCGCTTTTTGCTGCCCGGCCAAGGCTTTGCCGGTACGCATCTTCGTCGATACCGGCGTGAAACATCGGTGCAGTCGGGTAGGAGGTATAGCGAGGACCCGCCTTGTCGTACTTGCGGATCAGCTCAAGGTTAAATACAGGGCGATTCCCCGCTGCAGATGGGCGGGAGTTTTCCGGTGTTTTTATCGTCACTTCGTCTCTTGTCTCAGGTAGGCAATGATGTCCTGTACGTTGTCAGCCGACAGCTTCCTGATGGAGCCTTTGCCCTCACGATCGACATGCCGGCCATGGCGTATGCGCAAGTCGAGCATGTGGTCGTCAAGCTCCGACATTTTCTTGAAGCGCTTGGCAGTATTACCGATGATCCTGATGTCAGCAGGCGTGGCGTGGCAGGACTGGCAGTTGGCTGCATACAGCTTGCCGCCACGGGCGGTATTGCCCTGGTAGCGCAGTGAGTAGATATGATTGGCAATATCAGCAATGTCTGTGTTCGAAAGCTGGTGACGCTTGGCTGTCATCAGCGTACCCGGTCTTCCGTAGCGAACCGTGTGCACGATTTCCGGCAGGCCGAACTTGCTGTAGACTAGGTTCTTGGCGCCGATGCCGGTCTGGGCTCGGCCATCGGTTCCATGGCATGAGGCGCAGACGGCCTTGAAGCGTGCCTCGCCGTTTGCCTTGTTGGCCGAGTAATCAAAGCTGAGAATGTAATCGACAACGGCCTCGATCTCAAAAGGATCAAGCTTGTATTTCATGGGGCGCATGGCTGTTTTATGTGTGCCATCCGTGATAATCCGGCGCAGTTCATCAGCTGATACATAAGGTGCTATGGCACGCAAGTTGCGGGCCGGGAACGGTTCGAGCTTTCTCCCGTAGTCCGAGACCGTGCCATCAGCGCCGTGGCAGGTAACGCAATTCGCCTCAAACAGCTTTTTACCATCCGGCAGGCCGGCCGCATGGGCTACGGGCATGCTCAACGCAATGCATGCCAGTAATGTGGTTATGGTCTTCAGCATTTCTTCCCCTCCTTACTGCTGCGCCTTGATATAGGCAACGAGCGCGTCAATCTGCTCTGCATCCAGCATGGATGCATATGGCGGCATCATTTTGCGCCCGTTGGAGATGATAGCGCGTAGGGTTTTTGTGTCGACTGTCATGTTTTTCACCGCCGGGCCCATCTTTTTTTTACTTAGATCATGGCACATTGCACATTTTTGGCTGAACAGTTCAGCCCCATCCGGCGCTGCCCTGGCAAGCGGCATGCTCCATCCCAAGATGGCAACAGCAATTGAAAATGCAGCCACTGCTTTCATCATGACATTTTTGTCTGTTGGTCCGGGCCGTAGTGAACCGCCTGGATGAACGGACTTCCCACAGTTACTTCTGCTGTTCCTGAATGTATGCGACAAGCGCATCAATCTGCTCTGCGTCAAACTTCTTGCCGTATTTCGGCATTATTTTGCGGCCATCAGCAATAGTGGCGCGCAGGATCGCAGCATCCGTTGTCATCGTCTTCAGAGCCGGGCCGGTTCTTTTCTTGTCCACGGAATGGCACATCTTGCATTTCTTCGAGAACAGCTTGGCGCCGTCTGCTGTATCGGCATAAGCAGCATTCAGGCCGAGAAGAGAAACCGCCGCCATCAGTAGAAACACTTTTTTCATGTGTACACTCCTTCTTTCCAGGATTCATTTGATACAATCCTAACCCGGGGGTCAGGAAAAACGATGAGTGAAATTCTCCCTGAGGGTAAAATAATCACACTGTGCATGGGGTGGCTACATCTCGATTGGCACAGTCTTCGGTTTGTAGAACCACATCTGATACAGGCTGACCAGAATCTGGATGCCGAAGGCAATGCCCATCAGCGCACCGGAAATAACCACGACGTAGGCAAAGCCTGGAAACACCTTGGTGATGTACCAGGAAAAAATATCCAGCAGCATGGCAATAAAGGGAATGGCCACGGTAATGCGCTTAACCATGATTGGCATCTCGCACAGGATGAAGATGCGGCCGACGAAAAACAGGATGAAGGCGATGCCGAACAGGTGGATGTGCGACACGCGCACCAGGCTTTGGATGGAGGCTCCCGTGTCCATTTCCGTCAGCTTCAGTACCTCCTCATAGTTTGTCAGAGGTGGCAGGCCCATGCCGGAGGCCTCGGAATGGCACATGACGCAGCTTTCATTGAAGATGGGCGCAACCTTGTCGTTGAACTCGTCCACATCCTTACCCGCTTCAATCCAGTCAAAAATAATCTTTTTCTGCTCGGGGAACTCCAGATTGCCGCCCATGGCGCCATTCAGGGCAGCGCCAAGGCGTGTTTGCTGATGTTTGCCGTAATAGGCGATGCGTACGTCTTCCACCGACAGGCCGGCTTCGCCGTCACGGCCCTGATTGGAGAAATACAGATGGCCCATGGCAAACAGGTAGCCGAGACCGATGGCGATCAGGAACATGGTATCAAGGATCCGCTCACTGACAGAGGTATCGCGGAACCTTTTGTATTTAGGCATGATGGCTCACTTTGAGGGGAAGATTTATTTCCCTAAGAATCTATAAAAAGCGGTCTTTGGCGTCAATATTATTGCAGACCGTAGCGCTGCAATCGTAGCCAGACTATGATATCGGCGATATCTGCATTGCCGAGTTCCTGCTTCATACCCCCCATAATCGTGCCGGGATGGCCTTCGCGAATTATCTTGGCCATCTGTATATCCGGCAACTCGGAAAGCACAAGATTCGGCGATGCCATCTCAGCCAATCCCTGGGCATCGGCTCCATGGCAACGGGCGCATAGTTGCTGGTATCTGGCCTGGCCGTTTTGCCTGTCAGCCCGGTAGGGAAGTGATTGTACATAAGCAGTTAATACCCCGATTTGTTGCTGATTTAACCGCTTCCCATGCCCATGCATACTTGTTTTGCTGCGGCCCTGTTCCAGTACGCTTCTGATTTCCTGCATGGAAAGAATCTTGGGCCGCAGGTCTCTGGCCGGGAAAGGTTTCAGCCGTTTTCCAAGTTCTGTTCGACCGGCGCCATCAATACCGTGGCAGGCGGCGCATTCTTTATCAAACAGCGCCTTGCCCGGCGTCCCGGCATAGACAGGCGTGCCGACGGTTGCTGCCAGTATCAAGGCAAGGCACAGGAATATTCGCTGCATTGGTTTCTCCTCAATCCAGGCTGAACATATAATGGGTGAGGGCCTCGATATCGTCCTCGGAGAGACCCAGCTCTGCCGCCGAAGGCATGGTAGAGCCAGCAACGTAATCGCGCGGATTTCTGAGGTGGCCGCGCATCCAGTCCGGCAAGCGCCCGGCCAGTCCTTCATAGGACAGATCCGGCCCCATGTCGCCGCCGTTTCCGTGAATGAGGTGACAGGCGCCACAGGAGGATCCTGTATAAATAACCCGGCCTTCTTTGGCCAGCATCTCATTTACTGCCAAGGTCTCAGGCGCTGAGCGAATGGCCATCACGGTCAACAGGATGATGCCAGCAAGCCCGGAGAAGTACGCCAGCAACGCCCGCCAACGTTTGAGTGGATGGCGTTCGGCAGACCGGTCGTAGAAGGGCAGGCCAATCATCAGCACAGCCATCAGTCCGGGAATGACTACAGTACCGACGACGATCCAGTCCTGGGGAAAGTATTTCAGCAACTCATACAGAAACAGGAAATACCATTCCGGCGCCACATGGGCGGGAGAAACCGCAGGATTGGCTGGTGATCGCAACTCCGGCGCGAGATAAACAGACAGATATACCAGTATAAGGAACAGGAATAACGCAAATAGCACATCGATAAAAAACTGGCGTGGAAAAAAGAATGCCTTGTGTTGCTCAAGGTCATCCGGGCTGCCTTTGAATGGTCCGGCCACTCCCTGCTTGCGGAAAAGGTACAGATGCAGGGCCACAGCGCCAAACAGGATGGCCGGCAGAACCCATATATGCATGGCGAAGAAACGGGCCAGCGTTTGAGCGCCAATGGAACCACCGCCTTTAATAAAGGTGGATACGACCTCACCGATAACCGGCATTGTGCCGATGATTTCAGTGCCGACCATTGTCCCCCAGTAAGAAAGCTGATCCCAGGGCAGCAGGTAACCGGTCCAGGCAAAGCCCATGACGACAGAGAATGCCATGAGTCCCGCCAGCCAGGTCAATTCACGCGGCCGCTTGTACGCCCCCCAAACGAAGACTTGCGTGATATGCAGCACGGCCAGGATCACCATTATTGAGGCGCCCCAATGGTGCAGTCCACGGATGAAGGAACCGAAAGGGACTTCCTCCATCAGATAACGGATGGAATCCCAAGCATGATCCATCGTGGGAGCGTAATAGAACAACAGCAAGACGCCGGTAAGCACTTGCATAATCAGGATAAACACCAGGCCGGAACCGAAGACGTACCAGACCGAGGCTCCGCCCGGCATGGGTTCGTTGAGGAAGAAGTCGGATAGCGCTGATAGCGCCAGACGTTCATCCAGCCAGCGGTATAGCTTTCCCCGCTTTTGCTGCATCAGGCGGAACGCTTCTTCGCTGAAATGCCAGCCCGGAATTCCATGTCCATGATTTCGATGCTGCCCTTGCGGCTGCGTATAGGCATGGTATCCAGACCCCTCGGCGAGGGGCCGCTGATGAGTTCACCGCTGAGCTTGAAGCGGCTGTTATGGCAGGCGCAAAGGAACTCTCCGTCCTCGCCCACCCAGCGTACATTACAGCCCAAATGCGGACACTTTGCGGAAAAGGCTACAGGCGCGCCTGCCTCATTGGCCCAGCCGGCCCCGGGAAAGCGCAGGTTTTCGGGATGTCGTGCGATCTGTTCACTGAGCCGCCTGGACGGACGAATAAGCCATACCCCCCTGGTAATAGTCTGCTCCAAATATCCTTCCACGCGCTCTACCGTATATGGAATAAAGACCGGCATATCTTCTTCGAGTTTCTGTCTGGGGATCAGGCGTGTCCATGCCTCGCTGAGTTTCCTCGTTAGCGGGTGGACAAGGTAGCGGAAAATGGGGTAAGCGAGGCTGGCAGCGATGGCGCCGATGATGGCGAGACTGCCGAAGATAAAGCGGCGTCTGCTGGTTTGATCGTAGTCTTGTGGTGGATACAGGGCCAGAATCTCACCCTCAACAACTCCCCATTCTTCCTGCCACTCCACGGGATGCAGGGCATAGTAACGCGACACATCAAAGGCAGGCATTTTTTCCAGCTCTCTGCTTGTTATGGATATTTGCAGTTGTCCATGCTCGTCATGCGAGAACATGTCTGCATCTAACAGCACCTCGCGTCCAGTATTCAGGCGCACGACGGCCTTCTCGATCAGACGGTTGGTCTGGTTGGCAATCAGGCGTGAGATGCGCCCGCAACTTTCACCGTCTTTATCTCTGACCTCAGTAGCAAGCTGAATAGGCACTCGCTTCCCCCATGTGTTGTGACATGATCATAGGCCAGCCAGGTATGTTTTGCACCACTCTCTGGCCGTCTCAACGCGGTCAAATTCCCCATCCAGCTGAGCCTCATAGGCATGACGGATGACATCCCCCATCGCTGGTCCAGGTTGCATGCCCAGACCAAGCAGCATTTCCCCTGTCACGATGGGTTCCGGCTTTCCCTGGTGACTGGAGATTTCTTCAGCCGCCTGCAACCAGGGCAGGGCAGGCCGGGACGGTGGATGCGGGGGCCGTGCCGATGCATCCGACTCGACCAGCGCCTCCCATAATTCGATGTCAACCGGTTCCAGCCGGTGTGACAGACGGCGCACGGCCCTTTTTGTCGGTTCGCCATGCATATGCGTCATATGCTCCTTGACGAGTGGCGCTATTGATTGCATCAGCGATGCCGGGGCGCCGATACGTTGCAGGAAGGCATTGCTGAGTTCCACGCCGAGGGCGCAATGTTCAGGCGAACGGATGCATCCCTGTTCATCGCGAAAGGTTGTCGCCGGTTTGCCGAGGTCATGGCAAAGGGCCGCAAACATCAGGGGCAGTCGTTTTTCTGCCTTCCATTCATACCTTTCAGCAACCTGGGCTGCTATATCGACCACCAGAGAAGTGTGTGTCCAGACATCGCCCTCGGGGTGCCATTTTTCATCCTGCGGACAACCCTTCATGGCTGTCAGTTCGGGATATAGTTCAAGCCAGCCACTTTTCTCCAGCGCGGCAAGGCCCCTTGACGGGGATGAGGCCATGGCCCACTTCTGCCATTCGGCCCATATGCGTTCCACGGACAGGGCGCCGGCTTCCTTCAGCAGGGTTCGGCAGAGGGCTGCCGTATCGTCTGCCAGTTCCAGACTAAAGCGGGCGGCAAGCTGCATGCTGCGCAGCACGCGCAGCGGATCCTCGGCAAAGGCTGGTGAAATGTGGCGCAAGACGCTGGCTTCCAGGTCTTTTCTGCCGCCGTGGAAATCCAGCAACTCCCCGTTCAAGGCATCAAACATCATGGCGTTGATCGTAAAATCGCGCCGGCTGCTGGCCTCATGCGGGTCGAGATTCGGATCGAACCGCACTGCAAAGCCGCGATGTCCTGCGCCCGTCTTTCTCTCCTTGCGCGGCAGGGCAATGTCGATCTCATGTCCGTTCGTCCACAGTTTGATGACGCCAAAGCTCTTGCCGACCAACTCGCAGCGACCCAGTGGTGCGATGGACTGTTGCACCTGCTGCAATTCCAGGCCATAGACTTCGATATCGAAATCCTTCGGTGTCAGGCCCAACATCATGTCGCGCACACAGCCGCCTACCAGATAGGCTTTTGCTCCCGCATCTTTCAGGTGCTGGCATACGGACTTTACCGGTCTCGCAGCTTGCAGTTTCATGGCCCAATTCCACGTTCGACAAGCTTGCAAAGCAAGCCTAGGTTTTTGATAGTTCTGAATCCCGTAAGTTATCCGGCATTTGGCCGCCTGATCAGGCTCCTGGATTGTGCTTTGTCCGGGAGTCTGTTGCTGCTCGGGCTGGTTGCCGGGGTTGGGAAGTTCGCAGGATCGTAAAAAGGAGTTTTCATATGAAATGGTCGGGTACAGTTAGTAAGGGTTCACCCGTATTCCACCGCAAAAAGCTGACCGTTGTCGGAGCAGGTCATGTCGGAGCCACGGCAGCCCTGCTGGCCGCACAGAAAGAGTTGGGTGACATTGTGCTGGTCGATGTCATGGAGGGCATTCCGCAGGGCAAGGCGCTGGATATGTATGAGGCATCTCCGATCCAGGGATTTGATGTGCATGTGACCGGCACGCAGGATTATGCGGATACGGCGAATTCAGATCTTGTCATCATCACAGCGGGCATTGCCCGCAAGCCCGGCATGAGCCGCGATGATCTGTTATCCACCAATGTGAAGATCATCAGTGCGGTTACAAAACAGATTGTCAAATACTCTCCGGACTGCATTCTGCTGGTCGTGACCAATCCGCTGGACGCCATGGTCTATACGGCCAAGCGGGTGTCCGGGTTTCCCAAGCAGCGCGTCATCGGCATGGCGGGCGTGCTGGATTCCTCGCGCATGCGCGCCTTCATCGCCGAGGAGATGGATGTTTCCATTGAGGATATCTCGACCTGTGTGCTCGGCGGGCATGGTGATACGATGGTGCCGCTGCCGCGTTACTCGACCGTCGCCGGCATTCCAATGACTGAGCTGATGAGCAAGAAAAAGGTGGATCAGATATGCGAACGTACGGCCAATGGCGGCGCCGAGATCGTGGCCTACCTGAAAACCGGTTCAGCCTATTACGCGCCCGGTGCTGCCGTAGTGCAGATGGCCGAAGCGATCCTGAAGGACAAGAAACGGATTCTGCCCTGTGCCGCATATCTTGAGGGGGAGTACGGCGTGGACGGATATTACCTCGGTGTGCCCTGCAAACTGGGCGGTGGCGGTGTCGAATCTGTCATGGAGCTTGACCTGACGGCCGATGAAGCGGATGCCTTGCATCACTCGATGGATGCCGTGAAGAGCTTGGTGAAGCAGGTTGATTCCTTCGGCCATTTCTAAAGCAGATAAATCGATTGATCAGGAGATATATGCATGAATGTGCATGAATATCAGGCCAAGCAGGTGCTGGCTGGATTCGGCGTTGTGGCGCCGCAAGGTGTATTGGTTGATTCGGCCGATAAGGCCCGGCAGGCAGCCGAAGCCCTCGGCGGCAATATCTGGGTGGTCAAGGCGCAAATTCATGCCGGTGGGCGTGGCAAGGCCGGTGGCGTACGCCTGTGTCGTTCGCCGGAAGAGGTTGAACAGGCTGCCAGAGATATGATCGGAAGCACTCTGGTCACAAAGCAGACCGGCGCTGCCGGCAAGCTCGTGCGCAAGGTCTGGATTGAACAGGGAATCAGTATCGCCAAAGAGTTTTACGTCAGCCTGCTGATCGACCGGCAGCGCGAATGCATCAGCTTCATGCTCAGCCCGGACGGCGGCATGGACATCGAGAAGGTGGCGGTGGATTCGCCGGACCGGATCATGCATATGCCTGTTGCTGCCGGGGCGGGTCTAAAGGCGGACTCCTGTATGCAAATGGCTTCGTTTCTTGGCCTGCAGGGAAGCCAGGCTGAATCCTTCTCGAAGCTGGCAACAGGACTGTATCAAGCCTTTACATCCAAAGACGCCAGCCTGATTGAGCTGAATCCGCTGGTGCTGACCGAAGCAGGGGAACTGCTGGCGCTGGATGCGAAGATGGCCTTCGACGACAACGCCCTTTACCGTCAGGAAGAGATACGCGCCCTGCGCGATGTCGATGAGGAGGATGCGCTGGAGGCCGAAGCGGCGGCATTTGGTCTGAACTACATCTCGCTGGACGGCAGCATCGGCTGCATGGTTAATGGCGCGGGTCTGGCCATGGCTACGATGGACATCATCCAGCTTAAGGGTGAAAGGCCGGCGAACTTTCTCGATGTCGGCGGCGGTGTGACCGAAGAGACAGTAACGGAAGGCTTCCGGCTGCTGTTCGGCAACGAGCATCTAAAGGCCATTCTCGTCAATATCTTTGGCGGCATTGTGCGTTGCGACATCATCGCTCAGGGGTTGATCAATGCCGTCAGCGAATGCGCCATGCGCGTGCCTGTGGTGCTTCGGCTGGTCGGCACGCATGAGGAAGACGGCAAGCGGCTGATCCATGAGTCCGGCATTGATGTGCGCTGGGCGCATGATCTGGATGAGGCGGCCGAACTGGCGGCCGCCGCTGCAAGGGAATCCGCATGAGCGTTCTGGTAAACAAGCAGACACGCGTTATCTGTCAGGGATTTACGGGCAGGCAGGGCACCTTCCACTCCGGGCAGATGATCGCCTATGGCACGAATTTCGTCGGCGGCGTCACGCCCGGCAAGGGCGGCAGCACGCACCTGGGTTTGCCGGTATTCGATTCCGTCGCTGAAGCGGTAGAGAAAGAAGGGGCTGATGCCTCCGTGATTTATGTTCCTGCCCGGTTTGCCGCCGATGCCATTATCGAGGCGGCCGATGCCGGTATCCGCGTTATTGTCTGTATTACCGAAGGCATTCCGACGCTGGATATGCTCAGGGCCAAGGCCAATCTGAACAATCTGAAAGGCAGGGACGCAACGCTGATCGGCCCGAACTGTCCGGGTATCATCACCCCAAACGAGTGCAAGATCGGCATCATGCCGGGCCATATCCATCTGCCGGGCAGGATTGGAGTCGTGTCCCGCTCCGGCACGCTGACCTATGAAGCCGTAGCGCAGTTGACTGAGGCAAAGCTCGGCCAGAGCACGTGTATCGGCATTGGTGGCGATCCGATTATCGGCACCGATTTCGTCAAGGTGCTTGGCCTGTTTGAAGCAGATAGCGATACCGATGGCGTTATCATGATCGGCGAGATCGGCGGCTCGGCGGAAGAGGAGGCGGCAGCTTTTATCCGGGAGCATGTAACGAAGCCGGTTGTCGCCTTTATTGCAGGAGCTACAGCGCCGCCGGGCAGGCGTATGGGCCATGCCGGCGCCATCATCTCCGGCGGTTCCGGCACGGCTCAGGGCAAGTTCGATGCGCTGGAAGCCGCAGGTGTCACCGTCGAGCACAACCCGACATTGCTCGGCCAGCGCATGCTGGAACTGCTCAACTAAACTAAGGAAGCTCTGAACAAGTCTCACATGGCCGCGACAGCGACTTTGCGGGATGGGATGCAAGGCGCAAGGCGAAAAATGCATGGTGGTTCCATTCATGAGCCGAGCAACGTAAGCAGACCGCCTGCAAAGCCTTGTCCTGAAAGGTTGCGCCCCAATCGGGCCCTCGCTTCGTTAGACTCCTTGGCATCGTAGCTATGGCTACGACCTGCGTCGCGCACCAGCCGATCATCCCGATTGGGACAGCTTTGCTGCTCATGGGAGACTTGTTCAGAGCTTCCTTAATCAAGGTATCGGAAACTCCTGTGTCCTCCTGTGGATGTGAAATAACGATCGATGACAAGGTAGAGCGCAGATCACTGATTGCTTTGCTGACCATCAATGCGGCTATGTTCGTGGCAGAGATGGTTGCCGGCATCATCAGTGACTCCACTGCACTCATTGCCGACTCCCTCGACATGTTTGCCGATGCATCTGTTTATGCCCTCAGCCTGTATGCCGTGGGTAGAAGCGTGTCCCTTAAGGTCAGGGCCGCCTTTGCCAGCGGGGTGATGCAGATACTGCTGGGCATGCTTGTACTTTTTGAAGTGGCGCGACGGTTTGTATTCGGCAGTGAGCCTGAGCCTGCTTACATGATAGGGGTTGGTTTCGCTGCTCTGGTCGCAAACGTTATATGCCTGAAACTTATTGCCCGGCATAGACAGGGAGGGGTGCATATGCGGGCAAGCTGGATATTTTCCAGAAATGACGTCATTGCCAACATTGGGGTAATCCTTGCAGGTGCCTTGGTGGCCTATTCCGGATCACATTATCCTGACCTTATTATCGGTCAGGTGGTTGCTCTGATTGTGGTTTGGGGAGGGGTGCGCATTATTCAGGAAGTCAAAGCAGAAAGACACGCCCACATCAATCGAGAATAGCACTATAATCACAAATAGTTGATACTGTATCCCTGAAATTCAGGATAATCCGGCATATGAGGTGGCGATGAAACTGGACATTCTGCAGTGGAAAGAAGACCTGACCAGATTTGTCTGGCCGGAGAATATCAGCGCTCTGCCGTGGTGGAGGCTGCCGCTGACCAGGGTACTGCAGGTGATTTTTGCTCTGATTCGGGATTTGCTGGATGGGCAACTGACACTCAGGGCCATGAGCCTTGTATATACAACCCTGCTATCGCTGGTGCCGCTGCTGGCACTGACCTTCTCTGTGCTGAAGGGTTTCGGCGTCCACAATCAACTGGAACCTATGCTGCTGAATTTTCTGGCCCCGCTGGGAGACAAGGGCGCCGAGATTGCCGCCAACATCGTCGGCTTTGTCGAGAATATCAAGGTAGGCGTGCTTGGTGCCCTGGGCCTCGGCATGCTTGTTTACACCGTGATTTCGCTGTTGCACAAGATCGAGCAGTCGTTCAATTATACATGGCATATCAAGGAATCTCGCCCCATAGGGCAACGCTTCAGCGAATACCTGAGCGTGATTCTGGTCGGTCCGCTGCTTATTTTTTCTGCAATTGGCCTGACGGCTTCAATGATGAGTTCGAGCCTTGTTCAGGGCATGGCAGCTATCCCGGTTCTGGGCATTATAGTCAGCGTTGCCGGCAATCTGATTCCGTACATGTTTGTCATCGCCGCCTTCACCTTCGTGTATATCTTTATTCCGAATACGAAGGTGAGCTTTTTCGCAGCACTCGTGGGAGGCATTGTATCGGGTTTCCTGTGGGAGACCGTCGGCCTGATTTTTGGTTCATTTGCAGCCGGAGCAACCAATTACACCGCCGTCTATTCCGGCTTTGCCATTCTTATTCTGTTCATGATCTGGCTGTTCATCAGCTGGCTGATTCTTCTCCTGGGTGCAAGCATCGCTTTTTATACCCAGCATCCGCAGCATCTGGGTCTGGACCGGGGCGAGGTGACGCTCAGCGCCAGAACCTTTGAGAAGATTGCCTTGCTGACGATGTTTTACATCGGCCGTCATCATTACCGGCAACAATCAGACTGGACGCTGGATGATCTGACGCACTGGCTGGGAACGCCGCAGAATGTCACCGAAATCGTTCTGAAAAGGCTGCATGACTCCGGCCTGCTCATTCACACCAGTGAGGAAACGCCTGTCTATGTTCCATCCACGGATATGGAGAACATGCCCATCAAGCAACTTCTCGATGTTGTCCGGGCCTCCGGCGAAAGCGGCAGCTTTGACAGTGGCCAGCTTCCGTCAGAGGTGGCCGTTGAACAGTTGCTGGCAGACGTTGATCAGTCTGTTGCGAAGGGTCTGCAAAAGCGGACGCTGAAGGATGTTGTGATATCAGCGGGCGATTAGGCAGGGAAATCTGGGAATACAAAGAAAAAGCCCGGCATATGCCGGGCTTTTGTTATTGCGGTTATCTCGAAGCAGCAGCATTTTTTATAGCTGCCCCCGTGATGATATTGTGGTTGCTCACGCCTGATTAATGTTTACTGATACACCGGCGGAACGAAGAACGAGAAACGAACCAACGCGGCGGTGTAAGCCAGGGTGAATACCACAGCAATACCAGCTACGACTTTCATGTTAATACTCCTTTTCTATGGCCGGCGCTTATAAGTATTTTTTGAATGCGCCTGGCTTTTTGATGGCGGAACATTAGTGAGTGCATACATGCAACTATGATATGCGTCACGTGTTGCCTAACCGCTCTAATGGGGCGGCATATTCGGAATCGGAAATTAAAATTAAGTGGGATTGGAATTAATCTTATTAAGGAAAAATGTCCCAAATGTGCAAACACAGGAAGTGATTTGAGGCGTGCAGTTTTTTCTCGTCAGGTGAATGTGATGCTATTGACAGTTTGAGTGCGATGTTCGACTTTGTGTTTTGGTTATTTTTTTAGAAAAGGAAGGCCGACCATGGAGCAACTCGACCAGATAAGCAGCATTCTTGCTTTGATCATGGGAGTAGCCTGGGCCAGCGGTATCAATCTTTATGCCGCCATCCTGATGCTGGGCCTGCTCGGTACTACGGGCAACATCGACCTTCCTCCCGGACTGGAGCTGTTAACCGATCCGCTGGTTCTTTTCGCAGCCGGCGCAATGTATTGCGCAGAGTTTGTTGCAGACAAGATTCCCGGCGTGGATACGGGTTGGGATGGTCTCCACACCTTCATTCGTATTCCAATGGGGGCGCTGCTGGCTGCCGGTGCGGTAGGAGATGTTACGCCTGCTCTGGTATTGGCGGCGGGTATTGCCGGTGGTGGCATCGCGGCGGGCACGCATGCTGTCAAGGCCGGCAGCAGAGTGTTAATCAACACCTCGCCCGAACCCTTTACGAATTGGGGGGTTTCCATTACCGAGGATCTTGTCGTTATCGCCGGATTGTGGACCGCTTTGCATCATCCTTTGTTATTCACGTGCCTGTTTATCGCCTTTGTTTTGCTGATGATTTGGCTGCTTCCCAGGTTGTGGAAGGGCATTAAGGTGGTGTTCACCAGGCTTAGCCAGCTGTTCGGACGTGGCAAAAGCGATTCCGACGTGCCGGCAGCCGGTTCAAATCAATAGTTTTTCAGCTAGGCGTTTTTAGAATCACGATTATGTTTAACGCTTGCGGGCCTTGTTGCGCGACTTCCGGGAGTGGTTGGCAATCCATATATCCAGACCGATGGTTGCAAGGATTCCCGCCACCTGTGCCCAGCCTGGCAGGCCTGTTAGTTCGGAGATTCTTTCCATGGCGTCAACGCCCTGAAAGCGCATCCATACATGGGAGGCGATCAGCACATGCCCGCCGATCAGAATGGTGAGCTGAATCAGGGTCCATATGCCGCTCGTGAGAAGCTGGACATTAGACCGTTTACCGTGGGAGGCGCCCATCTATTCCTGGGATTCTTGCTTGAAGCCGGAAGTCGTAATCCTCGTTACGGTGTTCGCATCGTCATAAATAATCTCCACGCTGCGGCGATATGCTTCTCCCGTATCCGGATTGTCGTAATCCTCGATATAGGTGGCGCGGTTGGGGTTCAGTACATCATCCAACACAGGTGTGCCGATCAGGGACTCTACCCGGAAGCGTGTATCTCCCTCCTTGATTTGTACGATCAGTTCCGGTTTGAGCACGTTGCCTTGATGCATGACATGCTGCATGCAGCCGGCGACAGGCACGGCAAGAAGTAATCCGAATATCAGGGTTATGCGTTTCAAGATGATGCCTCCACGGGTCCGTTAAATCCCTGCTCGAGCAGGCTGATGTATTCAGCCATGCCGTCTTCGAGCTGCCACTCCGGCGACCACCCGAGCAATTCGGCCGTCTGGCTGACATCGGCTTGGGTATGGTTCTGGTAGAAGCCATAAGGATTATCGAAGTAATCGACATCGAGGGAGCGGCTCAATTCCTTCCCGAGTATCTCGATGATGTCATTGAAACTGCGGGCGTGCCCGGAGCCGACATTGCAGATGCCGGACCTCGGTGCTGCCAGCGCAGCCAGGTTGGCGCTGATGACGTCGCGGATATAGACGAAATCCCGTTTCTGCTCGCCATGCTTGAACAGACGCGGCTGCTTGCCGGCTTTCACCTGCTGGTAGAGTTGCAGGATCATCGAGGATGTCTTGTCCTTATGTGATTCGCCGGAGCCGTATACGTTGAAATAACGCAGGCCGACGATGGTTGAGGGATGGTCGCCGTACCATCGTCTGGCGATACGATCCATGGCCAGCTTGGAGAAGCCGTAGACGTTTTCAGGTTCTTCGCTGCTGCCAACCCGATTTGGAGCCGGAGCGTTGCCGTAGGTGCCGGCGGATGAGGCATAGACGACACGCGTGCCCGATTCGGCACTGGCTGCCAGAATATCGGCAAAGGCATTGGTGTTGACTTCCATCATCAGGCGCTGATCCATGACGGTGGTGTCCGTGATGGCGGCCTGATGGAAAACAGCGGCAAATGCGCCAGCCGCAATTTCATCAAGCAGCATGGGATCGTTGCAGTCCACTGCACGGGTTTCACAGTCTATATATGCGAGATTGCGCCAGTGCCCGCTTGAGAAGTTGTCGGCAACGACAACATCGTTTTTCCTGGCCAGTGCTGCGGCCAGGTTGGCGCCGATATAACCGGCTCCGCCAGTGATAAGTATCCGATCCATTTCAATTCCTTGCTGCGGCTTTACGTCCGGCCCATATGGCCTGCAGGCCGGCCAGGGCGCGTGCCGTAGCCGGATTGCATAGCGGGTAACCTGATTTCTCGTTTACCCGACCCATGATGTCTGTTGCCGGAAGCCGGCGAACTGTATCTTCATCGAGGCCAGCTTCAACCATCAGCCGGGCGATCCAGCTGCCCAGCCCGTCAAACCCGGCAATCTTTGCAGTGCTGATAATTTCACCGGCGCGCTCGACGCTGATCTGGCCGGCCGTAGCGCTCGACAGTTCAGAGGCATCCGCATCCGCCAGTGTTTTTTGCGAGTAGCAGATCAGTTGCAGGCAGACCCACTCCCGCTCACTCAGGAAATCCCGATCCTGATGCAGAGGAAAGGCGCCGGGTAACGCCTGCACATTATTCACCGGGTTATTCGGTATAGGCCGTAGGCCTGGCAATATAGGCGTATTTGAGCGACCATTTCCTGATCTTGGCATTGAGACGGTTGGAGCCGCTCAGGTTTGCCCGGCTGAGTTTGGCGCCGCGAAGATCGGTTTCCACGAGGTTCGCGCCTTGCAGGTTGGCCTCGTAAAGATAAGCCCCGCGAAGGTCGGTTCCCTGCAGGTTGCAGCCGGACAGGTTTGCCCCCGGAAGCTTGGCATAGGTCAAATCCAGTCCGGACAGATCCAGTCCGGACAGATCCTCTCCGGAAAGATCGCGGCCTGCTTTTACGGCTTTCAATACATCCTTGGCATTCATGGGGTTCTCCTCTTGCGAAAATAGTACGATCCGTGGCGCGCAGTGCAAGCGGTACGTTTTGCAAGCATAGATCTTGATGCCTTGTGTCCTGCCTCATAAATTTGTTACCCCTCAACGAGGCTGCCAAAAGGCGCACCATTCTGGCACGATGCGCAGGGAATGGTTGTTCCCTTGCCAAGCACCGTAACGCAGAGCCGGGCCGCCTGTGGGACTCCCTCCGGGCGAGCCGCCAGGCAGCCA
>QIFG01000055.1 GCA_003228735.1 Zetaproteobacteria bacterium
TTGGCCACGGCCAGTCCTGCACTCGCACGCCTTGCCGCACATCCCGCCAGAACTCGCTGATAGTGCGCTCTTCTACGGGATAGGACACTAGGTCATAGCAAGAGAGGCCTATCCCGGTCATACGGATTCCAGCCTTTTCAGCAGCATTTCAAGGTCACTGCCATCGTCCGGGTAGATAAGAGAGGAGAATTCAGCGGCCAATCCCTGTTTTTTGAGCACGGCCTTGTATCTTGTCAAAGCGCCTTGCATCTTCTTTTTGTTGGCGTTCATCAGAACGGCGTAGTAACTGCCCGGCTGTTTGCCATGTCCGAGAATCTCATGTTGGCGGCCGGTTTTCTTCAGTGCGGTTGCCAGGGCAGGGTCGTCCACGGTAGGGGTATTCGGGGTCGTTGCGATATGCAGCAAGCCGAACTTCAGGTTTTCACGGTCGTGGAAGTCCTTGATGAAGGCAATATGATTTAAGACATGCTCCCAGGTCAGCATGTGCGTGGCAGCATCAACAACCGGTTTTTTCTGCGTGGCTTTTCTTGGGATAACAAAGCTGAATGTACTGCCTTTATCCAGTGTGCTTTCCACATGAATAGAGCCGCCGTGCATTTCCACCAGTTTTTTACTCAGGGCCAGGCCCAGGCCCGTGCCCTCATATGTTTTTGTCATGGTCGGTTCCAGTTGCGAAAATGGCTGAAACAGCCGGATCTGATCTTTACGGCTGATGCCGATGCCGGTATCACTCACCGCAAACTCAATGTTGTCCGCATCCCTGGCTTGCACCTTCACGGCAACCTTGCCGCCGTCCGGCGTGAACTTGATGGCGTTGGACAGCAGATTGAACAACACCTGCTTGATCTTGCGTTCGTCGGCATATATCAGGCCGATGTCTGGTGCGATTTCCTGTGAAATCTCGATCGTATGCTTATGAGCCTTCTGGCTCAGCATGATGACGGACACCTCCATCATTTCCCGTGGACTGCACTCATTCAACTCAAGGCTCATCGAATCTGCTTCGACCTTGGATAAATCGAGGATGTCGTTAATCAGCGCAAGCAGATGCAGACCCGAATCCAGAATATCTTTTGTATGCTGTTTCTGGGTATCTGAAAGTTTTCCAGCCAGCCCTTCATGCATCATTTCCGAGAAGCCGATGATGGCGTTCAGCGGGGTGCGCAGTTCATGGCTCATATTGGCAAGAAATGCCGATTTGGCCTGGTTGGCGGCCTCGGCCTGCACTTTGGCGACAGCCAGTTCTTTGGTGCGCTGTTGCACCATCTCCTCAAGATGTTCACGGTGTTTGCGCAATTCATCTTCGGCCTGCCTGCGCTCGATGGCGATGCCGGCGATATGGGCTGCCGTGGTAATCAATCCCAGTTCGGCCTCAGCAGGATGGCACGGCTTGTCCGGGTAAAGGGCAAATGTGCCGAGCACCTTGTCTTCCGAGTTGTGAATCGGCATGGACCAGCATGCTCTCAAACCGTGTGCAAGGGCCAGATCCTTGTAATCCTTCCACAGGGGATCGGTGGCAATGTCCTCGACGATGACCGTTTCATCCCTGTAGGCAGCGGTGCCGCATGAGCCAACGCTTGGGCCGATTGCCACGCCGTCGAGGGCTGTATTGTAGGCTTCGGGCAGGTTGGGGGCAGAGCCTGCAAGCAGATGTTTGCCGCTCTTGTCCAGGATCAGGATGGAGCTGAATGTACCGGGGATATGTGTTTCTACCATCAGATTCAGCGCCTCCAACACCTCTTGCCGCGGGCGGCCTGTAGACAACATTTCCAGCACACGGTTTTCTTCTTGTATAAATTGCTCCGCTTTTTCTCGCTCGGTGATATCGAGTGTTGTGCCGATGGAGCGCAGTGGCGCGCCATCCTCGGCATAGTCTGTCTCGCAGCGTTCATTCACCCATTTTATGGAGCCGTCGGCCATCAGCAGCCTGTGCTCGATATCATAGGGTGTTCTGTTTTTCACCGAATCCGTGTAGGTGAAATCCACAAACTCACGGTCATCGGGGTGTACGGTTTCCAGAAAGGTCTCATATGTATTTGCCGTGCCAGGCTCCACCCCGAATATGCGGTAGTTTTCATCCGACCAGATCATGTCATTCTTGACCAGATCAAGCTCCCAGTGGCCCAGGTGGGCGATGCGCTGCGCCTCATTGTGTCTGGCCTGCGCCTCCAGCAGGGCTTCTCCAGCCAGTTTGTCTTCGGTAACATCGCGGATGAATCCGAGCATCCGGTATGGTTTGCCGCCTTCATCGAAGAGCGCTTCGCCAACTGACCGCAGCCATCGGTATTCTCCATTTCTGTGGCGTGACAGATATTCCACAGAGTAGGGGCCCTCTTGGGCCAGATGGCCGTCCAGAACCTGCATCACATAGTCGTAGTGGTCGGGATGGATGCGAGAAGTCCACATCTCATAAGATGATTCGATCTCATCATCATTGTAACCGAGGATTTCCTTGAAATGTGGAGAAAGATAAGTCTCGTTGGTCAGCAGGTTCCAATCCCATAAGCCGTCATTTGAGGCACGGACTGCCAGTTCAAAACGTTCCTGGCTTTTCTGCACTTCCTTTCTGGCTGCCTCGGCATCCTCCATCATATTCAGGGCTGCAGCTTCGGCTTGGCGCATATCTTCGAGGCTTTGCCGCAATTGAGACTGCGCGCTGCGGAGTTTTTCGGCTTCTACCTTCATCTGTTGCTGTGAAGTCACGATTTGCCCCTGCGCCATTCCCAGCAGCCAGTAAATAAAACCAAGCACGGGCAGGCCGAGCACCAGTCCTGCCACTGCGGCCAGCAGGAGGGATGTCAGGAAACCATTGATCTGGTGTGACACATCGGTGGCGACGACTGCATCGCCAACCTCCACGCCACTGGAATCGAGAAGCGGCACGAAGCTGATGCGTAGGTGTCTGTCTCCTTCCCTGGCGGTGTAATGCTGCATGTGCATGTGCGCCTTTTCCGCCAGCGCCTTGTACAGGAAAGCGGGAACAGTCTGGCCGACCTGACCGACGAACACCGTGGATGGAAAGCGATCCCACTGGTCATCCTGGCCGCTCAGCCGCATACGATCCCGCCAAATCTCACGGTTGAAATATTTTTTATAGAGAACCAGATAGATCTCCGTATCCAGAAGAAACTGCTCTTTGCTAACCAGATTCGAGACATTTATGCCTAGTTCAACGAAGCCGAGCAGGTGTTCGCCATCATTTAAGGGCGCGGCCACGCGCAGGGCAAAATCGCCATGCTTTCCGATCTCAAACGTCTCCGATGCCTGGCCACTATTGGCGGCCAATTTAATCGCGTGGTGCTTCAACGTATCGCCATAGTTTTCAGGGTCATGGGCGCGCACGAGCACCTTGCGCTCCGGGCCGGCAAGGTAGAGGTGGCTGAGCATGTAATCGGATTGCAGCTTCTCAAAAAGCGGTCGTGTCAGCTTGAGTAAAGCATCCCTGTCTTTCGCTTTCATAGCGGCCATGATCTTCTGATCTTTCTTGATGCTGGAGGCAAGCACCGTCAGCATCTGGGCGCTTTCGGCGATTTCCGTGTGCAGATGACTCTCAACATGACCTAGGCTGTGATGGAACTCTTCTTCGATGCCTTCCTTCATTGACAGGTAGGTGCTGAGCATGAATGCGGCCCACAGGATCAGCAGCAGCACTGTGACCGGTAGCATCACACGCCTTCTGAGCGTGGCGGCGGTGAATCTATGCATGAACCTCACCGGCAGACCACCGGAATTGCGTGGGGGGGCAGGAGACGGTCATTCACTTTCTAAGCCGCCCGGTTCGTGGATAGTGTATTTGGATTTCTGGCCCAGTTCTTCCAAGAGCATGTTGATCTCTTTTTTCAGCTCGATCATCTGTATCTCTCGGCCGACGGCCACCTTGTTGAAGCGCTTTAGCTTCTCTATTTGCATTTGCAGTTCATGTTCAGCCAGTTTTTGATCGGTAACGTCTTGGGCCATGCTCACAATGAAACGGCGACCATCTTTCAGCTTGCCCAGATGGGTCGAATAGAAGTCCCATATTCTCTTGCTGCCACTGGCAGTTCGAATTGTATATGTTCCATCTCCGCCGGGCTCCTGATTATCATATAAACCCGCTATAATTTCCCTTTTTTCATCTTTGGATTCACCATAGGCTTTGGCAGTCCATGCATCGATAGTTGGGATATCACTGTGCGAATAACCTGTCAGTTTAGTCCAAGTCTCACTTATTGTTACGACCTCGCCGTCTTCAGCGTGAATCATGATGGGAATCGGTGCGTACCTAACTGTCTTTCTAAGGCGCTCTTCGCTATTTTCTAATGCTTGCTCTGCTCTTTTTCGCGCAGTGATATCGCGGACCAAAGCCAGCATTAATGACCGGTCTCCCAATTGGATAGAAGATGCAGATATCTCAGCAGGCAACAGGGCGCCGCTTTTTGTTTTGCAGTGAAGTTCGTTGGTGAAACCTTTGCCTTGCTTGAGGACTTCATTCGCAAAGTGAGTTAACTGATCCATATCTTCTGGATGTAGCGCACTCATTGGCATACCTTTTAAATCTTCAATACTGTAGCCAAGTAGCACTGCGGCTTTTGGATTAGCATCTACGATTTTGTCATTGAAAGGGTCAACAATGAAGATCGCATCATTGGCAGCATCAAAGATGCTTTTCATTTGCTTTTCGCTCTTTTCAAGCGCTTCCTCTGCCTTCTTGCGCTTGGTGATGTCGTGTAGAACCGCAGTCACGGTTTTCTTGCCGCTGATGGGCACTCTGGAAATTGATCCCTCAAGGGGGAACTCTTCGCCGTTTTTTCTCAGGCCGAAAATTTTTCTACAAGGCTTCCTGTAGCGGTCTGGACCAGCCTCATCATTGATAAATTTGTTGACGTGCAAGCGATGAGCCTCGCGGAATCTTTCCGGCAAAAGCATCTCGAGGCGCTGCCCCATGACTTCTTTCTGTGTGTAGCCAAAGATTGTTTCGGCACCATTGTTGAAAAATATGATGTGCTGGTTTTCATCGGCAGAAATAATGGCTTCCATAGCCGAGTCCAGAATTCTGGGAAAGCGCTCTTCACTTTCCTGCAGTAATTTCTCGGCCTTTTTACGTTCGGTGATGTCGCGTAAGACCGCAGTAAATATCTTTTTATCTTTGATGCGCAGCCTGGATATGGATATCTCGGCCGGGAATATCTCTCCATTTTTCCTCTGGCCGGATAATTCCATGCGAGCACTGCCGGGAATCAATTTCTCCCTGGCTTCTCCAAACTCCCCGACATGTTTTCTATGTGCATCGCGGAGGGTTTCGGGGATGATGATATCAAGAGGTTTTCCGATAACTTCGGAGTGGTCGTAGCCAAACATTTGTTCTGCACCCTTATTAAAAACAAGGATATTCTGATCGCCATCTATGGAAATGATTGCATCCGAGGCGGTATCAACGATACCGGTAAGGTGTGTCAGATTTATCTGGTGTTCTTCCCCGGGGTGCTTGTTAACTGAGCCGGCCACTTCAGTACGCAGCTGTCTGAGTTCCTCGATGAGTTGGGCCTTGGTTTTCCTTTCGTCCTGCATCGGCGACCTCATACCGGGTTGGCAAATGCCAAGCAATATCCGCTAGCATAGTACAAATTGTTGATATGCAGGATTTACCGTGCACTTATTGGAGTCTGGGAGCAATACTACTGATAATAAGGGCTTTTCTTACCGGGTCTAAGTCCGCATCATCCGCATTCCGGTGAATCAAGGCTAATTGGGAGTTTCAGCAAGTGAGTAAAGACAAGCAGGCGCGTTACGACGCACAGGCGATTGAGGCTAAATGGCAGGCCATATGGGAGCGTGATGGAGTAGACGCAGCCAGCGACGATCCGGCCGATAATCGACCCAGATACTATTGCCTGGCGATGTTTCCGTATCCGTCCGGCCAGTTGCACATGGGCCATGTGCGCAACTACTGCCTTGGCGATGCCGTGGCGCGCTACAAGCGCATGTGTGGCTTCAATGTGCTCCACCCGATGGGTTGGGACGCCTTCGGCCTGCCAGCCGAGAATGCCGCCATCAAGCATGGAAGGCCGCCGGCTGAATGGACATGGCACAACATCGACCAGATGCGCGGGCAGTTGAAACGCCTGGGCTTTTCTTACGACTGGTCGCGTGAACTGGCCACGTGCGACCCCGATTACTACCGCTGGGAACAGTGGATGTTCGTGCAACTGCTGAAAAAGGGTCTGGCCTACAGGAAAGAGGCCGAGGTGAACTGGTGCGAACCCTGTCATACGGTGCTGGCCAACGAGCAGGTGGTTGAGGGTGAATGCTGGCGTTGCGGCACGCAGGTTTCCCACAAGAACCTGTCGCAGTGGTTTATCCGCATTACCGATTATGCCGAGGAACTGCTGAACGATCTGGAGAAGCTTTCCGGCTGGCCGGAGCGTGTGCGGGACATGCAGAAGAACTGGATCGGCCGTTCAACCGGGGCCCGTATCGAATTTCCGCTAGAAGGCTCGGATGAATCGCTGTCGGTATTCACCACAAGGCCGGACACGCTGATGGGCGTCACCTACATGGCTGTGGCCGCCGGCCATCCACTGGCGAAAAAGGCGGCTGAGAACGATCCGAAGCTGGCCGCTTTCGTTGATGAATGCTCACGGATATCTACAAAAGAGGCGGATATCGCCACGATGGAAAAGAAGGGCATGTCGACTGGAAGGTATACGCTGCACCCGATTACAGGTGACAAGGTACCGGTCTGGGCCGCCAATTTCGTGTTGATGGGCTATGGCACGGGTGCTGTGATGAGTGTGCCGGCGCATGATCAGCGCGATTATGAGTTTGCCCTGGAATACGACATTCCCATCAGCCAGGTGATTGCGCCGGCCGATGGCTCTGCTGCACCGGAAGGCATGGCATTTACCGATCCGGGTGTGCTCGTGAATTCGGGTGAGTTCGACGGTCTTGATTCGGAAGCCGCGAAAAAGGCCATCATCAAGGCGCTTGAGGAAAGGGGTAAAGGATCGGAGCAGGTAAACTACCGCTTGCGCGACTGGCTGGTGTCGCGCCAGCGCTACTGGGGAGCGCCGATTCCGGTGATTCACTGCGAAACCTGTGGCGCCGTACCTGTGCCGGAGGCCGATCTGCCTGTCATCTTGCCGGAGGAGTTACAGCCGACCGGCGGCGCATCGCCGCTGGAAACCTGCGAAGCATTTGTGGACGTGAACTGCCCGCAGTGCGGCAAGCCGGCGCGGCGCGAAACCGACACCTTCGACACCTTTATGGAATCGTCCTGGTATATGGAACGTTTTACCTGCAACGAATATCAAGACGGCATGCTGGATGGTGATGCCGTTAAAGCTTGGATGCCGGTGGCTCAGTATATCGGCGGCGTTGAACACGCCGTGCTGCATCTTTTGTATGCGCGCTTCTATCACAAGCTGCTGCGCGATGCGGGCGTATTCACTTCGAAGGAGGGTGGCGACGAACCGTTTGCGAACCTGCTGACGCAAGGCATGGTGCTGAAAGATGGCGCCAAGATGAGTAAATCCAAGGGCAATACGGTCGATCCCGGCAGCATTATCGAACGTTTCGGCGCTGACACCGCCCGTCTGTTCACCCTGTTTGCCGCGCCTCCTGAGAAGGATCTGGAATGGTCTGATGCTGGTGTGGAGGGGGCCTCGCGCTTCCTGAACCGTGTCTGGCGCATGCTTGATCGCGTGACCGATGAAAATGCCAATAGTGGAGATGCCGAGGATCAGCAGGCCGTGGATGGTTTGCGGCAGGTTATCCACGCCACGATCCGGCGTGTGACGCATGCCTTCGAGCACGGCTTTGCCTTCAATGTCGCCATTGCCGCCCTGATGGAACTGTCCAACGCCCTGCAGTCCTTTGAGCCGAAGGGGCAAACTGGAAATGCCGTCCTGCGTGAGGGGGCTTCGGCTTTGGTGACCATGCTCGCTCCCTTTGCGCCACATTTTTCAAGTGAATGTTTTGATCGCCTGGGCATCGCGGAACACGCTGTGACGGCAGACTGGCCGAAAGCCGATGAAGCGGTTCTCAAGCGGGATGAAGTGACACTGATGGTGCAGATCAACGGCAAGAAGCGTGGCGAGATCACCGTGGCCAGGGATGCCGATCAGGATATCGCACTGGCTGTGGCCAAAGCTGATGAAACCATTGCACGCTGGCTGGAAAACATGAATATGGTGAAGGTGATTCTTGTGCCCGGACGTATCCTTAATCTTGTGGTGAAGCCGCAATGAGTATGAAAGCGCTTGCCATATTCCTAAGTCTGCTGGCCTCATCCTGCGGCTATCATCTGGCCGGCCAGGGCAGGGGTGCGGTGCCTGATGATGTACATTCCATTGCCGTTATCGCTGTAGGTGAAGAAGCGCGGCAACTGTTGCCGGCCATGCAACGTCTGGTGCGGGATCGGGAAGAGGAGTTCACCCTGGCTGAAGCGGATGAATCAGATGCGCAGCTTCATCTGGAGAGTGTGAACGAATCCTTCAATCCCATTGCCTTTAATGTCTCCGGCGTGGCCGTAACCTATCGCCTGACGCTGTCTGGAAACCTGAGCCTGTGGCAGAAGGGCGCGAAAATCTGGGACAGCGGCACGATCAGCACAGACGGTGATGTCTTTGTTGTCGGCGATCCGGCCAGCACCGAAGCGCTGCGCCAGCGGTTGAAACAGGATTTGCAGAAACAATGGGTGCGGGACGCCTGGCGGGCTTTGAGTTCCGGTTTTTGACCGAAGCATGATCATGCGGGAATACGTGGGCCGTGAAATTATCACCTGACAGGCTGATTCCTGCCAAGCACGCCTGCTATTACCTGTATGGCGAAGACAGGGATGCCCTGTTTGAATCCGCTGAAGCATTGCTTGCCTGCCCGGAAGGCGAGGCGCAGACGATACGGGCAGATATCAGCGAGATCGAGCGTATCGAACTTGAATCGAAGCATCAGGGACTGTTCGGGGCCACTCGTTGCCATGCCCTGATCCGCAATGCCGAGAGCGCCAATCCAAAACAGACGAATAAGTTACTGCAACTGGTTGACCATTTGCCGGCAGAAACACGGCTGGTGATTTGTGCGGCCGGTATCGAATCACGTAAGGCGTTGCACAAGAAGATGACTGCGCAGGCAGAGGTGGCTGGTTGTCAGTTTGCCCGGCCGACACCGGCACAGTTTCAGACCTGGCTGCGCGAGCAGCTTGAACAGTCCGGTCTGAAACTCAGCGCTGATGCCGAAATGATGCTGGCAGAAAATCTTAATGGCATGCGCCAGGCAGCACGCCAGGCTATGGAGCGCCTCCGGTTATATGATGGTGGGCGTGGCGAGCAGTTGGGCATGGATGTGGTCGGCGATTTACTTGGTGAGCGCAGCCCGGCTGAACTGGCCGATTATTGCCGGGCGGTTGCCAGCCGCGACAATTCGGCCGTGTCCATGCTGCACCGGCTGCTTGGCGATCAGCAGGTGGTCGAGGTACAGGTGTTAAGCTGGCTGCAGACGCGTTTTCAGAGCATGTTGTTGTATCTCTGGCATGCGAGTGAGAATCCGCGCGATGCGGCCTTCCGCGCAAAACTGTTTGGCGATGCGCGCCAGCAGATTCCACAGGAGTGCAAGCACTGGCAACCGGGAGCCTTGATGCATGCCCTGGCGTTGATTGCCGAGGCTGAGATCAAGCTGAAGGGCGCAAGCCTTGAAGATAAGCCCGTTGTGATCGAACGATTAACGCTGCAACTGTTGAAAGCGGTGGAAGAAGTCTCTTAAGCTGGGAGCGCATGTCGTTTCCCGATGTGGAGCCGTCACCGGCGCGAAGACCGGGCATTTATACATAAACCCTGCTGGTGTATGATCCGCCCGCATTTTGCAAGGTGGCCGGCATGCCGAACAAAGAAAATAAAAACACACGTGATTTAACGCCTGAGGTGGCCCTGACGCTGGCCGCCGAGAACCCGCGCACGCTCAAAACTCGCTTGACCAAGATGCACAGTGCCGAGCTTTCCGAACTACTGCTGGATTGCAAGGACGATAACGAGCGTCTGATACTGCTCAAGATCATTCCCGACGAACTGTGTGGCGATACCCTGCTGGAACTGCCCGAGGGCATGCAGGAAGATCTGCTGGCGGCCCTGCATCCAAGTGATATCGAAGCGGTTGTCGAACATCTGGATTCCGATGATGTCGCCGACATTCTGCAGGCTGTCGACAAGGATATTGCCGATACCATTATCGAGCGGCTGGAACCGGAAGAGCGGCGTGAGGTCGAGCCGTTGCTTGAGCACGATGAAGAGTCCGCCGGCGGACTCATGCAGGTCGAGCTTTTCAAGGTGCGCGCCGACTGGCCCGTGAGCAAGGTGCTTGAAGTGCTGCGCCGCTGGGGCCGGGAGATCGAGAATCTGAATTACATTTATGTGGTGGATGATGATGACCGCCTGCAGGGTGTCCTGCCTCTTTATGAGTTGCTGTTGTGCGAACCGGATACCAACATCCTGCAGGTTGCGGACAGCGGGTTTCCACACGCGCTGGCCGGTCAGGATCAGGAAGAAGTGGCGCATATCTTCGAGAAATACGATGTTCTGGCACTGCCGGTTGTGGACGAAGACGGGGTTCTGGTCGGACGCATCACGGCCGACGATATCCTGGATGTGGTGCAGGAAGAGGCCACCGAGGATATGTATCGCCTGGCCGCACTGTCCCATCAGGATGATCTGGCCGAGCCCGTGGGCATCACGGCCTGGCGGCGTGGCGTGTGGCTGGCTGTCAACCTGGGCACAGCTATTATGGCCTCCGTTGTCATCGCCCAGTTCGAGGCTACGCTGACCCAGATCGTGGCATTGGCCATCCTGATGCCGATTGTCGCCAGCATGGGCGGCGTTGCCGGCACGCAGACCCTGACCGTTATTGTGCGCGGCATCGCCCTGGGGCGTGTGACGTTTGAAAACGCCCGCCGGGCTTTGGCCAAGGAAGTGGCCGTAAGCCTGGTTACGGGATTCAGTTTTGCCATTCTCATGGGGTTGATTGCATCGAACTGGTTCCCGGAGATTGGCGTGAAGCTTGGGCTTATCATTGCCGCCGCCATGCTGATCAATCTGCTGGTTGCCGGCATGGCTGGCGGACTGATCCCGCTTACGCTTCAGCGTATCAACATTGATCCGGCTCTGGCCTCCGGCACGATTCTGACAACGGTGACCGATGTGGTCGGGTTCTTTGTCTTTCTTGGACTGGCTACTGTCTTTCTGCTTTGAGCGTTGCACCACAGAGACAATAAGGCAGCCCTGCCGTTTGGACGCACGCAAGGGCGCCCGAAGGGTGAGAGGCAGACCGCCTCGAATCACACGGAGACACAGAGGAATAATTTTCAACCAGTACTGGCCGAAACCGGGGTGAAGGCAAATCAATCTTTTTCTCTGTGACTCTGTGGTTCAGTTTTCTGTAAGTTGAAGCTAGGCTCCGCGTCACTTTTGGAGGTTCATATGGCTGAAGTCCAGCATCATCATCTGATTATCCTCGGTTCCGGGCCTGCCGGTTATACGGCTGCCATCTATGCCGCCCGCGCCAACCTGAATCCGGTGATTATCCAGGGGAATCAGCCTGGCGGGCAGCTGACGACCACGACTGATGTGGATAATTACCCCGGCTACAAGGATGGGGTGCAGGGGCCTGAAATGATGGAGGACTTTCGCCAGCAGGCCGAGAATTTCGGTACCGAAATCATCCTGGATCATATTGAGGCAACCGATCTTTCCAGCCGTCCGTTGCGCCTGACGGGCGAAGAGGGTGAGTACAGTTGTGATGCGCTGATCATCGCCACCGGCGCCTCGGCCCAATATCTTGGCCTGGAGTCCGAACAGGCATTTTCCGGCCGTGGCGTCTCCGCCTGCGCTACCTGTGACGGCTTCTTCTTCAAGGGCCAGGAGGCGGCTGTGATCGGCGGCGGTGATACCGCTGTGGAGGAAGCCATTTATCTCTCAAATATTTGCAGCAAGGTAACGCTTGTGCACCGCCGTGATGAACTGCGTGCGGAAAAGATACTGCAGGAAAGCCTGTTCGCTATCGAAAACGTCGAGGTTAAATGGAGCAGTGTGCTGGATGAGGTGCTCGGCGATGATGCCGGCGTAACCGGCATGCTGCTTAAGTCCACCGTTGACGGCTCTTTGGAAGAGATCGATGTGGCTGGCGTATTCATCGCCATTGGGCATAAGCCGAACACGGACTTTGTGAAAGGCCAGCTCGATATGGATGCAACCGGCTATATCATCACCGCTGGCAAGAGCACGGCGACCAGTGTCGAAGGCGTGTTTGCCGCCGGTGATGTGGCCGATCCCGTTTACCGCCAGGCGGTGTCTTCGGCCGGTTTCGGTTGCATGGCCGCACTCGACGCCGAACGCTGGCTTACTGCCCAGAACTAACAACCCTTCACTCTTGAATACGCCTGACAGCAGGCGGCTTGTCTCTGAGTTCAAAGCGCATAGCCTAGGTCGGCTGGAGGTCTGATGGCGGAAAAGCTGATCCGGGTGCGTGGCGCCCGTGTGCACAATCTTAAAAACATTTCACTGGATTTACCGCGGGATAAACTCGTGGTGATTACCGGCGTGTCCGGTTCCGGCAAGTCTTCGCTGGCCTTTGATACGCTCTATGCCGAGGGGCAAAGACGCTATGTCGAGTCATTGTCTGCCTATGCGCGCCAGTTTCTTGGCATCATGGAACGGCCGGACGTGGATGCCATTGAAGGCCTGTCACCGGCTATTTCGATTGAGCAGAAGACGACCAGCCGCAACCCGCGTTCAACGGTCGGCACGATTACCGAGGTCTATGATTATCTGAGGCTGTTGTTTGCGCGCATCGGGCAACCCTGCTGTTATGGCTGCGGCAAGCCGATCAGCTCACAGGCGGCCTCCCAGATCATCGATGCGCTGATGCAGTTGGACGAGGGAACCAGGCTGCAACTTCTGGCGCCGATTGCCCGCGGCAAAAAGGGTGAGTTCAGGCGCGAGCTCGAAAAGGCCGGACAGGATGGCTTTGTGCGTGTGCGCGTGGATGGCGGCATCATGCCCATTGAGGATGTGCCGGCGCTGGATAAAAAGAGAAAGCATGATATCGAGTTGGTCGTAGATCGTCTCGTGCTGCGCGATGGCATGCGAACCCGGCTGGCCGACTCAGTGGAGACCAGTCTGAAATACGGCGGTGGTATGCTGCTCGCCCTGGTCGGGGATGAGCTTCACGCCTATTCCGAGCGTTTTGCCTGCCCCGACTGCGGCATCTCATATCCCGAAATCGAACCGCGGTTATTCTCATTCAACTCACCGGCCGGCGCCTGTCCGGCCTGTGACGGGCTGGGCACGAAGATGATCTTTGATCCCGCAGTGGTGGTGCCGAATCCGCTGCTCTCCCTCAAACAGGGCGCGATCGACCCCTGGAGCAACAGCGACTCTTTCATGTATACCCAGACGCTGGAGGCAGTATGCCGGTACTTGGGCGCAGATATGAGCACCCCCTTTAATGAGTTCTCCGGGCATGAGCAACACGTCATTCTTTATGGCTCGGGGAGCGAAAAGATTCACTTTCGTTTCTCCAGCATGAATCAGGATCGGGCCATCAAGCGTCCGTTTGAAGGGATCATCCCCAATCTTGAGCGCCGCTATCGGGAGACAGGCTCGGATGATGTTCGCGAGGAGCTTGGGCGCTATATCAATGCAGTGCCATGTCCCAAATGTGAGGGCTCACGCCTGACACGTCCGGCCCGGCATGTTTATGTCGGGGACAAGAGCTTGCCGGAAGTGGTGGCAATGCCATTGCGCGAGGGGCGGGAGTGGGTGCGCAATCTTTCCCTTTCCGAACAGCAACGCACCATTGCCGAGCGCGTGCTGGAAGAGGTTAGCTCACGTCTCGGTTTCATGATTCAGGTGGGCCTGGATTACCTGTCGCTGGATCGTACGGCAGGCACACTGTCCGGCGGTGAGGCACAGCGCATCCGGCTGGCCACACAAATCGGCTCGACCCTGGTCGGTGTGCTCTACATTCTGGATGAACCATCCATCGGCCTGCACCAGCGTGATAACGATCGCCTGCTAGTCACATTGGAAAAGCTGCGCGATCAGGGTAATTCGGTGCTTGTGGTAGAGCATGACGAGGAAGCCATTCGCCGTGCTGACTGGATCGTGGATATGGGGCCGAGGGCCGGTGAACATGGCGGCGAAATTGTCGCCTCTGGCCCGCTTGATGAGGTTCTGGCTGCCGAAAACTCTCTGACGGCGGATTATCTGACCGGCCGCAGGTTTATCCCGGTATCCGATAAACGTCCCGTGGCTGACGGGCATGCCATGATCGGCGTTACGGGTGCGCGGGAACATAATCTGAATGGTGTGCAAGCCCTGTTTCCGCTTGGCCGGCTGACCTGCGTTACCGGTGTCTCCGGCTCAGGTAAATCGACACTGGTTATTGACACCCTGTACCGTGCCTTTGCCAGGAGCATGCGGCAGGTGAGTGAACGCGTCGGCGCGCACGATGGCCTTGTTGGGGAGGGGCAGGTGGACAAGGTGATTGATATTGATCAGCGCCCCATTGGACGCACACCGCGCTCCAACCCGGCCACATATACGGGCGTATTCACGCCCATCCGTGAGTTGTTTTCCTCAGTGCCCGAATCGCGGGCCCGCGGCTACAAGCCCGGCCGATTCTCGTTCAACGTCAAGGGCGGCCGCTGCGAGGCATGCCAGGGCGACGGCATCATCAAGGTGGAGATGCACTTTCTGCCGGACGTATACGTGCATTGCGAGTCCTGTGCCGGGGCGCGCTACAACCGTGAAACACTGGATGTGCGCTACAAGGGGAAATCCATTGCCGAAGTGCTGGATATGACCGTGGAGGAGGCCGCCGGTTTTTTCTCCAATGTAACACCCATTCGCCACAGGTTGCAGACGCTTACCCAGGTTGGCCTGGGATATATTCGGCTTGGCCAGCCTGCCACGACGTTGTCGGGCGGTGAGGCGCAGCGCGTGAAGCTTTCCAAGGAGCTGGCCCGCCGCGCCACCGGGAACACGCTCTATATCCTCGATGAGCCAACCACTGGCCTGCATTTCGCCGATGTGGCGCAGTTGCTGTCGGTGTTGCATGAATTGGTTGATCTCGGCAACACGGTGATCGTCATCGAGCATAATCTGGAGGTTATCAAGACGGCGGACTGGGTGATTGACATGGGGCCTGAGGGCGGAGACCGGGGCGGCGACATTGTTGTGGCCGGCGCACCGGAGGACGTTGCCGCCTGTAATGCATCCTTCACCGGCCAGTATCTGAAACCGCACCTTGCCTAGGGTCTGTTAGCAGACATTGATTTTCATGTGTTGATTTTCATGTTGCCTTGGCGGGAGCTTCTTTCTATCTTGTCAAAAACGAATGAGTGGAGGATCGCATGCTGAACAAGGCTATGCTGATCGGCAATTTAGGGGCCGACCCGGAAACACGCTATACGAAGGACGGAACCTGTGTGTGCAATATACGTATCGCAACGACCGAACGCTTCAAAGACAAGAGTGGCGAAAGGCAGGAGCGCACCGAATGGCATCGTGTAACGCTGTGGAGCCGGTTGGGCGAGATCGCCAATGAATATCTGAAGAAAGGTTCGCGCGTTTACATCGAGGGGAAAATCGAGACGCGCAAATGGACGGATCGGGACGGTAACGACCGGTATACGACCGAGATTCGCGCCAATGAGATGAAGATGTTGTCCAGCCGCGATTCCGGTGCGCCTTCTCAGGGTGGCGCCAAGCCGGCTGCAACGGGTGGTGAAAAGGATCCGTTTGCCGAGGCCCCCGAGTTTGCCGACACCCCGGTGGACGACGATATTCCGTTCTGACGGGTGCCGCTTTCCTTTCCGCTGGGCATAGGCTAAAAGAAGGGGTATAAGGCAATGTCAGACCAAGGAGGAAAATCGATGAAACTGAAAAATGCAATAGTTTACAGTCTCGCTATCGCAGTGGCTGTACTTGTGTCGGGGCAGCAGGCATGGGCGGCGGAAGAGGTGAGCAGTGAAGGCACCAAGATCGGTATTCTGACATGTAAAACCGTGCCTGAAACCGGCGTGAATCTGATTATTCACTCGACAGTCGATGTGACATGCGAATTCGAGTCCACAGCCGGTGGCGGTATCGAGAAGTACAAGGGTGAAACCGGCGTCGGTCTGGGTATCGACCTGAATATCAATCGTCAGGAAACGATTGGCTACACCGTGTTTTCTGCAGATTTCAAGGCCGGCACCTATCAGTTGGCCGGCAAATACGGTGGCGTTGGGGCTTCGGCTACGCTTGGCGTTGGCATTGGCGTGAATGTTCTGGTTGGCGGCAACAAGCGCAGTATTTCGTTGCAACCGCTTGTGCTTTCGGTCAGCACCGGCGCCGGTGTTTCCGCAGGCCTGACCTATCTGTATCTGGAACCTGACAAATAGCCGCAGGCTGTTTGGACGCCCGCAGGGCGGAGCGTAAGCTCGAATCACAAATAGCCGCAGCCTATTTGGATGGCCAAGGGCCCGAATCACAAAAAGGCCACAGGCCGTTTGGACGCCCACAGGGCGGGGCTTTAGCCCCGAGGGCTGAAAGCCCGAGTCACAATTCGACCAGCGGGAGAACTGGACGGACTTCAGGCCGCCCGAAGGGTGAGGGCCAATGGCCCGAATCACAAATAGAAGCGCAGCTTCATGGGATAAGGGCTGGCATCATTGCCGGCCCTTTTTCATCATATACGGATTGAGTTTCTTATGATTTTGTTGAAGAACATTCATCTTATCAGTGTCGGCATCAGCTTCGTCTACTTTCTGATTCGTGGCTACTGGATGCTGGTTGAGGCCAGATGGCTGCAGCGGAAGATATGGGCAAGGATGATTCCTGATGCGGTGGATACGGCTTTGCTGACTTCGGGTGTATTTCTGGCTCTTCTCACCGAACAGAATCCCACCGATGAAGTCTGGTTGGGAGCCAAGCTGATCGCCCTGCTGGTCTATATCGTGCTTGGTTCTGTCGCCATCAAACGGGGGAAAACCCTGCGCGTCAGGCTTATAAGCTTTGCCCTGGCCTGCCTGACGTATGTCTACATGCTGGGCGTGGCCATCCAGCGCGATGTCGCCTCCTGGCTGGTGATGCTGTAAGGCAGTGTTTCTCAAATAACACTACAAAGCGTGTGATGAAGTTTGGTCTGCCAGCGGCTAGGCTTCCAGTTATTGATATTCAGGAGAAATGAAACATGGCGCTCGTTGCATCGATTCACGTTGACCTTGGCTGGCAATTGCCGGATCTGGAGCTGAAAGACCCGGATGGCAACAGTTGTAAATTGGGTGAGTGCGCGGGCGAAAACGGCCTGCTGGTGGCTTTTACCTGCAACCACTGTCCGTACGCCATCGCTGTCTGGCCACGCCTGATCAAGCATGCCAGGGCATTCCGCGCAAAGGGCGTGAATACCATTGCCGTCAATCCGAACATTCACCCTGACTACCCGCAGGATTCGGCTTCGGCCATGAAAGAGAAGATTGCCGAGTGGGGCATTGATTTTCCGTACCTTGCTGATGAAACGCAGGAGGTGGCGCGCACCTTTGATGCCCAGTGCACGCCCGATCTCTACCTGTTCAACAAGAGCGGCAAGCTGTATTACCACGGGCGCATTGATGATTACTGGAAGGATGAGGCCCAGGTGAAACAGCAGGATCTTGCCCCGGCTGTGGATGCGATGATTGCCGGAGAGCCTTCGCTGCAGCCGCAGTATCCGACCATCGGCTGCTCAATCAAATGGCGGGAAGATTAGAGCCTGTTACCGGCGTAATCCAATGCAGAAAGGACAAGTTGTTACCACCAAGGCGCTAAGGCACGAAGAATAATCAGGCATGTAAGTTTTGTGCCTTAATTCTTCGTCCCTGCTTGTATCCGGTTTTTGTATGCGCTGATAGTTTCCAGGAAAGCCTTGCCGTACCGCGCCAGTTTTACTTGTCCAACGCCACTGATTTCCAGCAGTTCGCTGTCCGTTGATGGTTGGGTATTCGCCATCTGGATCAGGGTGACATCGCTGAAAACCACGAAGGGGGGTACGGCCTGATCATCTGCCAGTTTCTTGCGTAATTCCCGCAGGCATTGAAACAGTTCTTCGTTTTCTTCACCAAGGTTGATCGGGCGTTTTTTCTTCTTTTGAACCTTTTCCCTGATGCGTGGCCTGGCCAGTTCCAACTGAACTTCCCCGCGCAACAGGGGCCTGGCGGCTTCGGTGAGTTTGAGGATGGAATAGTTGGCAATGTCCTGAATCAGGAAGCCGCTGTGGATAAGCTGGCGCAGGATGCTTTGCCATTCGGCGCCGGAGCGCTCGCTGCCTATGCCGTAAGTGCTGAGTTTATCGTGCCCCAGGCTGCGGATGCGTTCGTTGTCCATACCACGTATCACATCAATCACATACTTCATGCCGAATCTTTGCCCAACGCGATAGACGCAGGACAGGGCCTTCCTGGCGTCAAGTGTGGCGTCGAAACGCTCCGGCGGATTCTGGCAGAGGTCGCAGTTGCCGCAGTCTTCCTTTAACCCTTCACCGAAGTAGCCGAGCAGGACACGGCGGCGGCAGGTCAGGGATTCCGCGAAATCAACCATGCTGTTGAGCTTGTAAATCTCGATACGTTTCTGGTCTTCATTTTCGGTGTTTTCCACCAGGCGGCGGGCGGTGACGATGTCCTGAGCGCCGAACAGCAGCAGGGCTTCGGAAGCCAGGCCATCGCGTCCGGCCCGGCCCGTTTCCTGATAATAGCCTTCGATATTTTTGGGCAGATCATAATGAACGACAAAACGTACGTCGGGCTTGTCGATTCCCATACCGAAGGCGATGGTGGCCACCACGATGTCGGTGTTGTCATGCAGGAAGGCTTCGTGGGCTTTCTGCCGGGTGCTGGCCGGAAGGCCCGCATGGTAGGGCAGGGCTTCATACCCCTCCGCCTGTAGTTGCCTGGCCACTTCCTCCACACGCTTGCGGCTGAGGGCGTAGATGATACCGGACTGGTTTCGATGATTGTCCAGAAAGGTGGTCAGTTGGCGGAAGGGCTGGTGTTTTTCGAGCACCGTATAGCGAATGTTCGGACGGTCGAAGCTGGTGACGTACTGGCGGGCATCACTGAGGCGCAGGCGATGCAGGATATCCTTGCGGGTTTGCGCATCTGCGGTTGCGGTCAGGGCGATGGTGGGGATGTCGGGGAAATGATCCCGGAGCCTTCCCAGTTTTATGTATTCAGGGCGGAAGTCATGTCCCCATTGGGAGATGCAGTGGGCTTCGTCGATGGCGAACAGGGCGATGTTCACGTCACGCAGGCGGTCGAGAAAGCCCTCGGTCGTCAAGCGTTCAGGTGCAACGTAGAGCAGATCAAGCTTGCCGGCATGAAATTTAGCCAGGACGCGCCGGGCTTCATCGGCTTTCATGGAGGAGTTGTAAAAGGCGGCCTCGATGCCGTTTCCCCGCAAGGCGTCGACCTGATCCTTCATCAGCGAGATCAGGGGGGAAACGATGATCCCGGTACCGGGCCTGAGCAGGGCGGGGATCTGGTAGCAGAGGGATTTGCCTCCGCCGGTGGGCATCAGGACAAAGGCGTCGCGCCCGCTTATCAGGGCGTCGATGATTTCTTTCTGATGGGGGCGGAAGGTATGGTAGCCATAGATCGTCCTCAGTATGTCTTCCGCTGTACGCATTTCCTCTATCATATCCTCATGTTCTGGTTCTTCGTCGTTTGATGCCATCATCAAGGCGGAACTTTAACCCTGATGAACTCAATTGACCCGAATCAAAATGCCCGCCACTTATTGACAATTACAGAACCCACCCTCTAAACTTAACTAGTTATTTAACTAGAAGGAGTGCGTATGTCTCAATCCAACCGGAAACAGGTGACTGCTTTCGATGCCAAAACCCACCTGGCTTCTCTGATCCGCGATGTGGAAGAGGGCCAAAGCTTCACCATCACCCGCCGGGGCAAACCCGTAGCGCGGCTAGAGCCTGTACACAAAGCAGCCGCTGAAGTCACAAGTGAACTGCTTGAAGGATTTCGCGCCATGCGCCAGCGAGTAAAGGGTTCCGGTGATATCCGGGCATTGATTGAAGAAGGCCGGAAGCACTGATGCCCTGGGTGATGGATTGCTCCATTGCAGCAGCGCTGGGCCTGCCGGATGAAAATTCAGCTGTTGCCGAGGCTTTTTTGCCAATCATGCAGCATGAAGATGTCTGGGTTCCTTCACTTTGGTGGCATGAAATCGGTAATGTGCTCATAGCCGCCAGACGCAGGGGGCGAATCACGGATAACGATGCATCGGGGCTCATGCATCTTTATGGTTCACTACCTGTTCTCACTGATTCGGCTCATGGCTCCGATCTGATGGAGCGCGTTCACCGCCTGGCCATGGACTATAAACTCTCTGCCTACGATGCAGCTTATCTGGAACTTGCCGAACGCAGGCAGGCAGGCATGGCTACGCTTGATGCCGGACTGCATAGGGCTGCCCAAGCCTGCGGAGTAAAGGTGTTTCAACATTGAGGCTGCAACCTGCATGTATGGGGTCGTGTGTCATGCATTTCAGGGGAAAATCCGCGAAACAAGTCCCGACCCCAAAAGCTGTGCGGAAATCTCCCCGGTCGCCGGTCATGGTCAATTTCGGCGCGTAGTGCTGAAAAGAATTCAGGCATCCGCTGAATTTCATCCAGACAGATGAGCTCGGAGCGGTGCTGCTCAAAGAAAAGCTCAGGCTCGGCGAGCTTATTGCGGGCCACCCGATCCTGAAGATCAAGATAGACCGATGGAATAGTAGCAAGGAATGCCTTGGCCAGCGTTGTTTTCCCACATTGCCGGGGCCCAAGAATGGCTACTGCCGGTGAGCGGGCCAATGCCCGTCCTAATTGTTTCTCCGAAAACCTTGAAATATATCCATGCATATACAACACTACCATTTTACTTTTGCATGGATATTACAAAACAGTTTTACATGCTGTCAAGGCTGGTGTCTGAAGCTGGTGTCTGAAGTATCTGGCTTCGGCATTGCTGTAAATAACCACAGTACCGAAGCCTGATTTCCGAATGTTCAGCATAGATCAATAAATAAGCAACCTATCCTCGGAATTCGCATTCCGCTTCTTCGAACACCCATAAGTCAAGCCTGACCCGGTTAACGGTTACAAAGGTTGGTGTCTGAAGTGTCTGGCTTCTGTATTGTTGTAAATAACCACAATACCGAAGTCCGTTATGACCCCGTTACCCTAGCCGCTTGAACTCCCACGAATGTTCTGATTTTTCAGGGTATCCGTGGGGTTATCTGGTGCAAAACCTACTTTGTAAACAGCGTAAAGTGATAACCAAACGAAAGAGTCAGCGCTTTGGCTCGCAGGTTGCCGCGTGGCGCTCTTAAATAGCCGTATGAAGCCAGGATGCTGTATTCGTCGCTCATTTGAAACCCGATACCACCATTAACCTGCCAGACCAGACCGCCACCAACAGCAAGTGAACCGCCTCCGGCAGCACCACCCAGCGTTTCCACCTCCACAAATAACGGACCGAAGAGGGGAAGATGGGCGCCCATCCCTAGCAGTCCGATCATGTATGCACCAGCCTTGCCTTTGTAGGCAGCAAGCCCCTGACCGCTCAGAAACAGGTAATCGTTGAGAAAATAGTCGGCCTGAACACCGATTAGATCAACATTCAGATTTTGATCACGGGAGCGCCAGTTCTGTGAGCCTTTATAATAGGTCTGGTGCGCTGCCCTGATCCGCATATGGCTAAAGTCGAACGCGCTTAGATCGGACACGGCAACGCTGTCATTATAGTTGGGTGTATGGAAATGGTACCCCAGCTTTGCAGCATAACGAATGGCCTTGAAGCTCTCGCCCGGCGCAAATACATAGCCAGCTGCAATTTCAGCATAGATTTGATCACCAAGTTTTTGCTGTAGTGCCGCCGACGCATCAAGCAGTAAGCCACCACCGGTGGCTACGGCCCCTCCTCCGGCCACACCAGCGGAAGCGATCAACTTGAACCATGTTCCGTCCAGCAGCGCAAGTCTGTAGCCACCGCCAAGAAGGACCTGCATATACCCCTGGCTCTGGCCGCCCATCGCCCCTTCTGCTTCAATATGGGTGAATATATTATCATCCAGATAGCGGTTCCACTCGACACCCAGCAGATTAATGGTGCGATGCTGTGCAGTTACACCATTGTCCTGAACTACGCCTCCGGGCACCCTGTAGGTGTGAGAAACGATGGCGAATTCCTGTTCGGCTAGCGGGGTATATCCAACATACTCATTTTCAGGCGAATCCATCCAGCCGGATGCAGCCAGTGTGGAGAATTGATAGTCATAGGAAAGATAAGGCTGTCCGCTGTGGATGCTTCCGTTTGGGAAATCGATATAGCTGTATCCTGCGCCGATATTTCCCCACTCCGATGCGAACTGAGCTCCTGCATGGTAGCGCACCATCAGACCACCGCCGGAGAGCAGGCGGCCTCCATGGCCACCGCCGCCACCAATAAATGCGCCTGCATTGAACTCAAAATAATCGCCCAGCTTTTTTCGGGCCTCCGTAGCCAGGCCAAGCGTAATAAAACCGCCACGTTGCCCGGTAAGGGCTCCATACGCTCCTAATCCAAAGGAATACCAGTCACTACCATCAAAAAGGATTGTGCCTCCGAGAAGGCCCATTTTTTCATTTCCGGGCAACGTCACATTCTCAAATGTAAAGCGAAGCCTTGCTGGCGTCATATCTATTATTTGTTGCTGCTCTTCACGCGCATTTGCAGGAGCAGCAAAATGAATCAGCAGAAAAAACAACAGGATCGACAGCGAAACAAATCGACCAGGATTCGTTGAATTAAAAGGCGAAAGTGGGAAAGATGGTGGGGTCATTAAGTATTTTCCAATCCGTGGAGATTATTAAGACAAGAAAGAAAAAGCGGCGCTTCACCAAATCGTGTGGGTAGCGGGCTCATGATGCTGGCTCTGGATAGAGATTGAGACCTCCCAGATGGAAGTAAATAGCGTTGCG
>QIFG01000077.1 GCA_003228735.1 Zetaproteobacteria bacterium
TTCAAGTCGGCAACACCCAAAATATCTCCTAACTCACTATTCTAAAAAAGGTTCTCGTTACAATCAGTCAAGTTAACCGGACAGTTGTGACAAATGATGAATATCCAAAGCCAGTTTCAGCAATCTTGGAAGTGTTTCCCCCTTCGTTGATATAATTTCTCGCCGTACCTCAATAGCAGCGACTCCAAAGCGATAATCATCATACTCAATATCAAGGAGGTCGTAAATTTCGGGGTCTTCTATTTGAGGTCTTTCATATTCGTCATCTGGAATAAACATTTCCTCTTGGTTATCCTCAAGTGACCCATTTATTTCGTGAATATCTTTTAAATGCGCAAGCGCCAACAATAGTCGCACATCCGGAAAATCGGATTTGTAAGTATCAGGTGCCGTATCCACATAAAAAGAACGAAGCCGTATCTGATCGCTATTGTCCAGTTTTTCCCATCGACCATCAAGGCTCATGAGTTCAATTTCTTTCAACGTTAATTGCTTGGCTTTTTCATAATCTTCATCGCCCAGTTGCATCATTTCATGCGCCTGTATATATAAGGCGCGGCCTCTGAATTCACTTGAAAGCATTGACGTTTTTTTTGTGACCGCGCAAGGAGAATCAGCTTTGATAGCTATGTCGTTGGCGATATCACTCTGCCATAGGTTATTTACAACCGACTTGGCCAGATCATCAGCAAAAACTATCCCTTGGATACTGCCCATGCTAACAAAGCTTTTTACATCATCGGGCAAACTGGCAAAGCGCTTGGCAATCAATGCACTATAACTAAGGGGATCCTTTCTCAAATGTTCAAGCCCTTTTTCAGTCAAAGCTTGCGTAACATCACGGGTGGCAAAAAGGGATGAATTACTTAGCGCATACTGAATCAATTCGGTAAGCAACCGTGGGTTCCCATCGCACCTATCCAAGATAGTAACAAATTGTTCTTCAGTCAGCCCTGGCAATGCTTTTTTCAACTTGTAATTCCCCGTGGTCTTGCCACGGGGAATTACAAGTTAAAGCGTGTCTGATATAGCGGCTGCAAATGCAACGCAAAAAAATCCAAATAGGCACTTAAAGTACTCACTATCTGGCTGTTATGTCCAGCAGGGTCAGCACAACGTAATCCCCACCATAGATAAGGCATTGATTTTTCCTGTTCGGAAAATTCTTCAAGAAGGGGATTAATCTTTAAATTGTCACCGATATTTCCAAGCCTGCGTGGCCAATATTGAACTTCATCTTCGTTTTCTGACAGCCATGAATAAAACTCCTGAATCAACCGTGTTTTTCCAAAACCACTTTCTCCTAAGATAATAGCAATTTGCGGCTCCGGGGTTATACTGTCCGCAACCAACTTCCATTTATCAATCAGAAATTGGAGTTCTTTTTCGCGTCCGCAAAAGACATTCTGCCATTGATTATCTTCGCACATGTATCCCTCTCCTATCCGTGGAGCAGTGAAAATCTGCCATCATCGGCGGACAAAACCTGTACCGCCTTCCCTATCTACACAATTCCACAATCCGTTCGGCCGTCTTCAATTCAAGAGAGGTTTGCAGGTTGAGCCTGAACGCCCTGCTCGATGGCATCTTCCATATCCTTGAGCGTCTTTGGCTTACCTGAATACCGGAGAAACCCCGCCACATCTTCAAGGCAGGTTTCATGAAAAGGCGACGCCGGTTTGAGCAGAACGCCATCACCAGCATCAATTACTTCGAGCTGTTGACCCTGTTCCCAATGATGTGCCATGCGTACGGCCTTTGGGATAATCACCTGCCCTTTACTGGATAACCTGGTAACCGTCATGCAATCACTCCAGTAGGAAATATGTAAAACGATGGCCAGATGACGGGGGCGATGTCAAATAATCCGTTTACTTCGAAGGATAGCCAAGCACGCCAGAGTTGGAGACATCACGATCCAGACGGAAGGCCGACATATCCATCTGAGGCTCCTGCCCCATCATCCAGTCACTCATGATACTGGCTGTGATCGGGGCCAGGGCGACGCCATTGCGGTAGTGGCCGCTGGCCACCCACAGGCCGGAAACCCCTGGCACCGGCCCCATAAACGGCAAGCCGTCCGGACTGCCGGGACGAAAGCCCATCCACTGCTGCTCCACCTCGGCATCTTCCAATCCGGGTACAATATTGTGCATGGCCTGCATCAATTCATTGATGACCTCGACCGTGTTGCCACGCCTGAAGCCGACATTCTCCATGCTGGCGCCGATGAGAATACGTCCATCCGCCCGTGGCACAAAATAAGCCCGGTCGTGTTTGACGATATGCCTGAGCAGACCCGGTTCCGACTTCAGCAATACAATCTGCCCCTTCACCGGCTGCACCGGCAGGGAAAATCCCATTTGATCAGCCAGTTCCCCGCTCCAACTGCCGGCAGCCAGCAGCACGGCATCGGCCTGGATTTCCGAACCATCGGCCAGCGTCACGCCATTCACCTTGCCACCCTGTCGGCTCAGGCTTGCGGCCTCCGCCTGCTCGCGCACCTCAATTGATTCGGCTTCCAGCACCTTGCGAAGAGCCTGCAACAGCCTCGGATTCCTGAGTTGGCTGACCCGCGGCCACAACAGTGCCCCCTGAATATTGGCCGACAAGGCCGGCTCATCTTTCGTGGCTGCGACAATATCGAGTTCCTCTACCTGCCAGCCAAAGCGTTTTGACCAGTCCAGTGCCGCCTGCCGGTGATCGATCCTGTCATCGGCAAACAACGGCACCAGCAGGCCATTCTCCAAGCGCTCGATGGACATGCCGGAAATGTCCTCCAACTCTTCCTGAAGCTGCGGATACATGGCCAGGCTTGCATCAACCAGATGCGTGAAGGCATCCGGGTACAGCCAGGGATTGATCGGGCACAGGATGCCTGCTCCGGCCCATGATGACTCGGAGCCGAGATTGCCCCGCTCCAGCACAATCGGCGTTGCCCCACGCTGCTTCAGCATCCAGGCGGTCAGACAGCCGATGACACCGCCGCCAATGATCGCCACCCGCATGTCCTGCTCCACCGATATCGCCTCCCGCCAATGCACTTGCCAACAACCCCAAGCTGCCTACCATGCCCACATGTCTGGACACCATGCCCCACATGTCTGAGCAAAGCCGGGATTTGAAGCAAGCTTACCAGCACTGCCTGAAGCTGGCACGACGACATTACGAAAATTTTCCGACCGCCTCCATATTGATCCGCCGCGATCTCAGACCGGCCGTGGCTGCCATCTATGCCTTCGCCAGACAGGCGGACGACATCGCGGATGAAGGCGATAACCCGGAAGAAAAGCGGCTGAAACAACTGGATGCCTGGGAAGCTCTGCTGGAACGCTGTCAACATGGGTACCTGGATCACCCTGTATTCCTGGCCCTCGGCGATGCCATTGAGCGTCATGAACTGCCCGTATCTTCCCTGCACGATCTCATCACAGCCTTTCGCATGGATGTGAGCATTCACTCCTACGCCACACAGGGAGAACTGATGTTTTACTGCAGGCATTCGGCCAACCCGGTAGGGCGATTAATGCTGGCCCTGCACAACATCAACAACTCCGAAGCAATGGCCGGCTCGGATGCCATATGCACGGCGTTGCAACTGGCCAACTTCTGGCAGGATTTAAGCCGAGATATCCCCAAGGGGCGTTGTTACCTGCCGAATGAGTGGCTGCAATCCGCGGGGTTGAGCAGCAGCGAATTGCAGCATGGCGAGGTAAGCAGTGAAATGTTTCGCCCGGCTCTTGATAAGGCCATTGCCTATACAGATAAGCTGTTTACAGACGGGTACAAAATATTAAAACACCTCCCCTTCCGGTTGCGGCTGCAAATCGCCGCCACCTTGCATGGCGGCAGGGCTATCCTGAACAAGGTGGCCGAATCCGGAGATCCGCTGCATACGCGGCCAGTATTGGACAAAGGACAGTGGCTATCCATGACGATGCCCATATTACGCGACGCCCTTTGTCCTGCCGGAGCGCAAAGCCGGAGAGCACGTGACGCCGGCTGAATACTGCGAGGACAAAACCCGGGGATCCGGCTCTTCCTTTTTCTACTCCTTCCTGTTTCTGCCGGAAGAAAAAAAGCGGGCCATGATGGCCCTCTATGCCTTCTGCCGCGAGGTCGATGATATCGCTGATGAGGTGAATGACCCGGAAACAGCCATGCGTAAACTGCAATTCTGGCGTGAAGAAATTGTCCGCGCCTTTGCCGGGAAGCCTGAACATCCGATCGGCAAGGAACTGCATGAAGCCAATCGGCACTGCCAGCTTTCCGAGGCTCTGTTTGCTGACATCATGGACGGCATGGTTACGGATATCGCAGGCCTGCCGATCCTTAAATCTGAAGACCTCAGCCAATACTGCTATCGCGTAGCCGGCGCCGTCGGCCTGCTTTCCATTGAAATCTTCGGCTACACGGACAGAAAATCACGCGAATTCTCAACCGCATTGGGAGAGGCGCTTCAACTCACCAATATCCTGCGTGATGTCAGAGAGGACGCGACACGCGGCCGCATCTATTTCCCGCAGGAGGCGCGTATCCGCTTTGGTGTTACCGATCAGGATTTCAAGGATGGCAGTAAAACACCCGGGATGCAGGCGTTACTCGAGCATTACGGAAAGCTTGCCGATGATTCTTATGCAAAAGCGCTGGAGCTATTACCCAAAGTGGATCGGAAAAATCTGACTCCCTCACTCATTATGGGAGCGATCTACCATGCCCACCTGCTGAAGCTGAGGGCTGCCGGGTTTGATAGTTGGAGACATAACATCCGCTTGTCACCGATTCATAAGATGTGGATTGCCTGGCGAGCCTGGCGCTATGAAAAGCGCGCCCAGGTTACCGGCTCACCTGCCAAGTTCGGATACTGATGCGCATTGCCGTCATTGGCGGAGGGGTGGCGGGCCTGACATGCGCCATCCGGCTGGCGCAGAAAAATCAGGATATCGTACTGTTCGAGGCGGCTCCAGGACTGGGTGGCAGAACGCGCTCTTTTTTTGACGCTAAGGTAAATGGATGGGTAGATAACGGCCCGCACCTGCTGGCCGGAGCATACCAGTCCACCCTGAGATTACTGGAAGAGTGTGGTGCAGCAGACAACATTCATTGGCAGGCTTCGCTTCGCCTGCCGCTCTGGAGGCCGGGGAATGGCATTCAACACATGGCTCCGCCTGCCACTCTGCCAATCGCCTGCGGACTACCGTGGGCATGCTACAGGCTTCCAGGACATGGTATGGACAGCCTGACCGGCATATTCCGCCTGTCTCTGGCAAGCCGAAAAGACATTGATTCGGAGCTAACAACCCAAAGATGGCTGAATGACAACAAAATACCCGAATGCCTGCAAAAGGACTTGCTGGAGCCTTTATGCCTGGGCGCCATGAATGAGCCGCTTGAAACGGCCAGCGCAAAGAGCTTTGCCCGCGTGCTGCGCGAGAGTTTCGCCAGCCATAAGACTGCACGGCTTGGGTGGTTTAGGGTTCCGTTGTCCCAGGCTCTTGTGAAGCCGCTGGAAGAGAAGGCCGCAGACATGGGCGTGAAAATCCGTAAAAGCTGCCGCGTACTGCATTTGCTTGCAGCAGACAACGGCATTGCCATCGAAACTGCCACAGGACCGGACAGGTTCGACCGGGCAGTCATCGCCTTGCCTGCAAGGGCCAGGAACGCTTTGCTCGGCAGGAAAGCACCAGTCGAGACAATGCCTATTACCAATGTCCATCTATGGTTTCGTGGGCTGCCTCCCTTGCCTGAACCGCTTATCGGCGGACTTGGCACGCATGCGCACTGGTTTTTTGACATGTCGCAACAACATGAGATTGGCGATAACGGGCAAGCGGGCCTGAGACATATCTGCGCCGTCATCAGTGCGGACGTATGCAAACTTCCGGCCGAACAGCGAATACAGATTGTTTGCCGGGAATTATCCGACATGCTAGGCCTGAAAACTGAAATCAGACCCCAGCATCACCGGATCGTCTGCGAGCGGCACGCAACGATGCTGACGCGACCAGCCAGTAATAAGAACGCGTTGCCGCCTTTCGTGATCGATGCTTCAGAACAGCCTGAACCGGGCAGCCTGCCTGCCACCATCGAGTTGGCCGTACAACGAGGCGATCTGGCTGCTAATCAAGCAATAGAACCAATCCCGGCATAGGCTTATCCACCACCCTGAACGGGTATTTCGCCATTCCGGTCATTTACCGCCTAATCCTGGAATATACATGATGTGCTCGTTTTATTTACTTGAATCATAAAGACTTTTTCAAGTGATTACATTTTATGCAACCATAGCCATGTCCCATCAGGGAGCAAGACGGCTGATTTCACTTGAATTTTATCCACCAAGTTATCCACAGGCGTTGTGGGAGGATGGGATAAGCCCTTTATTCCGAGAGAGTTAGGTCAATTTCGATGGAAAACAGGCAGTTGATGCAACCATCAAAATGCGTAGATTCCAAGACCGTGAAGACATCAAACTTCCGTAACTATTCCCTTATGGATCGACTGCTATCCGAACTGGATCAGAGCCTTAACAATATTTTCTGTGAGCAGCAGTCCAGCCGCCCCTACCCTGCCGGAAAACCGGACAAGAAGGTGTCTTTGTCACCCGATGAGAAGCAGGCAAGCGCCGGTATGATGCGCGTGAACCATGCTGGCGAGATGGCGGCGCAAGCGTTGTACCAGGGGCAAAGCCTGACTGCCCGAGACCCTGCCCTGCGGGAAAAGCTTCGTCATGCATCAATTGAAGAGGCCGATCATTTGAACTGGTGCCGCCGCAGACTGGACGAACTGGACGCCCAACCATCATATCTTGACCCGCTCTGGTATGTCGGCTCGCTTTGTATCGGCGTTGCAGCCGGAATTGCCGGTGACCGCTGGAATCTGGGCTTCCTGGCCGAAACCGAACATCAGGTCGTACGGCATCTGGACAGTCATCTGAAAAGGCTTCCTGCGAACGATCATGAGAGCCGCGGAATTGTCTCACAGATGAGAGAGGATGAACTTGGCCACGCCACGCTGGCCGAAGACCTGGGCGCCGCCAAACTTCCCGCCCCGGTGAATTCCGTCATGCAGTTAACAGCCAAAGTCATGACGTCGGTGGCAGAACGTATCTAACCAATCCATAGGATGCGTGTTATCGTTCAAGCCAACATGATTTAAGTAAGCAAATAACCAAACTTGGAGCAGCCCATTACATGTCAGGACATTCCAAATGGTCCACGATCAAACACAAAAAGGCTGCGGCCGATGCCAAACGCGGCCAGGTTTTCACCAAGTACATTCGAGAGATCACTCTTGCCGCCCGCCTTGGCGGCGCGGACGTTGACGCCAATCCGCGCTTGCGTTCCGCCGTTACTGCCGCCAGAGGCGTCAACATGCCCAAGGACAATATCGAACGCGCCATTTCGCGCGGCGCGGGCGGTCTGGATGGCGCCAATATTGAGGAAATTCGCTACGAAGGCTACGGCCCTGGCGGCGTGGCCATTCTGGTCGACTGCATGACCGACAACCGCAACAGAACTGTTTCCGATGTGCGCTCAACGCTTGCCAAGGCAGGCGGCAACCTGGGTGAATCCGGTTGCGTAGCCTGGATGTTTCAGCAGAAAGGCCTGTTCGTCTTCGATGATGCAGACACAGATGAAGAGCAGCTTATGGAGATTGTCCTGGAAGCCGGAGCGGACGACATCGAAGACAAGCCGGAAGAAAAAGCCATCGAAGTGGCATGTACGCCCGATGTCTTCCCATCTGTGCAGGCGGCGCTCGAAGAGGCAAACATGAAACCGCAAATGGCTGAAGTCTCATGGATTCCCGACAACACTGTGCCTGTCGAGGGAGATGCGGCCGAAAAAATGCTGCGGTTGATGGAACGCCTGGAATATCTGGATGACGTACAACACGTTTACGCCAATTTCGATATTTCCGAAGCCGAGATGGAACGTCTCAGTGCCTAGTGCTCCACCCTAAATGCTTGTACTTGGCGTAGATCCCGGCTCCCGGCATACCGGATATGGTGTCATTGAAGTCAACGGCAACAAACTGAAGCACGTAGCGCACGGCGTCATCTCCCCCCCGCCGAAAGCTGAATTCAGCAGTCGGCTGTTTGTACTTTTTGAGGGGTTGAGCGAGGTGATTCAACGTTACCGCCCGGACGAGGCAGCTATGGAGGATGTGTTCATGGCAAAAAATGCAGCCTCCGCCCTGAAACTTGGACAGGCGCGCGGCGCCCTCATCGTCTCCTGTGTGCAAGCCGGTCTCAACGTCTCCCCTTACAGCCCGACTGCTGTCAAACAGGCCCTGGTTGGCTTCGGGCGCGCCGAAAAGGCGCAGATTCAGCACATGGTAAGCCTGCTCATCAAGCCACCGGGCAAGCTGCAGGAAGATGCAGCCGATGCGCTGGCTGTGGCCATATGTCACGCCCACCATGCGCCGGCAAAAGCTCTGCGGGAAAACGCCGCATGATCAGCTGGCTTGGCGGCACCCTCAGGGAACTGGATCCGGCCGGCATCGTGGTTATCGATGTCGGCGGCGTGGGATATGAGGTGCATGTCAGCATGCAGACTCTGTGCAGCCTCAAGGCCGGTCAGAAAGCGGAGATGTATATTCATACGCATGTGCGTGAAGACCAGATCACCCTGTTCGGCTTTGGCTCAACCAGAGAAAAGGAAATTTTCCGCAAACTGACTTCGGTTTCAGGCATCGGCGTGCGCACAGGTCTGAGCATACTGTCCGGCATGTCCGTAACCGATCTGCTTACCGCCATTGACGCCTCGGATGACGCCGCCATTGCCAGAACCCCTGGCATCGGCAAGAAAACCGCCCAGCGCCTGATTCTCGAACTCAGAGGCAAGCTGGTCGACGATGCAGAAGCCAGTGGCGTCACCGGACTGCTTGCCGATGTGCGTTCAGCTCTGATCAACCTCGGATATAAACCAACGCAGGTGGATACTGCTCTGAAAAAGACCAAAGCAAGCGGCGATTTTGAAACTGCCTTCAAAGCCGTGTTGAAAAACCTGTCATGAACGAAGAGCGCATGATGGGCGGCGAAATGCAACCGGATGAGGCATGGGATGCAGCACTCCGGCCAAAAACACTGGATGAATACATCGGCCAGGAAAAAAACAAGGCCAACCTCTCCGTTTTCGTGCGTGCAGCCAAAGCCAGAAGCGAAGCCCTGGATCACATGCTGCTTTACGGCCCGCCGGGTCTGGGCAAAACAACCCTAGCCTATGTTACCGCCAATGAGCTTGGTGTAAGCATTCGCACAACCTCTGGCCCGGTGATCGAACGCGCCGGCGATCTTGCCGCCATTCTCACCAGCCTGGAGGACGGCGATGTTCTGTTTATCGATGAAATCCACCGCCTGAGCCCGCAGATCGAAGAAATCCTGTATCCAGCCATGGAGGACTACCAGCTCGATATCATTATCGGCCAGGGCCCGGCGGCGCGCTCCATTAAAATGGATCTGCCCCGCTTCACGCTTATCGGCGCCACTACGCGCGCAGGACTGTTAACGAATCCCCTGCGCGACCGCTTTGGTGTTGTCATGCGGCTGGAGTTTTACAAACATGAGGAACTGGCCCGCGTCATCACACGCTCGGCCAGGCTTCTGGAGATCGATATCTCGGATGACGGCGCCCTGGAGATCGCCCGCCGTTCACGCGGTACACCACGTATTGCCAACCGTCTGCTCAAACGTGTGCGTGATTTCGCCCAGGTGGAACACGCTGGCGACATCAGCCACGATGTGGCCAATCATGCCCTGGCGAGACTCGAAGTGGACGAAATGGGCCTGGACTACATGGATCGCAAACTGCTGGCCGCCCTCATCGACAAATATGCCGGCGGCCCGGCAGGCCTCGACACGCTGGCCGCCTCCATTGCCGAGGAACGCGATACCATTGAGGATGTTCTTGAACCATATCTTATGCAGGAGGGCTTCATCGCCCGTACGCCGAGAGGGCGGGTCGCCACCCCACTGGCCTACGCCCACCTGCAGCGGGAATTGCCTGACTCCGGCAAACAGGGAGGGCTGCTGTGACCGGTTTCTCCCATGCCCTCCCCGTTCGCGTGTACTACGAGGATACCGATCACGGCGGCGTGGTGTACTACGCCAATTACCTCCGTTTCATGGAGCGGGCCCGCACGGAGTTCCTGCGTGCCGAAGGTATTGAACTGGATACGCTCGACCGCGATGAAGGAGCACTGTTCGGTGTAACTCAGGTGAATATCCGCTATATGGCGCCGGCCCGCTTTAACGATATGCTTGAAGTGGAAAGCCGGCTGTTAGAAGCTGGGGGTGCCAGGCTTGCCTTCACGCAGCGCATCCTTCGTGGTGGTGAGGTGCTTGCTGAGGCAGAGATCAGGCTGGCGTGCATGGACAGGCAGGGAAAGGCCCGACGGATTCCGGCCTCGGCGCTGCAAACCATAAAAGCGAGAATTTCGAAGGAGATATGAATAATGACCGGTGATCTTTCCGTTTGGAGCCTGATCCTGAATGCAGGGCCCGTCGTCAAGGGGGTGTTGCTGTTATTGCTGCTGCTCTCCCTGATTTCCTGGGCCGTCATCCTCAACAAGTGGCGGCTGTACCGGAAAACCCAGCGTGAAGCCGATGAATTCTCTTCCGCCTTCTGGGGCGGCAAGGACATGGACACCGTGCTGGCCGGCATCCAGCAGCGTTATCCGAACAGCTCGCTGCCGAACATCTTTCAGGCCGGATATCGCGAGTACGCGCGCCACAGTCGCGAGCTGACTAACGTCGGCGACAAGAAAATCGTTGCCGGTGGTGGCCTGGACGGCATCAGGCGCGCACTCGATGCCGCACTCTCCAGGGAACTGGAGCGTCTTTCCCGGCACCTGGCCTTTCTTGCCACGGTCGGCTCCACCTCCCCTTTCATCGGCCTGTTCGGCACGGTCTGGGGGATCATGAATGCCTTTCAGGGTATCGCCCTGAGCAAGAACACATCCCTGGCAACCGTGGCCCCCGGTATTGCCGAAGCCCTGGTCGCTACCGCCTTCGGCCTGGTCGCCGCCATTCCGGCCGTCGTCGCCTATAATAAATTCAGCGCGGATATGAAGCGTATTGTGGCGAACATGGAGGAATTCTCCTCCGAGTTCCTGAACATCATCTCCCGGCACATCAAGTCATAACGCCATGTGGGCTGGTCAGAGCAAATGGGACAAGGACATCGAACCGATGGGAGAGATCAACGTCACCCCCCTGGTGGATGTCATGCTCGTGCTGCTTATCATCTTCATGGTCACCGCACCTTTATTAACCCAGGGCGTCAATGTGGATCTGCCAGATACTGAAGCGCCTTCCATGCAGCAGAATGTCGAACCCCTGGTGCTGAGCATTCGTGCCAACGGCCAAATCTACCTGCAGAACCACGCCATCAAACTCAAACAACTGGCGCCACGCATTCAGGCTATCCGTAAAAACAAAAAAGACCTGCCCATATTTATCCGCGGCGATGCCAAAACACCGTATGAGCGTATTGCCCAGGTTATGAGCGCCCTGGCTCAGGCGAAAATCGAAAAGGTCGGCCTTGTCACTGAGCCTCGCCGCTAAGGGGGGACACGACCCCGTCAACCTTTCACGGCAGGATCTTCTGCTTGCTGCCGTACTGCACGTTATTGTCATCGTTGCCATTGTTGTGCTGACGCTGTGGCAACCGCACGCGCTTCCCCTGCCACCCAAAGCGCTTGAGGTGCGGCTTATTTCGCCCGACATGCTTAAAAAGATGAAACTCAAACCCGCAGTGGCAAGGGCAAAGCTGATGAAGGCAGCAAAGGCTAAAGCACTGCCAAAGGATTACGACCCCTTCGCTCCACTGGTTTCAACGACTAAGACTCCGGCCAAGCCGGCGACACAAATATCGCCAAGCCTAAGCGCGGATTTGCGCGGACAGCTTTCAGAAAAGGAAATGGATCGGTATATCGCCATGATCCAGACAGCCGTACAGGAAAACTGGAAGATATCAGCAGATATGAAGGCTAATGAAGACCCGGTCGTCAGTATGGAGCTGAATCCCAACGGCGCCGTGCGCAGGCTTGAGGTTGTCGTTTCCTCTGGAAGCCCTGCTATGGATGAGTCTTTGATCCGCGCCATCCGCTCGGCAGCGCCCTTTACATTGCCACGCCAGCAGTTTGAGGTGTTTCGCACAAACCGCATGCGCTTTCATCCGCTGCGCTAGCTTCAGGTCCAATAGTTCATTCAACGCCGGCATAAAACCGGTTACTGGTCTTGTTTTCACAGGTGCCAACAGGTAGAAACCCGGCCATGTTCAAAACGTCTCTAGCATTGTTTCTCCTGTTTTTTTCATTGCCGGCGCAAGCTGTGGAATTCGACATCTACCAGTCCGACTACAAGCCGCTGCAACTGGCCCTGCTGATGGATGCCAAAATCGAAGATGAAGCCGCCAGAAAACAGCTGTACCACATCGTTAAAAGCGATCTGGAATCCAGCCATTCGTTTGACACGCTAAACCCGTTAAGCTTTCTGGCCACGGCATCAGAGGCTCAAACCAAAGTTGAGTATGCCGACTGGCGCATAATCGGCGCAGAGATTCTGGCCTTGTGCCGTTTGAGCAAGGCAAGAGGAGTCTGGAGAGCCCAGATTCAGGTACATGACCCGTACAGGGACAAGCTGCTGTCCATTACGCAACTGGACTCTTCCTCAGCGTCACTGCGCCCCCTGGCTCACATGGTTGCCAACCATATCTACAAAACAGTCACCGGCATTACCGGACATTTCAGCAGTAAAATTCTGTATGTACGCAAACATGGTGACCTTGCAGACCTTATCTACATGGATCAGGACGGCGCCAACCAGCAGGTGGTGGGACGCGATTTCACCCTGCTGCTCTCCCCGGACTGGTCCCCGGACGGACGGAATGTGGCCCTCAACACTTATGTCGGAAACCGCCCCCGTCTGGAACTTTTCGATTTAGCGACAGGAAAGCGCAAGGTGTTCGGAAAATTCAAAGGCCTGAACAGCACACCGGAATTCTCGCCGGACGGACGCTTTATCGCGGCTTCCTTATCACATACGGGCAATACGGAGTTGCATATCTATGACATCGCCAAGCGCCGCTGGCGGCAGGTCACGAAACATCCGGCCATCGACACCACGCCCACATGGTCGCCGGACGGTAAATGGCTGGCCTTCACCAGCAACCGTGATGGCTCCCCGCAAATCTACCGCCTCAGGCTTGCCGATGGCCGGATAAAAAAGGTAAGCTTGACTGGCCGTTACAATACTTCGCCAGTCTGGTCCCCACGGGGTGATCGCATTGCTTTTATTACCCACAAGGACTGGGAGTATGCTCTGGCTACTGTGCGCGTGGATGGCAGCGACATACGCTATCTGGCTACAGGGGGACGGATTGAGTCGCCTTCATGGTCGCCGAATGCGCAAATGCTGTTATTCTCGCGGGAGACAAACGGCATAAGAAAGGTTTACAGGATTCCCAGTTGGGGAGGTAAGATGGAAGCCATCACAGCCGCCAACGAGGACGCTTCAGACCCAGCATGGTCACCTTGATTGACATCTGGATTTGGCGCAGGCTTCAAAAATAAGAGGAGACATCTATGAATTTCAAACAATGTTCCACATTCGGTATGGTATTTATGGTTTCTGCCGGCCTGCTCTTTATCGGCTGCGCCAAAAAGGAGGTTCCCGTAGGAGCCGCCGCCAAGAGCCCCACCGTTAAGAGCACGCCTTCAAGGACTGCGCCTAAAGTAGTCGCGGTAAAACCCGCCGTGCAAAAACCAGCATCACACTCGATTTATTTTGCCTTCGATGAATCAAGGCTGGATACTGCGGCCCGTGGAATTCTGAATGCCAATGCGGCCTGGCTTGAGGCCAACCCCGGACTTACGATTGTCGTCGAAGGCAACTGCGACGAACGTGGCAGCCGTGAGTACAATCTGGCTTTGGGTCAGCGGCGCGCAGATAGCATTCGCGACTACCTTGCTGAACACGGCGTTGCCGACAGCCGAATCGAAACCGTTTCCTTTGGCGAGGAAAGGCCGGCATGCGAAGGCAGTGGTGAAGCCTGCTGGGCCCAGAACCGCCGTGCGGATATTGTCACGCGCTAAGTGGCGACTATTCGCTTCAACTGTCTGAAAACAATACAGCGGTCACCGGTAATCCCGGTGGCCGCTTGCTTTGTTGCATTCAGCTTGCTCACAGCATGTGCAGTCAGGCAGGCCGAAAGCCCATGGCTAAAGGACAAGGCCCTGATAGTGAAGTCACTGGACGAGTCCTACAGCATGCAGGTGAAATCAGGTGAGCAGGTACAAGCCCTCGCGAAGCAGGTCATGAGACTGGAAGCCCAGAGCACCGAGCAAACCGCCAAGCTGGCCGCACTTGAGGCCAGCGTGAAGGGGCTTTCCAACAGCCGCAGCAACGTCCTGATCAAAAAAGAAATCAGCCGTCAGAAAAAGACGAGTCAGGATCTGGTCAAGAAAATTGACCGGATAACTTCTTCCATCGACATGGCATCCCGATCTGCGGGCAAAAAAAGCACGTTACTAAGAACGGACATGCCGGAAGATTCCGGTCGAAACGTGGATGACGAGAAAGACAGGTATACGTCTGCCTACCTCGCATTCAAGAGTGGACGCTATGATGAAGCATCCCTTGATCTGACGACCCTTGTCGCCGACTACCCGGATGGAGAGTACACGGATCAGGCCTATTACTGGCTTGGAGAAAGCCATGAGGCCCAGCAGAAAACAGACATGGCCATTGCCGCCTACCGCATGATCGTAAACAAACACCCTGACAGCACCAAGGATGCAGCGGCCCTGCTGAATCTCGGTTTGATCTATCGCCAGGTACAACGCCCGAACAAAATGCATGAGGCGTTGAACCTTCTGCTTGAAAGGCATCCGGATTCGCCCGAGGCGGAGCATGCCAGGGCTCTATTGGATGCGTTGGGCTCCGGACAACGGAAATAGGCCATTGCCGGAAACGCAAATCCGCGTCTACGAAATCTACGACAGTATCCAGGGGGAAAGCACGCTTGCGGGCACGCCCTGTACCATTGTGCGGCTGGCCGGTTGTCCGCTACGCTGCAGCTACTGCGATACACCCCAGGCCCTGTCCTTCAAGGGTGGTTCGCCACTGAGCATTGACGACATTACAGCCCGGGTTCGGGACAGTAACCATCCTCTGTGCCTTGTTACCGGAGGCGAACCGCTGGCACAAAAACCATGCCCCGTCCTGCTATCCTCTCTGGCAGATATATGCCCAACCGTTCAACTTGAAACGTCCGGCGCCTTCGATATCAATACTGTCGATAGCCGCATTCACCGTATCCTCGACATCAAAACCCCGGGCAGTGGAGAACACATCCGCAACATGCCGGAAAACTACAAGCACCTGCGGCAAGGCGATGAAATTAAGTTTGTCATCATGGACAGGGATGACTACAAATGGATGCTGGAGACGATCAGGCTGCATGACCTGACACAATCGGAGGCGCCCATCTTGGCTTCACCTGCATGGGGCGAAATTGCCCCTGCCGATCTTGCCGGCTGGATCATCGAGGACAACCCTCCCGTTCGTCTGCAACTGCAATACCACAAGCTTATCTGGGGCCATGAGGCCACCGGCGTATGACCAAGGCAGTCGTCCTGCTTTCCGGCGGCCTGGATTCAAGCACGGCACTGGCCTGGGCGGTACGTGAAAAAGGATACTGCTGTTATAGCGTGGCCTTTGACTACGGCCAACGCCACCGCATCGAACTGCAGGCTGCCGCACGTGTGGCCAAGGCCTTCGGCACAGCAGACCATAAAGTCATTCAGGTAGACCTCGCCGCCATCGGCGGCTCGGCCCTGACCGATGACATTGACGTCCCCAAAGATCAAAACGAGACGGGAGATATCCCGGTCACCTATGTTCCTGCCCGTAACCTGATTTTTTTATCCCTGGCCACGGGGCTGGCGGAAGTCGTGGGAGCCACTCGGCTTGTCATCGGCGCCAACATCGTTGATTACTCCGGCTATCCCGACTGCCGCCCCGAGTTTCTGCATGCATTTTCCCAGGCCGCACGCCTTGGAACCAAAGCAGGAACCCAGAGCCATGACATGCAGGTTGAGGCTCCGCTCATCCACCTGAAAAAATCGGATATCATTGAACTGGGGCTTCGCCTTGGACTTGACTATGCCCTGACTCATTCCTGTTATGATCCGGATACCAGTGGCGTTCCCTGCGGGCACTGCGATGCCTGCCGCTTCAGATTGCAGGGCTTTGCCGAACTGGGAGAAACAGATCCACTTACCTACGGAAGCTCTGAATAAGCCTTCCATGAGCAGCAAAGCTGTCCCAATCGGGATGATCGCAAGGAAGGCGACGAAGGTCGTAGCCATTACGATGCCAAGGAGCCTGACAAATAGGCCCGTTTGGACGCACGCAAGGGCGGGGCGCAAGCCCGAGTCACAAAAAGGCAATCTTGCCGTTTGGACGCACGCAAGGGGGCCCGAAGGGTGAGGGGCAGGATGCCCCGAATCACGCAGCGAGCGCCGGGTTATTTGCAACACGGGGGCGCAACCTTTGCAGGACAAGGCTTTGCGGGCGGTCTGCGGCGTTGCTCGGCTCATGAATGGAACCACCATGCATTTCGACTTGCGCCTTAGGATTTGTTCCCCATGGCATCCCGCAAAGCCGCTGTCGCGGCCATGTGGGACTTATTCAGAGCTTCTTCTTATAGGCTACCCCTTTGCTTTCCGTTCGAAGCGGGGTATATTGACTTTGGGGAGCAGGATAGACTATTGACTTGGAGGTCAGGTTGGCCCACGCAAGTGTGATTGCGTTCCTGTTTGCTGTTATTATTCCTGTTGCCCAGGCTGCCCCGCTGGATACGGCAGCGTGGATAATGCCTGCTGTCACATATCCAATAGACAATCCATACAGCGAAGCAAAAACCCGCTTGGGCAAGCAGCTTTTCTTCGATCCGCGCCTTTCGAGCAGGCGCATGCGCTCCTGTGCAAGCTGCCATCATCCAGGCCTGGGTTGGGCCGATGCCCTGCCGCATGCCATGGCAAGCAGGAACGCCTTAAGCCGGCATACACCGAGTCTGATCAACGTTGCTTTTGACAAGGTGTTTTTCTGGGACGGGCGGGCAACGAATCTGGAAGGCGCCATCAGACAACATCTGTTTTCGCCTGACCTGATGCGCGGCGGCAGAGCAAGGGACATCGTAGCCCGCATTGAAGGCCTTACATCATACAACAAACAATTTGCGGCAGTTTTTGGCAGCCATAACGGCATCACCATCGAACATATTTCGGCAGCCATCGCCACTTTCGTGCGAGGCATAATTTCCCGGCATAGCCCTTTCGACCGCTGGATAGCCGGCAAACCAAAGGCAATGCCGGCAAGCGCCATTCGTGGATTTGCATTATTTGTCGGCAAGGCACGCTGCAGCACCTGCCATGCCCCCCCGGGCTTCAATGGCTCCGAATTCCATAATACCGGATTGAATAGCCTGGATCCTGGCCATTTCGAAATCGCCGATGAACCGAGATACCGGAATGCCTTCAAAACACCAGGCTTGCGTCATGTTGCCCTGACAGCGCCTTACATGCATAACGGCTCCAAGCGCACGCTTGAGCAAGTGATTGGTTTTTATGACCGGGGGGGCGACAGGCCGGCAGAAAACAATGAACTGATTCCCCTTCAACTGTCCGCTCAGGAAAAGCAGGATATGATTTCTTTTCTCAAAAACCTGACCGGCAGACCAATCAAGGTCACCATCCCAACCCTTCCGACAGAGCAACGCTCCCCGCCCAGGAATGAAGAAACAGGCTCATTGTTTAATCCATGGCACAGAAACAATCTGCTGCGGCATACAACCCTGCAATCAGTAGACGATTAGGGGGCTGTTTTCCCCCGTTTAGCGCGATTTACGGCGCTGACGAACGGCCTCAGCCAGTTCGCGCAACAAGGGAGATGTTTCATCCCAGCTGATGCATGCATCCGTGATGCTCTGACCATAGGTCGGCTTCTCGCCATGCAGAATATTCTGTCTGCCAGCCAGCAGGTGACTTTCAATCATTGCACCAACGATACGCTCATCGCCCCGGCCTATCTGCTCGGCGACATCATGTCCGACCGCCAGTTGCCGATCATGCTGTTTCTGGCTATTTGCATGGCTGAAATCGATCATCAGACGGGCTGGAAGCCCCGCCTCTCTGAGTTGATCGGCAGCATGGTTGATACTCTCGGCATCATAATTCGGCTTTTTGCCGCCACGCAGAATGATATGGCAGTCATCATTACCGGCCGTAGCGAAAATCGCTGAATGGCCAGCCTTGGTCAGAGACAGGAAGTGATGCGACATAGAAGCAGAAGCAATGGCATCTATAGCCACCTTAAGATCACCATCGGTGCCGTTCTTGAATCCGACAGGGCATGACAAACCCGAGGCCAGTTCTCTGTGAACCTGACTTTCTGTCGTGCGGGCGCCGATTGAGCCCCAGCTTACCAGGTCAGCCACATACTGCGGGCTGATCAGGTCAAGAAACTCCGTAGCGGCAGGCACACCCATATCGTTAAGGTCGACGAGGAGACGGCGAGCCAGACGAAGACCCTCATTGATCTGAAAGGAGCCATCCAGATTTGGGTCGTTGATCAGGCCTTTCCAGCCGACAGTCGTGCGCGGTTTCTCGAAATATACCCGCATGACAACAAGCAAATCGGCCTTCAGCTTTTCACGCTCGACAAGCAGCCTGGAGGCATAATCACGGGCGGCATCCACATCATGAATGGAGCACGGACCGGTAATGACCAGCAAACGATCGTCCTGTCCGCTCAGAATGTTGTGAATAGCCTGACGTGTTTCGCAAATGTTCTGTGCGGCCGCTTCGGTGCTCGGACAATCCGTACGCACCCGTTCCGGCGGCATCACTTCCTTGATCGCCTTGATGCGTAAGTTGTCAGTTTTATATGTCATTGCCTGATGCACCGCCTAAGAAGAGGTCATTACTGGCCTCTTGCACATATCTGGCGTCCCCAAGGGGATTCGAACCCCTGTTGCCGCCGTGAAAGGGCGGTGTCCTAGGCCGACTAGACGATGGGGACGTAAAATGCGGCGCGCAGCTTAGCGTAAGCACCCACAGCATTCAAACAGTGGTGAGCCGGGCAGGTCTCGAACCTGCGACCCGCAGATTAAAAGAGCCAGCGACCAAGCCAAAAACATCCTATTTCCAACAAAGCGCGCGCATCATAGCGGCTTCGCTCGTATTTGGAAACGTAACAATGCCAACAAGGCGTATTTTCACTACGTCAGAGTTACGCCATAGCTGTGGTGCCTCATGAGAAGAAAGCCTCCCCAGCGAATTAAACCCCACCAGGCAGAGATCGACTTCCGCGACGAGTTGATCGTGGATAACTTCGCCGGTGGCGGCGGAGCCAGCCTTGGCATCGAGTGGGCCTTCGGTCGGCCGGTCGATGTCGCCATCAATCACGATGCCGTAGCGATTGCGATGCACAAAGCCAATCATCCGGATACGGAGCATTATTGCGAGAACGTATGGGATGTAGATCCGCGCGAAGTCGCGCAGGGACGTCCTGTCGGCTTGGCGTGGTTTTCTCCCGACTGCAAACACTTCTCAAAGGCTAAGGGCGGCAAGCCCGTCGAAAAGAATATCCGAGGCCTGGCGTGGGTGGTGATTCGATGGGCTGCTGCCGTTCGTCCGCGCGTGATCATGCTGGAGAATGTCGAGGAGTTTCAGGCCTGGGGGCCGCTGACGAAAGACAACATGCCCTGCCCGATGCGCAAGGGACACACCTTCCGCCGCTGGAAGCAGCGCCTGGAGGCGCTGGGCTACCAGATAGAACACCGTGAACTGAGAGCCTGCGACTATGGAGCCCCGACGATACGAAAGCGGTTGTTTGTAGTGGCCAGGTGCGACGGTAAGCCAATCGTGTGGCCTGAGCCGACACATGGCCCGAACCTGCTGCCATACAGGACTGCGGCAGAGTGTATCGACTTCTCCATCCCCTGCCCCTCTATCTTCGAGCGCAAGCGGCCACTGGCCGAGAATACGATGAAGCGTATATACCGAGGTATCCAGCGCTTTGTTATCGATGCCGAGGAGCCCTTCATCGTTACGTGTAACCATGGCGGCGATTGGTTCCGTGGCCAGAGCGTCAACGAGCCTATGAAGACCATCACGGCAGCCCGGGATGCTCACGGCTTGGTGGTGCCTTATCTCACCGAGCATGCCAACGGATCGAAGCAGAGGATATTCGCTGTAGATGAGCCACTGCGCACGCAATGCGCGGAGGTAAAGGGTGGTCATTTCGCCGCGGTGGAGCCAATCCTAGAGCATGTTGAATTTTCATGTAACTGTGGCCACGTTACTGATAAGGCTGCTGCATCATTTATCATCAAGCGCTTTGGCGGCGCGGTTGGTGCGGATGCCCGTGTGACAGCCCATCTCACACGCCCATTCGGGCAAAGCGTGGGACAGAAGCCGGATGAACCGGCGCCGACAGTGATGCCTGGTGGCCTTGGCAAGACCCAGCTTTGTACGTCGCATCTGATCAAGCTCAAGGGCACATGCCGGCATGGCCGGCCAGTCCAGGCTCCGATGCCTACGGTTCAGGCCGGCGGGCTGCATATCGGCGAGGTGCGGGCCTTCCTGGTGAAGTATTACGGCACTGCCGTCGGGCAGAACCTGAAGGATCCGCTGCATACGGTCACGGCCAAACATCGCATGGGGCTTGTAACGGTTGCAGGCGAGGAGTACCAGATCGCAGATATCGGCATGCGCATGCTGTCGCCGCGTGAGTTGTTCCGGGCGCAAGGCTTTCCTGACGACTACATCATCGACCTGGAGCACAACGGCCGACCGCTGACGAAGACGGCGCAGGTTCGGCTGTGTGGTAATTCAGTATGCCCGCACGTAGCTCGGGCTCTACTCGAAGCGAATCTGGAAGCATCCAATGCTGAAAACGGCACCAGGAGAGCGTCCGCATGATCCACTCCAGGTATCGTCGATGGTTCACAGCAGCGGATGAGGATAAGTGGCTGAATAGTCTGTCTCATGGCCCACGCGCGCTTTTCAAGGCACTGGTGACATCATCCCGCGCAGAGACTTGCGGAACCGTAAGGGCCTCGATCGACATCGTTAGCCGCATGGTTGGATATGACAAGAATGTCTTTATACCGAAGGTCATCGCAAGGGCTCTGATCAAGAGCCAGATCAAGAAGCTATATCCAAAGGTGATGTGGTGGCCTGAAGATGAGGTTCTGTGGGTGTATAATTTTACCCGCTACCAAGGCAAGGGATCGAAGTTTATGGCCGGAGCAATTAACCGGGCAACCGATATGCCAGAACACATCAGGACAGTAATTCTCAAGAGATTGCGAGCCCTATCCGATACCGTACCAGATACCCTATCAGATACCTCATCGGATACTCACGCGCGCGCGTCCAGGCTATCAGGCTATCAGGCTAACAAAGAGAGTGTGAGTGTATTAAAGGTAGGAGATAAAGACGCTGGGCAGGACACACACACACTTGATTCATCAGATCAAGAAGAAAGAGCAGCAACGGGATGAGCACTGGAATGAGCAAGATGCCAGTTCATCAGTTCCAGTTACCTGAAGGACTGAAGCCAGTCTGGAACTTCCACTGCCAAGTACATGGCATTCAGTATGGGGTTGAGTCCTGCCAGTCATGCCTTTATGAAAAGGAACGGCAGCAACGCCGACTTGGGCACAGGCTGGAGGAGTTCGGCCTACCTGATAAATGCCAAGCCAAAACGCTGGATGGTTTTGTTATTGAATCACCTGCCCATCAGTCCGCGCTGGATCTGGCTGTGCAATTTGCCAATGGGGATATCCGAAACCTGCTTATGGTCGGCATTGAGGGAACAGGGAAGACGCACCTGGCGGCCGGCATCCTCAATCATCTGAACAATTCGGGCCAATATGATTGCCTCTACACCACAGCAGAGAGAATGCTCAAAGCTATCCGAGCCTGCTATGGCGCTACCGGCGATGCCGAGCAGAGAACATTCGACTTCTTCATCCATCCGACGGTTTTGATCATTGATGAGTTCGACAAAATCAAGTCCGGACCTGATGAGGTGCGGATTGTCAGCGAACTGATTCGAGATAGGGACAGCTACGGCCGGCGGCTCGCCCTCATTGCGAACGGCAACCTTGATAGAATACGAAAGCGAATGGACAAGAGCGCCGCTGATCGAATGTACGAGAACGGCAAAGTAAACAAAGCCATGTTCACTTGGCCCAGCTGGCGCAGGAGAAAAGCAACATGAATCCGCCCAGTTTCTTTCTTCGGCCATTGCCTGAAACGGTAATGATGTTCTGTTGTTTTGGCATTAAAGCCCTGGTGATGGCAAGGGGTATAAAGGGTAAAGTGGCATCATGTCATGCTCTCTTCGAGCAAAGGGCAACCATCACCAGAAAAGGAACCGGAAATACGGAAATCAACACAGCCGCAAGCCCTTATCTCCCAACGCATTGCGCCGGACATACTCCAACCACCATGCCCCCCCCATCGAAATCTCAATCTTGGATGCCTGCCCGCCTACACTATGTACCTCTCAAAAATTGGGGATTTCCCACCATCCCGAGCCTTTTGGAGCCTGCGTCATGACCGCCGCCTTCAGGTGGTCGCCTGCCCTTGCGCAGGAGTTCCACAATCACCACGTCATAAGCATTGGTGGCTCTGCTTCCGCTGCTGAGAAATACTGCTTGACTGCGAAGCACTTTTTTAACTGGGTAGCGGCCGAAGACGTGCCGCTGACGAGCGACACAGTCAACGCCTGGATGCGCCACCTCTACCTGAACCGCAACAACCGCTCAAACGCCACCCGGGCCAGCCGCCTTTCCGGCCTGCGCACAGTCTGCCGCTGGCTCGTTTCGCGTGGCCTGTTAGCAGAAGACCCGACCGCCGGCGTCCCGACGCCGAAATTCTCCGCAAGCTCGGCGCAGAAGTTCAGCACCATGGAACTCGCCGCACTATTCAAGGCCCCGGACGTGCAAAAGCTCATCGGCATCCGCGATCGAGCCATTCTCATGCTGTTTTATGCCACCGGCATGCGCCGTCAGGAGATGGGCAGGCTGACGATGGACAGGCTAAAGCTGGGCCCTGTCTCCGGCCGTGTGCATATCCTCGGCAAGGGCGCCAAGCATCGCGTCGTTTCCTTTGAGGGCCCGGTGATCGACGCTTTGCAGAAGTGGATCGTAGTCCGCTCCGGCATTGCCGCTCCGGACGAGCACGCAGTTTTCGTGGCGATTTACAGTCACCAGGCGGGCAGCTCCGGTCTTGCGCTGGGAAATAGCGGCCTCGGCTTTGTCATCAAGCGCGCCGCGCACGTCGCAGGCCTGCGCCGCATTGATGTGTTTCTGCACAAGCTCCGCAGCACCTTCGCCACAGATCTGTACGACGCAGGCAAGCCTGTCGGCGAGATACGCATTCTGATGGGCCACGGCTCGGAAATCACAACCTGGCGATATATCGCCATCAGCGAGCGCCACCTACGCACAGCAAGGCTGCCGAATGAGCGCTGGCGCGAAATCGAAGAAGCAGGAGCCGATCTGTGATCCGCATCCTGTCCCTCGGTGCTGGCGTGCAGTCCACCACAGCCCTCCTCATGTCGTGCAAGGGTGAGTTGCAAAAACTGGACTGTGCGATTTTCGCAGATGTGGGATGGGAGCCAAAGGCGGTCTATGACAATCTCGACTGGCTTAAAGGTGAATCCGAGCGGCACGGTATCCCAGTCCACATTGTCGGGAGTGGTCGCAACATAAGGGACGATGCCGCCATCGGCATGGTGAGGGGCCGCGCCGAAGGCGGTGAGCGTTGGACAACAATGCCCTACTTCACGAAGGACGTGAAAGGCTCTGTCGGCATGCTCCGCCGCCAATGCACAAAAGAGTTCAAGATCGTCCCGATTGAGAAGTTTGTGCGCAGTGAGCTTATGGGCCTGAAGCCCCGCCAGCGCGCACCGAAAGACCCGGTGATTGAGCAGTGGTTCGGAATCTCTTTTGATGAAGCTCAACGAATGCGCTCAAGCGACAAGGTATGGAAGACGCACAGATACCCGCTCATTTATGACGTGCCGATGGACAGGGATGCGTGCCACGTATGGCTGAAGGCAAACTATCCAGAGCGCGATGTCCCGCGATCAAGCTGCATCGGCTGCCCTTTTCACTCTGACTATGAGTGGCGGCAACTGCGCGACACCTCGCCCGCAGAGTTTCAAGACGCCGTTGAACTCGACAATGCAATCCGGGAAAGCGGCGGTATCCGTGGAAAGGTGTACATCCACCGCAAGGCAATCCCACTTCAGGACGTTGACCTGGATACGATGGAAGACAAGGGCCAGATCAATATGTTCGGCAACGAATGCGAAGGATTGTGTGGGGTATGAACCAGCAATGGGTGTCAGACATGAACGAAATCCTTTCCAGGCTGGAATCCGACGACCCGCTGGTTTCACTGGGCCGCAAGATAGGGGCAGAAAAGCTCTACACCGTGCTGGACGAGCTTGGCGGGCCAATCGGCATGACGCTCTACATGCCCTGTGCGGCCAACTACTTCAGCAAGCTCGTAACCAAAGCCCGAGAGCAGGAAATCCGAAACAGGTACAACGGCGACAACAAATCGCAGCTGTGCATCGAGTACCAGATGAAGCCAAGTAGATTGCAGAAGGTGTTGATCGGATGAGCAGGAAAAAGCCAAGGGGCCGGCCACCAGGCAAGAAGCTGTCTCCGGCTGAGCTGGCTCAGCGGAAGGCCGCGGCCGAGAAATCCACTGGCCCAAAAACAGCGGAAGGTAAGGCGGCATCAAGCATGAACGCATGGAAATCAGGCCGGTATGCCGAAACGATTCTGCGCGGGCCGGCCATGCAACCGTGCAAGTCCACCTGTCCGAAGTATCCGTGCCAGCACATTGACGAGGGCAACGCCAAGCCCGGCCAGCGCTGTCTGGACACCTCGGCTCTGATTCAGGCGTATGACGCAATTATCGGCGCTATGACCAGCGGCGAGATGACAGGCATGGTCGAAGTCGCCGCAGCTAATCTCGCGGCAAACCTCACCGTCATTCAGCGGCTTCGAGAGGAAATCCACGAATCCGGCCCGATGGTCACACGCATGCTTTATGGCAAGTCCGGCGAGCTAATTGGCGAGGAGAAAGTGCTGCATCCAGGCGTGCTGGCGCTTCCGAAGCTATGCCAGCAGCTCGGCATTGATCTGCCTCAGTTCCTGGCCACGCCCGCCGCGAGGGCAGGCCTGAAGCTGAAAGAGGAGGAGTTCGAGACAGCCGCAGAGATTGCCGCCCGCCTGATCGACCGTTTCGGCCCATCCGGTCCCGCCGCAAGCAAGAGGAACGCAATCGACGTCGAGGTGGTGAAAGATGACTGACCGGCCCCAGCGGGCATTGCTGATGAAGGGCAACAAAATCACGCGGCCAGTCATGCGATATCATGGCGCGAAATATCGGCTTGCTCCGTGGATCATGTCCTTTTTCCCACCACACAAATGCTATGTGGAACCGTTCGGCGGTGGTGGCAGCGTTCTCATGCAAAAGACCCGTGCTTATGCGGAGGTTTACAACGACCTGGACGGCGAGATTGTTAATGTGTTTCGCGTACTGCAGGACGGAAAAATGAGCGCCAGATTGCGCGAGGTTTTGCTCGCCACTCCATATGCCCGTGAAGAGTTTGAAACCGCATGGGATGTGTCCGAGTGTCCTGTTGAGATGGCCAGGCGAACATTGATCCGGGCTTTTATGGGCTTTGGGTCTGCCGGCGCCACAAAAGGATCGACCGGATTCAGGATTGACTCAATGCGGGCGTATAAATTGGCGGCTCACCTGTGGGCTGAGCACCCCATACACATCCAAACGTTCACCTGCCGCCTTGCTGGAGTGATAATTGAGCACCGTCCAGCCATCAGTGTGATCATGCAGCATGATGCAGCTGACACGCTGATTTATGCAGACCCCCCATACGTTCACGAATCTCGATATAACACAGGAGGAAAGGCCAGAAAATGCTACCGGCATGAGATGTCAGATGATCAGCACCGTGAATTGATCGAAGTATTAAGAAACTGCCAGGGAAGTGTTGTCTTGTCCGGTTATCCCTCAGACCTTTATTCCGAGATGCTGTCAGATTGGACATGCCACCAAACAAAAGCACGAATATCTGCAAACACTGGGACGAGTGTCCGTATCGAGTGTGTTTGGCTGAATCCGCGATGTAAAGACATGCAGGGCCAGCAAAGGATGTTTGCGTGAGCATGTTCGGGGATCAGTACGAAGGGGCGACGTTTTCGCCATGCCGGCGGTATCGCTATCTGCTGTGGCGGATATGGCAGCCGGAGAAGTCGGTCTGCCTGTTCATCATGCTGAACCCGTCCACGGCGGACGAGTCTGCCAACGATCCGACTGTGGCCAAGTGCATCCGCTATGCCCAGCGATGGGGCTGTGGCGGCATTCAGGTCTGCAATCTGTTCGCCTTCCGCGCCACTTTAGAGCCCGCCGTCATGAAAGCCTCGGCCAACCCTGTCGGCCCGGACAATGATCGCTTTATCCTGGATGCAGCGCAGAAGGCCGGAATTATCGTCTGCGCCTGGGGCAATCACGGCGACCACATGAAGCTGCAATTCCACGGGTTTGATCCACTTTGCCTGCGCGTTACCAAGCCCGGAGAGCCTGAGCATCCGCTCTACCTCAAGGGCGATCTTCAAACGATTCCGTATGTCAGGGAGCCCACAGCATGACTGCCGCTGTTTTAAGCCTCGTCAATAATTTGAACTGCGCCCACAACAAGTTGCAAGTTGACCAGAAACTCGGATATGTGAAATGCGGCCTCTGCGGAGAGCAATTAAATCCCATTTGGGCACTTGCCCAGTTCTGCAAAAAAGAGGCGAGGGCAAATAGAGAGGTTGAACGATTGCTCGCCCTGGCAGAAAAAGCAGAAAAGAAAAACAGATGCAAGTGTCAGCATTGCGGAAAAATGACAAGGATTCAGAGGTGAAAATGACACACCGAACCCAAATCACAAAAGCGTCCGAAGTGGGCGATGGCCGCTCCCAGCGGCACAGCGGCGGTTCGACACCGCCCGGACGCTCCAACAACAAAAATACTCTGTGCCTCCGTGCCTCTGTGGTGAAAAACAATGAATGATGATCGCTGGAACGAACTGCTGGCCGAACTGAAGAAAGCCGCCATGATTCAGGACGTTCTGCCGATCGTCTCGGATCCAGCCGCTCAGAAGCTGCTGCTGGCCTGGCCCCGTACCTGCCTGCGATACGAAGAACCGCCAGGCGCTCCGCCGGAAGATGAAAACGGACAGTGGCGCTGGCTGTGGCTTGGCGTGGCCTGGGACGAAAACGAACTGGCCGCCATCTCCGCCCTGCAGCCCTTCGTCCTGCGCATCAAGCTGGATCAGATGAAAGGAAACCGGCTGATATTCCCCGATGGCTCAGTCTCGCAATATGCCGAACGGTATCTGAAGGCCACCGCCGCCACTGCCATCAATGAAGCGATTGCCGCGCAGACCGCCTCACTGAAGCGCCCCGGTGGTGACTCAAAGGACACGGTCTAGCCCATGTTCATCGGCTCAATCCCCGCCAAGCTCAGGCAGGTATTCTGGCAGGCTGCCACGCTGCTGGAAGGCCGCGATGTGTATATCGGCTGCTCGGGCAACTTCACCTTCGAGCAGATAATCTCCCGCCGCTGCCAGAATGCCAGGCTGCACAGCAACGATATCGCGCTCTACACGTCTATGATCGGCTACGCCCTCACCGACCGAAAGGCGGATATCGTCATTCAGGACCCGGAGTACACCTGGCTGGGCGAATATCTGAACCGCGACGGCGCCTGCCAGATCGCCTCGTTCCTGCTATTTCAGGAAATGCTGAAGTTCGAGAAGCAGAACACCGACTACAAGGTGCGCATGTGGAATCACTACGTGACCAACTGGGAGCGCCTGCTATCCTTGTCGATGTACCGCGTCAACAAGGGCCTGGCCGCAACCAGAATCGAGGATTACACGACTGTCGATGTGTTCGATTATTTCCCTCGCCCTGGCGGTGTCTGCATCGGCTTCCTGCCAACCTATGTCGGCGGCTACGAGCGCCTGTATAAGCGCATTGCCGAGGTGCTGCTGTGGGTGAATGAGCCGCCTTATGCCATGCTCACAGACGAACGCCGCGAGGAAACGATCGAGCGCATGAAGCAGTCGGACTTCATCCTGTACGACGACAACCCGCGTGATGACGTGCCATGCATCGCCCGCCTGAATCAGCCCGGCAAGCATGATGTCTACATCTACAGCAACATGGCATTCCCGCACGTGCTGCTGCGCAAGAATATGGAGGAGACCGCGCCGAAGTATCACATCCTCGGCCTGGACGCCGAGATTCCGGACGATGCCCCGATCCGCATCGTGGAGACGGACAACAAGGTGCTGAATCACTACCGATCCATGTACCTGAAAAAAGGCATCACGCCGGCCAGCGCGGGCCTGGTCTACATGGTCTTCGCCGGAGAGCAGTTGCTCGGCTTTGCAGCATTCCAGCCATACTCCCCGATGGGCAAAGCCGGCTGCATTTACATGATGTCCGATTTTGTGGTGCGCAGCCGCAGGCACAAGCGCCTGGCCAAACTCATGCTGATGATCACGATATCCGCCGAAATGCAGCTCGCCCTGCAGGAAAAGCAGATCACCCGCTATACGCACATTTACACAACAGCCTTCACAAAAAATCCGGTCAGCATGAAATACCGAGGGATATTCAAGCTGGCCAAACGCGGCGATGGCTTTCTGAACTACTCCGGCGAGTTCGCCGGAGATTCCACAAAGGACGTGGTGAAACGATGGAAGATGAGATTCGAGAAACAATCGAAAAGCTGAACCAGTCACTGGGAGATGCATTCCCGTGGACGCTGGACGTGGTGGATCCGCGCGAGCTGAAGCTGCTGGAAAAGAATGCGCGCTATATGCTGAGCGAGACATTCAACACCCTGGTCGGAAACGTCAAAGGCGATGGCAATCTGCATTCCGTGCCGTTGTGCCACCGCCAGGCGGACGGCTCGCTGCTGGTCCTGTCCGGCAATCATCGGGTGCAGGCGGCAGCGCAGGCCGGCATCGAGCATATACTAATCCTGGTCATTGATCGGGAATTGTCCCGAGATGAGGCGATTGCCATCCAGCTGTCGCACAACGCCATCGATGGCAAGGACGATCAGGTGTTGCTGGCCGAATTGTGGGCCGAGATCGGAAGCGTGGACATGAAGCTCTACGCCGGACTGGACGATGAAACGATCAAGAAGCTGGAAACCATGGAGTTCGACACCATCGCCGAGGCCAGCGTGGACTACAAAATGATGACCTTCCTGTTCCTGCCCGAGGAGGTGGACAGGCTGAAGGCAGCTGCGGAGGAAATCGACCGCGTGACGGCGCAATCAGATGGCACCTATCTGCTCAGCCGGGAGCACTACGCCAAGGTGTTCGATGCCATCGTCAACACAAAGGAACAGTACAGCATCGTCAACACGCCGACCGCGCTGATGAAAATGGTCGAGATCGTGGAAGAACGCCTGGCGGCAGATGCCGCCGCCGCAAGTGATTGATATTGTTGGCGAATACCTTGCCACACTTACGCAATAAGTGTAAGCTCAAATTAAGGAAAGGGAGTAATCGCATGACACAAATGGAACATAACTTGTCGAAGCTGCCGGATATCTGCTACAGCCGACTGCCAAGCACGGGCCAGTCGATACTTCTGAAAAAGGGCGAAGCCGGCTATTGGCCAACAGAGTTTCCGGTCAATGTGGAAGAAAGAAACGCCCTGATTGGCGTCAGCAAGGAGCAGGCAGAAGCCATGTTTGCCGGGTCAATGTTCTGCTGGGGCAGCAAAGGCGCAGACCCGGACACCTACATAGGGAGAGTGTAAATGATCTATTCCATCGGATACCAGCGCCTGAGCCTGGACGCCCTCAAGGGCATAATGCGTAAGCACCGCATCGACAGGCTGGTGGACATCCGCAGCAAGCCGTATTCACGCCGCGCCGAGTTCAACAAGCGCAATCTGATGCGCTTGTTTGGCAACTATGTGTGGCGTGGCGATGTCCTGGGGGGCCTGCATGGCCCGGTCTCCCTGCTGGGCATCGACTGGATTCTCAAGCGCCAGGCCGAAGGCTTGAATCTTCTGATCATGTGCATGGAGCACAACCCGGACGACTGCCATCGCAAGTACGACATTGCCAAGCGCCTGGAGCCGCATGGCATCAAGGTGCAGCATATCATCCTGGGCAACAACCATCCGAAGTTGTTCTGACGTGAAACCTTTTTCCTCCGTGCCTCCGTGCCTCTGTGGTAAGCCTCTTTCCAGTGTCTGACATCCGCATCCCGGAGCCGATACTGCTTGCCGAGCTGGCGAAGCGCAGTTGGAGCTTCGAGCAGATGCTGAACGGCGGCTGCTCGGATAATTACGGCCAGCCGGTCACGCTGGATGATTTTCAGCTTTACCTGATCACGCAATACCCGAGCCTGTTTGCCACTGCATTCATGCATGAGCCGGACACCGGCGGCCCGTGGAAGATGTCGGAGGAATGGCAGTATCAGGCGGAATCTGCCGACTACCTCCTCGGCGACGTGGTGCACGAGGACGCGGCCGAGGTCGGCAAGACCCGTGAGATCACCGTACTGTTGCTGTGGAGTTCATTTACGAATCACGGCGGGCGCTTGCGCAAGCCTGTCAGCCTGGTAGGCGCGCCGCTCTCCTCGCACCTCGGCGAAATATCCCGCGCTATCGAGGAGCAGGTCGAACTTAATCCAGATCTGAAGGCCATCACCCGGCTGAAGAAAGGCAAGCGCTGGAAGCGCTACGAAGAAAACCACCTGCTGATGGAGTTCAATACCGGCGCCTGGATATTCTTTCGCCCGTCCGGATCGGACGGCAACGCCTTCCGTGGCATTCACGCCAACGCCTTCGTCAAGATGGATGAAGCCACCAAGCTCAAGAATCCCATGATATGGTCGGAGTTCTGGCGCGCCATGAAGCCGACCGCCACTTCCCGCATCTATTCGGTGCCGGATGGCGACCGCAGCTGCGACTTCTACAGCCAGTGCCAGCAGGCCATGCCGTTCGAGGAATTCAAGCGGCGGCATCCGGACGGATACACAGGCAAGGGAAAACCGCCAACGATCAAGTTCAACTGGCCGAAATCGCTGATGCCCGATCCGTTCTGGAATGAAGCCCGCCGCCGGTATTTCATCGGCAAATATCATGGCGAGGATTCAAGCGGATATGTGCGGAATTGTCTCGGCGGTTGGGGCGATCCGGAAAGCACGGCCTTCCCGTGGTCAACCTTCGGGCCGTGCCTGACCGATATCCCTGAATATCGCAGGCTCAAAGTGATGGTGGACGCAAAGAGCGGCGAGGTGTCTCTGGAGTTGACCCGCTTCGAGGCTATCCGGGTCGGCAACAAGCTGACCGGAAATGAAGTCCTGCTGTGGGATCGACGCGAGCCTCTGAGTGAATGGGCGGATGAAGCTGACCGGCGGACGGCCATCGAGAACATCGTCTTTTCCGCTTTTGCCGATATGCCGAAGGGTGACAACTGGTGCGGCGCAGACCTTGGCCAGACCCGCGACCCGACCGAAATCATGGTCAAGCTGGAGCGCGGCAACCTGTGGCGGCTGCATACCCGCATCAACCTGCGCGGCGTCGAATATCAGCACCAGGCCGAGTTCATCCGTGCCGTGGATATGCTGGCCGATCCTGATGCCGAACGCCCCGCATGGGGCATTGATCCAGGCAGTGCAGGCACCACGGTCATCGGCATCCTGTCCGAGGACAGATTCGCGGATCGTGACCTTGCCCAGCGCGCCACCGGCTATGCTTTCGGCGGCGGCTATGACGCCGTGGATCTGGCCGGCGAGGTGATCATGACCAAGAATGAAAAGAAGGATGAAGTGCCGCTGCGCCAGAACGGCAAGGAGCTTTCCACAGACCTGCTAACCATGGCCATGCAGGCCAGGCGTGCCCAGTATTCGCTGGATCCGGAGCTTTCCCTCTACTACCCCAGCCATACCTACAAACAGGGCTCACGTTGGCGTATATTCGCCACGGTGGACGATCATACAATCGATGCCGACCGCCAGCTGATGCTGAATCGCGTCCTTGCCGGAGATGGTGGCGGTGATTCATTCGCCTGCGGCGCACATGAGCGCTAGAAAATCTGCGTTAATCAGCGTCAGATACTGATCACTTTCTGATCCCCCTCGCGGCTCGTTTCTTAGAAACTGTCCGCCAAAGTCTGCTAGACGTGCGCCCATGTACGGGCATTTTTCAGGCAAATCCACGTGAACCAGGTACTGGCGCATCAGCCGGTAGACCGCTCACAAGCGCCGAGAGTGATCTCTGTGAACGATCAGCTTGGCATGCGCAATGCCGCCACGGACGCCACTGCGCCCGTCGGCCAACTGGTGCCGAGACAGGGCTTCGCGCAAGGCATCTGGTCGCCCTATTACTCAAACCTGATTGGCCGCGCCATCAATCCCGGGCTGTACGAGGTCATGCGCGAATCCATCCCGATGCTGGATGCCGCTATCGACCGCACGGTCATGCTGGACGGCGTGCCGATTATCGTCGGCGAAGACAAAGCCCTGGTGCAGGAGGCCTCCGAGTGGGCCGAGAGCGTTCAGGTGGGCGATGTCCAGCGCGGCCTGGCCAGTTTCGCGCAGAACTGGCGTAATGAAGCGCACGAGCAGGGCTTCGGCGTTCCCGAATTCATCCTGAACGAGACAGGCACGGATGTCGTCCGCCTGAATGTGGCGGACTCCAAGCAAATCTATTTCGCCCGCGGCGAGGACGGCAGGCTGATCTGGTACTTCGATCCGCGCGCGCCAATGCGCAACATCCTCGGCGATGGCGGCCTGGCCCGCGTCCGCAACATCCTGGAGAACAGGTATTCATCCGGCGTCATCTCGTCCGTTTATTCCAGCCTCGGCTTTATCGAACTGGACACCTCGAACCTGCTCTACATGTCCTACCACAACGAGAATGCCGATCCGTATGGCGTGTCGATGCTCCGCTCGATGCCGCTTGTCGCCAAATCGCTGCTCACGATCGAGAACGGTCTGTTGAATGTGTGGGAACGCTTCGGCGACCCGTCTTTCCATCTCAGCTACAAGTCGGGCTCGCGGGCGGGATCTGCCGTGGATGCGAATGGCGACACGCCGCTCGAAGCGCGCCGCAAGAAGCTGGCGACCGGCCTGGCCTCGGCGATCACGGCCAAGCGCGCCGGCAAGTCCGCTGATTTTGTTACGGCGGTAGACAAAGATTCCGAGGTCGTGCTGACCGTCATCGGCGGTGATGGCCATGTGCTCGAATGCGAGATGCCGGCCCGCCATCTGCAGGGCCAGATACTTGCCAAGGCCGGCCTGCCCGACTGGATGCTCGGCGTTCCGGGCGCCTCAACCCAGCGGATGTCCGGACCGCAATCCGAGATTATCAAGCAGGAGAGCGATACGCGCACCAGCATCGAAGCCCCGCACCTGGAATGCGCCGTCAAGGCCATGTTCCGCGCGCGCGGGCGGACATGGAGTGAAGAGCGCATTCAGCTTGAGAGCGGCCGCTGGGTGCGCAAGGCCTGGCGCATGGATTATCTGAAACCGAACCTGGCCGATGTCGAGAAGCTGGCCAAGGCCAACTTCATGAACGCCCAGGCCGAGCTGGTTCGCAGCGGCGGCAGCGTTGCCCAGGAAGTCAGGATTCCCGCATCAGAGGAAGATGACGACGGCACGACGATGCTGTTCAAGCCAGCCCAGCGCCCGGCGATATCTCCTCATGCCAGGCACAAGGCGCATCTCCGCAATGCGCTGGAAACGCGCCCGTTCGACAACCCGGCACTGGATATCGTCGAGGAGGATGCCGTCCGTGGCGTGACAGTTCTGTGGAACGCTACCCGCGAACGCGCCCTCACCCTTCTCGGCCTGCCGGCCAGGCCAGATGGCCTGCCCGGTGGCGAATCAGCCAGCGCATCGACACGGAACGGCCTCAGCCCGGAAGGCTTCACCTTCACCGAAACTGACAAGGCCAAGATCACCGAAGCCATGGCCGGCTTCGCCGAAGACGCCCTGCGCCGGGACATCGACGATATCGGCCCCGTCGCCAATGCGCAGATACGCTCCTGGGCGCAAGGGGTCATGGATGCCTATGCACAATCCGGACTGGACGCCCCGCTGGCCAACCCGAACAATCTGGCCGCCGTGGGCGGTCTGCGCGGCACAGCCAGCACGACGTTCACCACAAATATTGAAAAGCGCTTCTCGCCGAAATTGTGGAAACTTCTTGAGGCCGGAGTCAAGTCCGGCGAGAACCCGGTCAATATCGCCCGTTCCTTGCGCGAGGAGTTTGATGGCTTCCGTTGGAAGTTCGAGCAGATCGCCCGCTCCGAAGTGGCCATGGCCCACGATGCCGCCAAGCGAGATGAGTTCGGAGCCGAAGTTGCGGACGGCGCAATCGAAGACAAATTCGACTGGATTGCCGCACCAGATGCCTGCCCGCAATGCATATCCATGGCGTCCGTAAACCCGTACACGCTGGCCGCGCTGCCGCGCCCGGTGATCGACACCCATCCATCAGATCGGTGCACAACCGCGCCGTCAGTGCAGGAGTAGCCATGTCGAAGCACAAGAAATTGCAACCGGCAGCCTTCGGCAACAGGCAGAGCTTCTGCTCCCTCCGCAACGCATCCGCCGATGAGGCGGTGATCTACATTTACGATGAGATCGGCGGCTGGGGGATCTGGGCATCCGAATTCATCGCCCTGTTGAGCCGTATTTCCGCTTCGGTGATCCGTGTCCGAATCCATTCGCCGGGTGGCTTCGTTGACGAAGCGATTGCCATTCACAATGCGTTGCGCAAGCACAAGGCGCACATCATCACAGAGGTTGATTCGATTGCAGCCTCCGCCGCCAGTTTCATCGTCCAGGCCGGAGATGAACGGGTGATTGCCGAAAATGCGCGCATGATGATTCATGATCTCGGCGGCATCGTCTGGGGTTCCGAAGATGACATCCGCGCTTATGCCGACCACATGATCGTGGCCCGCGAATCCGTGATCGCTACCTATGACTATCGCACCAATATCAATGCAGACGAGATCAGGGACATCCTGCTTGCGGGGACTGACTTCTATATGGATGCCGAAAAAGCGGTGGATCTCGGCTTTGCCGACCGCATCGAGAATCTGGCCGACATGGGCGAGCCGCCCGCCGATCTCGGCGCATCCACGCCAACCGAGCCTGACCAGGCCAGCAACAGCAGCCGCATGGATTTCGATGCCGAGCTGCGCGAACTCAATCAATTATACGGACTGACAGCTAAGCAGTCCGTACAAAATTCCGGTGGCTCCGGCCATCGAGACCAAGGGCAAGAGGAGACCAACATGGATATCACAGCCCAACTCAAGCAGGCCGGATACGAAAACATCACCGACCTGATCACTGACCGGGACAAAGCCCGGACAGAACGGGATACCGCCCAGGCAAGCCTGGAGGAATCCGCAACAAAACTGACTGCCGCAAACGGGCAGATCGACGACATCAAGGCTGTGCACGGAGAGCACACGCTGGAAACGGTCGGAGAACTGATCGAGTCAGGCGAGACGTTCCGTAGCGCCATGGTGAATGAGGTCGTGGCCATGCGCCGCCATCTCAAGATGCTGGAAGGCGATGACGAGGCAGCGGTCACAGAGGCCACAGCCGCCGTCACCGGCATGCCGTTTGTGGACATGAAGGCCGAGCACGTTCGGCTGTCCAAGGCCACCGCCGGCATGAAGCAGTCGCAATTCCACAAGAAGCCCGGCGCTCCTGAGGACACCAATCAGGACTCGCCGGTGCAACAGATTCTCAATTCCGGACATAAGGCCGGATTGAAGGTTATCCAAGGAGGACAATCATGAGCCCGACACCTGGCTTTTCAACTGAAAACTATAACCCCGACGGCCTGATCGCAGGGGACGCCGACATCGTCTCCCGCGATGTGACCCTTATCAGCTCGGCAGCGCTCCTGCGCGGCGCCGTGCTGGGCAAGATCACTGCCGGCGGGAAATACCTGCTGAGCGCATCTGCCGCTGTTGATGGCAGTAATGTGGCCCGCGCCATCCTGGCCAAGGATGCCGATGCCAGCGGCGGCGATGTCACAGCCAGCATTTACGATGCCGGCGAATTCGACGAGGCCAAGCTGAACTTCGGCACGGGCCACACAGCCGACTCGGTACGCGAAGACTTGCGTGCGGTCGGCGTCCATCTCAAGAAAGTAGCATCGGCGTAGGAGGCCTAAGCAAATGGATATTTTCGCAACAGCAACCCTGAACGGAGTTGTGGACAGCCTGTTACGGGCACAAGCCGCGATTCTGAATCTGTTCTTCCCGATGGTCTCGCAGTCGCAGACCAAGGAGATCAAGTTCGATATTGAGAATGGCAAGCGTCGTATCGCCCCGTTCGTTTCCCCCCTGGTTGAAGGCAAGGTCGTTGAAGCCCTCGGGTATAAAACCGCCACCTTCGAGACCGCCTACGTCAAGGACAAGCGGATCTTTAATCCTGCCGACACCCTGAAGCGTATCGCTGGCGAACAGATCGGCGGCAGCATGACTCCGGCCGACCGGCGATCTGCCAAGCTGATCCAGGAGATGGCAGACCAGCAGAATATGCTGACCCGCCGCATGGAGGTCATGGCTTCCGAGACCGTGCGCACAGGCAAGGTGACGGTCAAGGGCGAAGGCTTTGATACCGTCGTCGTGGACTTTGGCCGAAATGCCAACCACACCGTCACGCTGGCCGGCGCGGCCCGATGGGGCCAGGCCGGCATCTCTCCGAAGGAGAATATCGAGGACTGGGCGCTGACTATTCTGAAGAACAGCGGTGCCGTCATTGATAACGTGGTCATGGATACCCTGGCCTATCGTTTCTTCATCGCAGACCAGAAGGTCAAGGACGTTCTGGATATTCGCCGTGGTTCGCCGGACACCGTGGTACTGGGCTCTATGGCCGCGCTCGGGCTGTCTTACAAAGGCTCGATCGACAACGTGAAATACTGGGTCTATTCAGACTGGTATGTGGATCCCGATACGGGAACCGAAACCGCGATGATCCCGGATAACACAGTGATCCTCGGCTCATCCCGCATCGACGGTGTCCGCCACTTCGGCGCCATCGAAGATGAGGATGCGCTGTCATCCGGTCTTTCCGGCATCTCTGGAGCTACGGCAGACGGCCTGCTGGCCCGCGAGATGTTCGTCAAGTCGTGGGTGACGAAGGACCCATCCGTTCGCTTCCTGATGTCGCAGAGCGCTCCGCTGACGGTGCCTTACCGCCCCGATGCGTCTTTCTGCGCAACCGTGAACTAGGGGGTGACGTATGCCTAAAAACATTCTCACCTCCAACTTCGTCCAGTTCGGCCCGAAAAAGGAAAATTGTTATCCCGCGGGCTCTGAACTGGAAGTCGGCACGGACATCGATGCCGATCTGGCCAATGAACTGCTTGAAAAAGGCGCCGCAACCGATGTGTCGCCGAAGAAAGCAGCCGCAGCCGACAAAGCCGCCGCTAACAAGGCACCTCCGACCCTGGACGAGTTCAAGGCTGCCGTCGCCAAGCTCACGCCTGGCGAGGAGAAGCACTGGACGAAGGACGGCAGACCAGACTGCTTTGCTCTGGAATCTGTCGGCGGAATCACTGTCACGGCAGCCCTACGGGATGCCTTGTGGCAGGAGGCAAACCCTGCCTAATGGTATCTGAAACCCGGGGCTGTAACGCAGCCCCGGTTAATCAGGGCGAAAGCCCGAAGGAGTAAAAGTATGAAGAAGTTTTTCCTTTCCATGGTTGTCTTCGTTGTTCTTGCTGTCGCCGCACTCGCGGTTGCACCAAGCATGGCCTGGGCGGCTCCTGCGTTCGCAGGTGGTGTTCCTGGCGATAACGTCGCCAAGACAACCGTCGATGCGCCGCAGATGGCATGCCTGTCATGCCATACCGTGTCCGATCAGGACAACGGTTTTCACGCGCCTGTGCCGAAGATCGGTGCCGGTCTGTCACCAATCAATGATGGCCTACGTCCGATTGGCGGCGATATGCAGATGGCCATGTCAACCAGCCCCTACTTAGGTCAGTGGCATCGTCGGGCATCAGCTTACGCAGACTCAGTGAAACCAATGACTGTGCACCGTCGAATATCCCGGGTTTTGTCCGGTTAACGATTCCGCAGCAGGAAGAGTCCGTCCCGGCGAACCGGGACGGTTTTTCCAAGCAGGGCTCCCCTGCCCAGTTTAGAAAAGCCGAAGGAGAGAACTGAGACGTGACCCTGTCCCTGACGATCAAACGCATCGCTGGCAATAAAGAAGGAACTTTCGGTGTCCTTCTTTCCGGCGATATCCCGTTTGCCCTGACTGCCGAACTGCCATGGAAGTTCAATGCCGTCAATGTTTCATGCATTCCGGCCGACGAGTATCCGTGCAGGCTCTACCTGTCGCCGCACTTTGGCCTCTGCTTAAAAATCATGAACGTGCCAGGCCGCACCAACATCCTGTTTCACAAGGGAAACGTTCCTTTGAAAGACAGCAGGGGCTGCGTCGTTGTCGGCGAGCAGTTCGAGCCGCTTAGCGGCCAGCAGGCCGTGACGCACTCCGGCAAGGGCTTCGGCGAACTCCTGACCATGTGCAAGGACAAGTCCGACATCCACCTGACCATCATCGACGCCACGGGAGGCGCGGCCTGATGGCCAAGATTCAGTTTGTGTTCTTCATCACCTGGCCTCTCTGGCTCGGCCTTTGCGTTGGTGGCCTGGCATGGATGGTCGGCGG
>QIFG01000090.1 GCA_003228735.1 Zetaproteobacteria bacterium
CCGCAAGGAGATCGCCATCGCCGAAACCGAGATGCCCGGCCTGATGGCAATCCGCGAGAAATACCGGAGCGAGCAGCCGCTTAAGGGTGCGCGCATTGCAGGCTCGCTGCATATGACGATTCAGACAGCCGTGCTGATCGAGACCGTGCAGGCGCTGGGCGCCGAGGTGCGCTGGGCCTCATGCAATATCTTTTCAACCCAGGATCATGCCGCTGCTGCGATTGCAGAGGATGGCACGCCGGTTTTTGCCTTCAAGGGCGAGAGCCTGGAGGAATACTGGGCCTATTCGCACCGCATCATGGAGTGGGCCGATGGCGGCACGCCGAACATGATCCTTGATGACGGCGGCGATGCCACACTGCTGCTGATTCTCGGAGCCAAGGCCGAGAAGGATATCTCCGTGCTCGACAATCCGGAGTCCGAGGAAGAAGAGGTGATGTTTGCCACGATCAGGCAGCGGATCGCGGATCAGCCGGGCTGGTACTCGAAGACGCTGGCCAATATCAGGGGCGTCACCGAAGAGACGACGACAGGCGTACACCGCCTGTATCAGATGCAGGAGCGTGGCGATCTGCCGTTTCCGGCTATCAACGTCAACGATTCGGTGACGAAGTCCAAATTCGACAACCTGTACGGCTGCCGTGAATCGCTCGTCGATGGCATCAAGCGCGCCACCGATGTGATGATTGCCGGCAAGATCGCCCTGGTGCTTGGCTATGGCGATGTCGGCAAGGGTTGCGCCCAGTCACTCAAAGGACTCGGCGCCACGGTCTGGGTGACCGAGATTGATCCGATCTGCGCTCTGCAGGCGGCCATGGAAGGTTACCGTGTCGTCGATATGAACGAGGCATGCTCAGAGGCCGATATCTTTGTGACCACGACCGGCAACTTCAACGTCATCACCCATGATCACATGGCGGCGATGAAGGATCAGTCCATTGTCTGCAACATCGGCCATTTCGACAACGAGATCGAGGTGGCGGCGCTGAAGCAGTACGAGTGGGAGAACATCAAACCGCAGGTCGACCATATCATCTTCCCGGACGGCAAGCGCATTATCCTGCTGGCCGAGGGGCGTCTGGTGAACCTGGGTTGCGCCACCGGCCATCCGAGCTTTGTCATGTCCAATTCATTCTCCAACCAGACGCTGGCCCAGATCGAGCTGTTCAACCAGACCGGCCAGTACGGTAATGAAGTCTATGTATTGCCGAAGAAGCTGGATGAGGAGGTGGCGCGCCTGCATCTGGCCAAGATCGGCGTCAAGTTGACGGTTTTGTCCGAGAAGCAGGCCGGCTATATCGGCGTGCCGGTCGAAGGCCCGTACAAGCCCGAGCACTACCGGTATTGATCCCATGCTTACCAGGGGGTTTCCGGTTCTTGTGATCTGTTTGCTGTCTATGGCCGGGCTGGCCGTGGCCGCTTCGGTGGATGCCCGGTTCGACAAGACCGGCGACGGCTTTGTCGATGTGGCCGACTGGCAGGAGATGAGCATGGAAGAGAAGTCCGGCTATGCCCGCGCTTCGGTGATTGCGCTGGGGCAAAGCCCGGATGCGCGTCTCGAAGACGGACGTACGGTGGCCGGCCAGTATCTTGATGGCCTGAACGCCGTTTATGAGGACGACTAACGGCCATATTCTTAAATAGCAGCTGCTGTGCTAGACTGAGCTGACAGGGAGCGAAGCCATCGTAAAGCACACTGCAGGCTATCAATGGGCGATTCGTGTCGGCACCGAGTGGGTCGCTGCCACCATGATCGGCTTGGGTGCCGGCTATCTGCTGGACAGGTGGCTGGGCACCCGTCCGTGGCTTCTTCTTCTGTTTTTTCTGTTCGGTGTTTCTGCCGGCTTCCTGAACCTGTACCGGGTTTTGCAGTTTGATATGCAAAGGCAGCAAGATCCAGGAGAAGAAAAGGACTCATAGTGTCTGTTGCCGAGGTAAAACTGGAGCCATTGCATCACTTCCAGGTGGTCAATTATCTGGAGTTGGAGCTGTTTGGTGTCGACATCTCCATTTCCAACTCGGTAGTCTGGATGTGGCTCTCGGTAGCCGTAGCCTTTGCCTTGTTCCGGTTTGCCCTGCGTTCTCCCGCACTGGTTCCCGGCCGCATGCAGGCTTTGGCTGAAGCCGCATATATTTTTATATGCAGGATTCTGGATGAGAATACCCGTGGTCGAGGGCGGCGTTTTTTGCCGCTGATTTTTACGCTTTTTTTCTTTATTCTGTTTTGTAATTTACTGGGGCTTGTTCCGGGCTCGTTTACGCCTACCTCCCAGTTGGTTGTGACTGCTACGTTGGCGGTCGCAGTATTTGTTTTCTCGATTCTCTTAAGGATTTATTTATATGGCGCCGGGTTTTTCCGCGCCTTTGCACCATCCGGATTGCCGCCATGGCTGCTGCCGCTGATGATTCCTATCGAGCTTATTTCATTTCTGGCCCGACCGGTTTCATTGGCGCTTCGACTGTTTGCAAATATGACGGCTGGGCATGCTGTGCTGGCCGTGCTTGCCTTTCTCGGGCTGGCGGCTCCATGGTACCTTCACTGGGTTCCTTTGGGGTTCATGGTAGTGTTTATGGCGCTTGAGGTGTTCATTGCCTTCATTCAGGCTTACATTTTCACAATTCTCACTTGCGTTTATCTGGATGATGCGCTGGAGGGCCAGGGATAAACGCTTCACGCTTGGTACAGGAGGATCACTATGGATGCATCTGCAACGATACCGATTGGCATGGGCCTGGCGGCTGCCGGCATGGCTGGAGCAGGGCTTGGCATTGGATATGTGTTTGGCAAAATGATTGAGGCGGTTGCCCGTCAACCGGGCAATGAAGCTGTAATTTCCAAGTATGCCTGGATTGGCTTTGCGCTGGTGGAAACAGTGGCGCTATATGCGTTGGTTATTGCCTTTATCATCATGGGGCAGTCATAAGAGAAGTATGCACATCATGATAAGTACGGCTTTCGCGGCGGCTGAGAAAGCAGGCGCCGGCCTGCCCCAGTTCGAAACCAGTAATTTCCCCTCACAAATTTTCTGGGCGATTATCTCTTTTGGTATTTTGCTGCTTCTGTTCAGGAAATACATATTGCCTCCGATCCATCATATCTTGGATGAGCGGGTCTCCCGTATTCGAGGGGATATGGAAGAGGCAGAAAAAATGAAGCAGCAGGCCGAGCAGGTCTTGGTAGATTATCAGCAGCAATTGGCATCCATTCATGAACGGGCCACAGAGATATTGGATGAGGCGCAGAGCCGGGCGGAGAAGGCGCACAGCAAGGCGATGCAGCAACTTGAGGAAGATGTGGAAAGAAAAAAGGCAGCATTTGCTGAAGATTTGGAGTATGCCAGGGAGCAGGCGATGAAAGAGGTTAAAGGCATCGCTGTTGAGATTTCTATGCTGGCAACAAAGAAGCTTCTGAACAGGAATCTCAGCCGGGAAGAAGCTGGAAAGATGGTGGAGTCCTCTATCGAAGAGATTCGATCTCTGTCGAACTAGGGGGGTAAATGTGGAGCATGGGAGGGAGGATCCTGCGTTGGGCAACGACAGTGACATGCAGGGAGATGCCTGGTCCGGCAATGTTCGGGCCACCATCAAGTGGCAGCTTATTTGCGGTCTGGTTGCCGCGGCGGGCGTTGCCATCTGGCTTGGCCTGTGGTTTGGTCTGGCCGTTTTATATGGCGCGGCTTTTGCCGCATTGAACAGCCTCTGGCTGGCCGGACGGGTGGAGCGCGCAGCGGCGCTGGATCAGATCACAGGCCAGCGCATTCTGTATCTGGGGGCCGTGATTCGCTTTGTGGCGCTGCTGGGAGCTCTGGTACTTGCCCACCTGCTGGGGCTGCATCTGCTCGCCGTAGCCGGCGGATTACTGGTTGCACAATTGGCCCTTTTTGGGTACCCTGCCCTCCGCTCGAAAATAGAGTCCTAGGGGGGAGGGGTTTTTGTCAGAACAAGAACATGGCAGCACCATTGCCGACCACCTCCAGTACTGGACCTATGTCATTGATGAGAAAAACCCGTTCATGCAAATCCATCTGGACACCATGCTCATCTCTATTTTGGTGGCGGCCAGCCTGGTTGGTTTCAGCTTGTGGCTGGGGAAAAGGCTGACAGCAGACGCACCAAGCGGCGCCCAGAACTTTATGGAGTCGGTCGTCGACTTCATCAACCAGACGGTGAGGGACAACTTCCCGGTACACAATCCCCTGATCGCCCCTCTGGCCATGACGATTTTCATTTTTATCTTCTTGGTGAACACACTGGATATCCTGCCGTCCTATCTTATTGGCAATATCGCCCACCTGTTCGGTGTGACGCATTTCCGGCCGGTGCCGACGAATGACCTGAACCTGCCGGCAGCCATGGCGATTTCTATTTTTGTGCTGGTGCTGTATTACGAGTTCAAGCTCAAGCCTGTGCATTTCATCAAGGAACTGCTGTTTGAGCCGTTCGCCAATCTGGTTCCGAAGCCATTTGGTTATCTGATTGTGCCGTTAAATTTAGTTCTGAAGCTGGTTGAAGAAATTGCCAAGCCGCTGTCATTGTCCTTCCGTCTGTTCGGGAACATGTTTGCCGGCGAGGTGATTTTCCTGCTGATCTCCTTCCTGCTGCTGGGCGGCGGTGTGGTTGGCATGTTCTTCGGCTTCTTTGTTGGCCTTGGCTGGACCATATTCCACCTGTTTATCGGGTTGCTACAGGCCTTCATTTTTATGATTCTCACCGTGGTGTACCTGTCTATTGCGCACCAGCCGGTGGAACACTGATCGTTTAAACGATATTTAGAATTAACTGCGATAGGAGTAGGTATAATGGATGCAACAACAATCATTACAGCTGCAACGGCGATTTCCGTAGGTGTGATTCTGGCCGCCGCCGGCCTGGGTTCCGCCATCGGTTGGGGTCTGATTTGTTCAAAGACCCTGGAAGGGATTTCCCGTCAGCCTGAGATGCGGCCACAGTTGATGTTCAACATGTTCATCTTCGCCGGCCTGATGGAGTCCTTCCCGTTCATCATCATGGCTTTTGCACTGTGGTTCCTGTTCGCCAACCCGTTTCTCGGCTAGGTAGTGACAGGTACGAAATTATATGAAGGTGGCGAGGTAGTGTCATGAGTATAGACCTGACCTTTATTGGCCAGATAGTAGTCTTCCTGACCCTGGTGTTTCTGATGAGGAAATATCTGTACGGGCCGTTGAACGACCTGCTGGAGGGGCGCGCCAAGAAAATTGCCGAGGGCCTTGCAGCAGCGGATGCTGGCAAGGAAGCCAAGGCAGTGGCCGAGGCCGAAATCAAGGAACTGCTCAAGGCGTCCAGGGCTCGTGCGCAGGAGATTGTCAGCGCGGCTGAAAAGCGTGCCGCTGAAGTCAGCGAAGAGGCTGTCAACAAGGCGCGTGAAGACGGACAGAACATTGTTGATGCAGCGCGCGAAGAGGTGACGGCTGAAATCGAGCGCGCCAGGCAGGGCCTGCGTAAGGAAGTTGCTGACTTGGCCGTGCTGGCCGCAGAGCGCGTGCTGGGTGCCGAGTTGGATGCCAAGCGTCATGCCAAGCTGATTGATGGCGTGATCAGCCAGGGAATTGGGCGCGCATGAGCGCACGCGTCATTGCGCGCCGTTACGCCCGGGCGTTGTTTGAATTGGCCCAGGAGGGTGCAGATCTGATGGCTGGCCTTGAAGTGTTGGCTCAGGTATCGCAGTTGGAGGATGTGAGCAGGCTGCTTGCCGATCCAAAGCTTCCGCCCGAGTTGGCGGCTACCGTTCTGAACAAGGCCGCTGGTAAATTGCCGAAGGAGCTTGTCTCACTGATCGACATGCTCTGCGACCGCGGCAAGGGTTGCCTGCTGGCTGAAATTGCCGAGTTATATGAAGACATGCAACTCGAAGCGGCAGCCGAGGTTGTGGCCGAAGTAACCACCGCCGTCAAACTGGACGCCGAGACAAAGAGCAAGCTTTCAGCGTCCATTGTCAAGGGTCTTGGCAAGAAGGTGCAACTGCAGGTAAATGAGGATGCTTCCATTATGGGCGGCGTCATCATTCGCGTCGGAGATCGGCAGATTGATTATTCCCTGCGCGGTAAGCTCGAAGGCCTGCGCCGCGCATTAGCAGCATAAACTAATTTAGGTTTCGTAGGGTAGAGGATAGCAACGATGAAACTGGATACCGCAGAAATCAGCTCAATTATCAAAGAGCAGATCAAAGGCTATAAGGCAGCGGCTGCAGACGCCAATGTCGGACGACTGATCTCGGTCGGCGACGGCGTGGCCCTTATTCACGGGTTGTCCGGGGCGATGTCAGGCGAAATGCTGGAATTTCCCGGCGATACCCTGGGCATGGTGCTCAATCTTGAGGAGGACAGCGTTGGTGCTGTGATCTTCGGTGAGTACACCCACCTCAGAGAAGGCGATCAGGTGAAATGCACCGGCCGTATCTTCGAGGTGCCGATTGGCCCAGGCCTGAAAGGGCGCGTTGTCAATGCGCTCGGCCAGCCGATCGATGGCAAAGGCCCGGTGAAGGCAACTGAACATGGGGCGGTGGAAAAGATTGCGCCTGGCGTGATTGAGCGTAAATCAGTGGATCAACCGTTGCAGACCGGCATCAAGGCGATTGACTCGATGGTTCCGATTGGCCGTGGCCAGCGCGAACTGATCATTGGCGACCGCCAGACCGGCAAAACCGCGATTGCGATTGACACCATCATCAACCAGCGCGATACCGGCGTGACCTGCATATACGTTGCGATTGGCCAGAAGGCTTCGACGGTGGCCACCGTGGTGCGTACGCTGAAAGAGCATGGCGCCATGGAGAACACCATCGTGGTAGCGGCTTCCGCTTCCGAGTCTGCGGCATTGCAGTATATTGCGCCATATTCAGGCTGCACCATGGGCGAATACTTCCGCGACCGCGGTGAGGATGCCCTGATTGTTTATGACGACCTGACCAAGCAGGCCTGGGCCTATCGTCAGGTATCCCTGATTCTTCGGCGTCCACCGGGACGTGAAGCCTATCCGGGCGATGTGTTCTATCTGCATTCGCGTCTGCTGGAGCGCGCTTCCCGCGTGGATGCGACCTATGTGGAGAAGTTCACGAAGGGCAAGGTCAAGGGGCAGACAGGCTCGCTGACGGCGCTGCCGATCATCGAGACCCAGGAAGGCGATGTATCCGCGTTCGTGCCGACCAACGTGATTTCCATTACCGATGGTCAGATATTTCTGGAAACCAACCTGTTCAACGCCGGTCAGCGTCCGGCCATCAATGCCGGCCTGTCCGTATCGCGTGTGGGTGGCGCGGCCCAGACCAAGGCCATGAAGAAGGTTGGCGGCGGCCTGCGTCTCGATCTGGCGCAGTATCGTGAGTTGGCGGCCTTTGCATCATTTGCCTCTGATCTGGATGAGGCGACACGCAAGCAGATCGAACGCGGCAAGCGTGGCGTTGAGGTGCTCAAGCAGGACGAGAACAGCCCGATGACAGTGGCTGAGATGACCGCGATCCTGCTGGCTCTGAACAACGGCGATCTGGACGATATTGAGGTCAAGCGTATTCAAGACTTCGAGAAGGGCTATATGGCCTGCTTGAAGGCGGATCATGCCGACCTGATCAATGGTCTGAATGACGAACCTAACCTGACCGATGAAGTGACCGACTCCTTGAACAAGGCGATTGCCGATTTCAAGGCGACTGGCACCTACTAAGGAGAGCTCTGGTGGCGTCCGCCAAGGAAATTCGCGGCCAGATCAAGGCCATCCAGAACACCGCCAAGATTACCAAGGCGATGGAGCTTGTTGCCGCTTCCAAGATGAAGCGGGCGCAGGATAATGTGCTGGCGGCGCGCGCTTATTCGGAAGGCATTCACAAGGTAATTGCCAACCTGATGAAGGCGCATCCGGAATTCCAGCACCCCTTTCTTGTCGAACGCGAAGAGGTCAAGAGGGTTGGTCTGTTGATTATCAGCACCGACAAGGGCTTGTGCGGTGGTCTGAACGCCAATGCCTTCAGGATGACACTGGGCAAGAAGAAGGAGATCAAGGCCGAGCTTGAGGCCCTGAGTATCGGACGGCGCGGCGCCATGTTCATGCAACGTATCGGTGTGCATCTGGCCGGCAGCAGCGAAAACATCCCAGATTCACCGGATCTTACCGACGTTCTCGGTGTGGTCGAGCTTGCCATGAAACACTACCTGGAAGGTCATTACGATGAGGTCTATCTGATCTACAGCGAGTTTGTAAATACGATGACGCAGACGCCGACGTATACGCGCCTGTTGCCCTGTCCGGTACCGGAAGGTGCGAAGGAAGGTGGCTATTGGGACTACATCTACGAGCCTGGGGCCAAGGATGTGCTTGAGGGTGTTCTGCGCCGTTATGTCGAGTCACTGGTTTATCATGGCGTACTCGAAAACAAGGCATGCGAGCAGTCTGCGCGCATGGTGGCGATGAAGAGCGCAACCGATAATGCCAAGGATATCGTGAAAGAGTTGAGCATTACGTACAACAAGGCCCGTCAGGCTGCCATTACGCAGGAGTTGGCGGAGATTTGCGCCGGCGCGGCTGCAGCCCAGTAAGCTTTTATATAAAGAGAGGACTAAAGACATGAGCGTAGGAACAATCGTGCAAGTGATCGGCCCGGTGGTGGATATTCGTTTTCCCGCCGGCGAATTGCCTGAGATCTACAATGCACTGGAATTGGCTGAAGGTGATCTGGTACTGGAAACGCAGCAGCACCTTGGTGATAACACGGTGCGCACTGTTGCCATGGGTTCAACCGATGGCGTCAAGCGTGGCATGGCAGTCAAGGATACCGGCGCTGCGATCCAGGTGCCTGTCGGCGAGGCAACACTCGGCCGCATCATGAATGTGCTTGGCGACGGCATCGACTTTGAAGGCAAGGAAGTGGCTTCCAAGGAACGCTGGTCCATCCATCGGGCGGCTCCGAGCTTTGAAGAACTGGCTCCGGCTCAGGAGATTCTGGAAACCGGCATCAAGGTGATTGACCTGATGGCGCCGATTGCCAAGGGCGGTAAGGTTGGCCTGTTTGGCGGCGCCGGCGTGGGCAAGACCGTGAACATGATGGAGTTGATCAACAACATCGCCAAGGCGCACGGTGGTTATTCCGTGTTCGCCGGTGTGGGTGAGCGCACACGTGAAGGCAACGACTTTTACTACGAGATGAAGGAATCCGGCGTGCTGGACAAGGTTGCCCTGGTTTACGGCCAGATGAACGAGCCGCCGGGCAACCGTCTGCGCGTGGCCCTGACCGGCCTGACCATGGCCGAGTACTTCCGCGATGAGGGCCGTGACGTGCTGATCTTTATCGACAATATTTACCGCTATTCACTGGCCGGCGTTGAGGTGTCCGCTTTGCTCGGGCGTATGCCGTCAGCTGTGGGTTATCAGCCGACCCTGGCTGAGGAGATGGGTCGTTTGCAGGAGCGCATTGCTTCGACCAAGACAGGTTCAATTACATCCGTTCAGGCCGTGTATGTGCCTGCTGATGACTTGACCGACCCGGCGCCGGCGACAACCTTTGCCCACCTGGATTCCACCATTGTGCTTTCACGCCAGATTGCCGAGTTGGGTATTTACCCGGCTGTGGATCCGCTGGATTCGACCTCCCGTCAACTCGATCCGAAGATCGTGGGTCTGGAACATTATGAAGTAGCCAACGGTGTGCAGCGTTCATTGCAGCGTTACAAGGAATTGCAGGACATCATTGCCATTCTGGGTATGGACGAGTTGTCCGACGAGGACAAGCTGGTTGTGGTTCGGGCGCGCAAGATTCAGCGCTTCCTGTCCCAGCCGTTCCACGTAGCAGAGGTGTTTACCGGATCGCCAGGCGTCTATGCCAAGCGCGAAGACACCATCCACGCCTTCAAGGGCATCCTTGAGGGAGAATACGATCATCTGCCGGAGCAGGCCTTCTATATGGTCGGCGGCATCGAAGATGCTGTCGCGAAGGCTGAGAAGATGCAGGCTAAAGGCTAATGGCAATGATCAGCGTATTGGTGGCGACTGCCGAGCGCGAGGTTTATCGCGGCGAGGCAGAGTTTCTGTCCGCGCCGGGGGAGGCCGGTGAGCTTGGCATCATGCCAAGGCACACGCCGCTTTTGACGGCGCTGAGGCCTGGGGAGATGCGTATCACCAAACAAGGCGGTGATATCGATGAGGTGTTCATCTCCGGCGGCTATATGGAAGTGCAGCCGGATGCGATCACCGTACTGGCCGATACCGCTGAACGCGCTTCCGACATTGATGAGGCCGAAGCCGTAGCAGCGCAAAGGCGCGCGGAAGAGCTGTTGGAGAAGCAGAAGGGTGATGTCGATGTCGCTGCTGCTGAGGCCGAGCTTGCCATGCTGGCATCGCGCCTGATGTGGTTGCGCAAGAAAAAGCACTAGTTTAAACGTTTCTGAAGCTTTGCAAGGGTCGCACATTGTGCGACCCTTTTGCGTATCTTGCTAACACCAACACAAATAAAGCTACATACAGAGTCCCACAGGCGATTTGGATCAAAGCACGATACGCAGGGAATGGCCGTTACCCTTGACAAGCACCGTAACGCAGAGCCGAGCCGCCTGTGGGGCTCCCTCCGGGCGAGCCGCTGGACTGCCATTTGCAGCGTTGCCCCGGCTTACCATAGCCGTGCTATGGCTGCGCCGATGCGCCTTGCGGAATGACTGCCCAGAGACTCGCTGCATATGGCTTTATTTGTGTTGGTGTTAGTATATGCCGTCTGACTCAAGTGTGAACCGGAGGACGATATGACCCAGCACCATCCTGAAGTTCAGGTTGTGATCCTTGCCGCCGGCGAGGGTACGCGCATGCGCTCAAACAAGCCGAAGGTGCTGCATCCGGTGCTTGGCCGTCCGATGCTCGAATACGTGCTGCACGGTGTTGAGAATCTGAAGCCGATGAGTATTGCCGTAGTGATCGGCCATGGCGCCGGGCACGTGCGTGAGAAGATCGGCCAGCCACGTGGACTGGAATGGGTGGTGCAGGAAGAGCAACTGGGGACGGCCCATGCCGTCCTGCAATGCGAGAAGGTCGGAAAGGCCGCTCGGGACGTTCTCATTGTCTGTGGCGATACGCCTCTGCTTAAATCCGAAACCCTGACCAACCTGATCGCATCGCAGCAGGCCACTGGAAGCGCCATTTCCCTGCTTTCCGCCGAACTCGATGATCCGCACGGATATGGCCGCATATTGCGAGGGGATGACGGTTGCTGCCTGGGCATCGTCGAAGAAAAGGACGCCAGCACCGAACAGCGAAGAATTCGCGAGATCAACAGTGGCATTTATTGTGTACGGCGGGATGTGCTGTTTGACATGTTGCACCGGATTGAGAATAACAATGCCCAGGGGGAATACTACCTGCCGGATATTATTCCACTGGCTTTGCAAGAAGGGTTAGAGGTTCAGGTAACTCAGGTTGACGATGCCAGTGAGATTTCCGGCATTAACGACCGGGCGCAATTAGCTGCGGTCGAAGCCGTCATGCAGCGTCAGATTATTTACGACTGGCAGATGAAAGGCGTGACCATCGAACACCCGGAAACAGTGCGTATCGAGGCCACGGTTCGCATCGGCATGGATACCGTTATTCAGGCTGGTTGCTACTTGATCGCCTCGACTCATATTGGTGATGAGTGCCGTGTGGGGCCGTATGCCGTGCTCGTCGATGCCTGGCTTGATGATCGTGTTGATGTCTTTGCATTCACGCATATTCACGGCGCCAATGTCGGCAGCAATACGAATGTCGGCCCCTTTGCCCGCCTGCGTCCCGGGGCTGAGCTGGATGAAGAAGCGCGCATCGGCAACTTTGTCGAGGTGAAGAACTCTGTTATCGGGCGGGGCAGCAAGGTGAACCACCTGACCTATATTGGCGATACGGTCATGGGCGAGAAATGCAATATCGGCGCCGGCACCATTACCTGCAATTACGATGGCGCCAACAAGCACCAGACCAGGATTGGGGACAAGGTCTTTATTGGCTCGGACACCAAGCTGATTGCACCGGTTGAGGTGGGTGATGATGCCACGATTGGCGCCGGCTCCATTATTTCCAAGGACGTCAAGGCTGGAGGTCTGACGCTTTCGGCCCGGCCGGAACAGCGGCATGTTCCAACCTGGCAGCGGCCGAGCAAGAAGCCGGACTGATGTGCGGCATTATCGGTGCGATTGCGCATCAGGATATACAGGCGCATCTGCTGGATGGCCTGAAGCGCATGGAATACCGGGGTTATGACAGCGCCGGCATCTGTGTGGCAGCCAACCACACCTTCGCTTCCTGCAAACAATCCGGCAAGCTGACCAAGCTGTTGCAGGTTCTGGACAGGGCGCCTCTGTCCGGCCACTCAGGCATTGGCCATACACGCTGGGCCACACATGGGGCTCCCACCGAATACAATGCGCATCCGCATCTGTCCGACGCTGTCGCAGTCGTGCATAACGGCATTATCGAAAACCATGATGTGCTGCGCCAGCGCCTGCAGAGTAACGGGGCTCAATTTGCCTCGGAGACCGATACGGAAGTCGTGCCCTGGTTATTCTCACAACATATTAAGGAATCAGGGGATTTAATGACCGCCTGGCAATCCACGCTGTCCGAGCTGCAGGGTTCGTTTGCCATTGTGGCCATGGTCGCCGGGGATTCGGAACACCTCTGGGTGGCCCGACGAGGCAGCCCGCTGCTGCTTGGCCGCAGCCGGGACGCCGTGTATGCCGCATCAGATGTCATGGCCCTGGCCGGCATGGTTGATGAGGTGCTTTATCTTGAGGAAGGCGATCACTGCTGTCTGTCTCTGCTTACCACCGATATCTATGACGAGAAACGAAATAGCGTTCGCCGGCCCTGGGCGCCGATGCCGGTTGAAGCATCCAGTGTGGATAAAGGCGGTTTCCGCCACTACATGGAAAAGGAAATCCATGAACAGCCGCGCGTTGTAGCCGATATTCTGAATGCCTATGTGAAGGATGGCGACATCCATTTCCCGCAAGCGGCTTTCGTCCATGAAGCGCCGCTGCCGGCCCGTATCGTTATGGTCGCCTGCGGCACCTCCTATCATGCCGCGATGGTAGCGCGCTACTGGCTGGAGCATTATCTGCAGATCCCTGTTGAGGTCGATATGGCATCGGAATACCGGTATCGAGATCCGGTCATCGGCCCGAATACCTGGTTTGTGACGTTGTCGCAGTCGGGCGAAACGGCGGATACCCTGGAGGCGATGCGCCTGTTTTCCGGACATACGCCCGATAATCACACCCTGGCTCTGGTGAATGTGCCGCATTCTTCGGTGGCGAGAGAGGCCGAAGGCGTCATCGAGTTGCATGCAGGCCCGGAAATCGGCGTGGCCTCGACCAAGGCATTCACGGCACAGCTCGCTGTATTGATGCTGTTCGTTCTGGCGCTTGCCCGCCGCACGGGCGCCATGACCGCGGATGAAATCGGCCAGCAGCTTGAGGCCTTGCGTGCCGTGGTTCCGCAATTGCGCCAGTTGTTGCAGGAAGAGGCCCGGATCGAACAGATCGCCGGCAGTTTTGGCGACGTGCGCGGAGCACTGTTTCTGGGGAGGGGGCCGTGCTATCCGGTGGCGCTGGAAGGCGCTTTGAAACTGAAGGAGATCAGCTATCTGCATGCCGAGGGATATGCGGCCGGAGAGATGAAGCACGGGCCGATCGCGCTGATTGATAAGGAATTGCCTGTGATCGTGATTGCCCCGGTCAGTTATCACCTTGAAAAGGTGCTTTCCAATCTGGAGGAGGTGCGCTCACGCGGCGCAAGGGTTATCCTGATTACCGATATGCCTGAATCGAAGTGTCCGAAGCATGTCGAGGCGGTGGTGCGTATTCCGCAAGGTGATTTTTTTATTGCGCCATTGCTGACGACAGTGCCGTTGCAACTGCTGGCCTATCACGTGGCCCGCATCAAGGGAACGGATGTGGATCAGCCCAGGAATCTGGCCAAATCGGTGACGGTTGAATGATGCATCCATATGCTCAATATGTCCGTACAGGGCAGAACTGAGATGAATCTGAGTGGCGAAACCCAGGTGTACGGCATCATCGGCGATCCGGTGGCGCATTCGCTGTCGCCGGTGTTTCAGTCCCGTTTCATCGAGCAGGCTGGCCTTAATGCGGTTTATGTGCCGTTTCATGTGAAGTCCGGTGAGGCGGTAAGTGCGCTGGATGGCCTGCTTACGCTGGGGGTTGAGGGCTTTAATATTACCGTGCCGCACAAACAGGATGTGTTTGATATAGTGAGGGCGGACACGGATGCGGCCTGTATCGGGGCTGTAAATACGGTGAAGCACAGTGGCGATGGCTGGCTGGCGACGAATACCGATTGGCAGGGGGTGCATGATGTGCTTGTGGGTCTGGGCATGGACATGGAGAAAACCGAAGTGCTGATGTTTGGCGCTGGCGGCACTGCTCGCGCCATCGCGCACGCTTTGGCGCATGCCAAGGCAGCACGGCTCAGGATATGCAATCGCAGTGAGGAGCGCCTGCAGGAGTTGATCGGGCATGTTCGGGAAAAATATCCTGATATGAGCGTTGAAACCGTGGCCTGGGAACAGCGTGAGGTAGACGACGCATCGTCCAGGTCCGCCTTGCTGATCAATACGACCAGCATTGGCCTGGATGTCGAGAGCGGTGCTTTTCCATTTGATTTGTCCGGGGAAGGCATGGCAATGGATGCTGTTTATGCCGCCGATGGAGCCACTGCGTTTGTCGCCGCTGCCGGGAAGGCCGGCCGGCCGGCCATGGACGGCTTGGCCATGCTGGTGGCTCAAGGCGCTGCGTCTTTTTGCTTCTGGCATGAAAAGCAGCCGGAAAAGTTGTCCACCTTGCGCTGGCTGGAGGCAAAGTTAGGTCATCCAGCCGCCATGCTTCCCGCCTGGGATGTCACATCACAAATGGCGAAACGCCATTTGGATGCCCGCAGGTCTGAGTCATGAAACACTCGCGCCTGGGCGATATGCTGCTGCGCCAGAATCGCATCACGCGCGAGCAGCTGGATAATCTTATACGCGAGACAAAACTCAGCGGTGAAACCTTCACGTCTCAACTGGTCAAATCCAGCCTGTTTACGGAGGAGGAGCTTTGTTCCTTCATAAGTAAATCCTACGGCCGTCCGGTGGTGAATCTGGAAGAGCTGGAGATTGGTGAAAACCTTCCGAAAATTTCACAGGATATTATGCGCAAGAATCTGGCCCTTCCGATCAGGCGCACAGGCAATTCGCTGACGCTGGCTGTTTCCGATCCGTATGACATCCATGCGCTGGATGAAATGGCTTTTGTCAGCGGTTGTCAGGTGGATGTGGTTATTGTGCCGGAGAGCCAGCTTGTCCTGAAGCTGGATGAAGAATCCAGCAGTGATTCACAGCTCGAAGACGTTATGGCGAACCTTGGCGCCAGTGAAATGGAGTTGGTGGAAAAGACCGAGGAGATGGACGAGGTCACTTTGGCCTCTGCTACTGAGGAAGCTCCGGTCGTCAAGCTCGTGAATCTGATTTTTCTGGATGCGATCAGGCGCGGTGCTTCGGATATCCATATAGAACCGTATGAAAGGGTGTTGCGTGTGCGTTACCGCATTGATGGCGTGTTGCATGAGATCATGCGGCCGCCGATGAAGATGCGCGATGCCATTGTTTCCCGCATCAAGATTCAGGCGCGGCTGGACATTTCCGAACGCCGGGTGCCGCAGGATGGCCGCATCAAGCTCAAGTTGTCCAAGGCCAAGACGGTCGACTTCCGCGTTTCTGTGTTGCCGACGCTGTTCGGTGAAAAGGTGGTCATGCGGCTGCTGGATCCATCCAATCTACAGTTGGATATGGCCAAGCTGGGCTATGAGGAAGAGCCGCTCAATTGGTTCAAGGACGCAATCAATCAACCCTATGGCATGGTGCTGGTGACCGGACCGACGGGATCGGGTAAAACCGTGAGCCTGTATTCGGCCGTGGGTGAGTTGAACAAGCCGGGGATCAATCTCTGCACGGCAGAAGACCCGGTTGAATTCAACTTTATGGGCATCAACCAGGTCAACGTAAATCCCGATGCAGGCCTGGATTTTCCGGCCGCCCTGCGGTCTTTTCTGCGTCAGGATCCGGATGTGATCCTGATTGGTGAAATCCGTGACCTTGAGACAGCGACCATCGGTGTCAAGGCTGCGCTGACCGGCCATCTCGTGTTGGCCACGCTGCATACCAATGATGCCCCCTCCACGGTAACGCGACTGATCAACATGGGCATTGAGCCGTTTCTGGTGGGTTCGGCGCTGGAACTGGTAACGGCACAGAGGCTGGCGCGGCGGAATTGCTCGGAATGCGTGGAGCCGGAGGAAATTCCCCCTGAAGTGCTGATCGAGGCCGGCATCCCGGAAGCCGAGGCGGGAACATTCAAGCCGATGAAAGGCAAGGGATGCCCGGTGTGCAATGGCTCGGGTTATAAGGGGCGCGTGGGGCTGTACCAGGTCATGCCGATGTTTCCGGAGATACGCGACGCCGTGTATGCCGAGAAGAATTCCGATGAGATCAATGAAATCGCCATTCGCCATGGCGTTCAAACCCTGCGCATGGCAGCACTTAACAAGGTGAAAGAAGGATCGGTATCGCTGGAGGAAAGCCTCCGTGTAACGGTGGGTGATTGATGCCGGTTTTTCTGTGGGAGGCCAAGACCCGAAAAGGGGTGCAAAAAAAAGGCGAGCTTGAGGTGGCCAGCAAGGTAATCGCCGTAGCTTCTTTACGGCGTCAGGGCTATGTGGATATCCGGGCCAAGAAAAAGCCGATTGAGATCGTGATATTTCCCGAGAAGGTCGAGGAAAAGGATGTCAGCATCTTTTTCCGCCAGTTGTCCACGATGATTAATGCCGGCCTGCCCCTGGTGCAGTGCTTCGAGTTGTCCGAACGCGGTTCGGAAAAAAAGGCCATGGTCAAGTTGCTCCAGAATGTGCGTATGGGCCTGGAACAGGGCTCGACGCTGGGTGAAACACTGCGGCGTTTTCCGGATGAATTCGACCGGCTGACCTGTTCCCTGGTGGAGGCTGGTGAACAGGGCGGCATTCTGGATACTATCCTGTTGAGATTATGCGCCTACAAGGAAAAGGCCCTGGCGCTGAAGGGCAAGATCAAGTCGGCCATGGTCTATCCCATTTCTATTTTAGCTGTGGCATTTATTGTTACCGCCATCCTGATGATCTTCGTGATTCCCGTATTCAGTGAAATGTTTTCGAGCTTTGGCGCTGAACTTCCGGGGCCGACCAAGATCGCCATGGCGATTTCGGATGTGTTTGTCGAGTACTGGTATATCGTCTTCGGTGCGCCCATCGCCATGATTTACAGTATTAAGCGCATTTACAAGACGCCGAAGGGCCGCTACCAGCTTGACGAACTGTTGCTGAATATTCCGGTGCTTGGCGATGTTCTGCGCAAGGCCGCCGTGGCGCGTTTCTGCCGTACCTTCTCCACCCTTGTCGCGGCCGGTGTGCCAATTTTAGAAGCGCTGGATACGGTGGCGGAAACAGCAGGCAATGTGGTCATTGAGGAAGTAATCCTTTCCTCCAAGGTATCCATCACCCAGGGCCAGAGTTTGGCTGAACCACTGGAGCAAAGCCGGATATTCCCCCTGATGGTGACGCAGATGATCTCAATCGGCGAACAGACAGGCAGTCTGGAGGAAATGCTCGCCAAGATCGCCGACTTCTACGAAGAGGAAGTGGATACGGCTGTGGATGCCATGACTTCGCTGATGGAGCCTTTCATCATGGCCTTTCTCGGCATCGTGATCGGCGGACTGGTCATCGCCATGTATCTGCCCATCTTCCAGATGGCTTCGGTGCTTTGATTGCGGCGTAAAACGGCGAGCACGCTGCGACCTGGAAATGTGCATTTAGGATGACAGAACTGGTCTTGCCAGACAGCGATGAACACAGGCGTGCCACACATCTGCTGTGGTGCCGCGCTGGTATTGGCACGCTGTTGCTTGTCGTTGCGGCCTATTTTTATTTTCAACCACTGGCATCTCTGCAACGAACCGTCATGTTGGCTGTGGCCTTTGCCTTCTTGCTGTTTTCATTCCTGCAGTGGTTCATGCTCAAGTCGTCACTGCCGCTGCCGAAGCAGCTCGGCTTTCATTTCCTTGCCGACCTTATGCTGGTTTCCGGCCTCGTATTTGCGACCGGCGGTGTGGAAAGCCCCTTTGGTTTTGTCTATGCCCTGATTATCGTGGCGGCGGGCTCGCAAGCTACGGTATTGCTGATTCTTGCTACCAGTGTTGCCGCCAGCGCCAGTTATCTGTGTGCCGTCTATCTGCATTTGTGGGCGTTAGCCAAATCTATCTTGCCATCTGACACCCTTGCCATTCTGCTGCAGGTCTCGGCCTTTCTGCTGGTTGGCGGCATCATGGCAGCTGTCGCAACGAGACAGGAGCGCCTGCAGAAAGATCGGCGCCGGGCTATTCGCCAGCATGCCAATCTGCAGGAGTTGCACGGAAAAATCCTTGGTACCATGCAGGAGGGCGTACTGATTCTGGATCATGAGCTTCTTATTCAGGAAAGCAACCTGGCTGCCCGGCAGATGCTGGCTGACGGCAGCAATATTCAGGGAGAGGCTTTACCGGATCTCATCAAGGTTCCCGTCAGGTTGAAACGGTATTTTGAGCAGCCGCGGAAAGTCAGTTGTCAGTGTGAATATCACAAGGATGTTCAGACATGCATGTTAAGCGCCGTACAGTTGAAACGGGACGACGATTTGTCCGTTTGGTTGCTTTCCATCGTCGATATCAGTGAATTACGCAAGCTGGAACTTGAGTTGGCAGAGCAGGACAAGCTGGCTGCCCTGGGCCGCATGGCGGCCATGCTGGCACATGAAATCCGCAACCCCCTGCAGACTATCGGTCAGGCGGTAGAGTTGATGCCCAAGGGAAAAAAGCCTCACGAGAAGGAGGTGCGTGATATTGTTCTGGAGGAGGCTGGGCGGCTGGATCGCCTGTTGTCCGACATACTGGACTATACCCGGCCCCTTCAGCCAAATCCACAGGATAACAATATGCCCGGCCTCATCGAGAGTGCGGCAAGGCAGGTGGATATGGATGGAGCCCATGGCATTCGCTGGCAGTGCGATCTTCCGGCGCTGAAGCTGGATGCCGATCATTTCCGGCTGTTGCTGGATAACCTGTTGAGAAATGCCGTCAAAGCCAGTCCCGAACCGGATAGCATTACCGTGCATTTGCAGCCAGCCGGCAAACAAAGCTGGCGCCTGGAAGTTACGGACAGCGGGGCTGGCATTCCCGATGATATTCAGCAGCATTTATTCGAGCCGTTTGTGGCCAGTCAGCCGGGAGGCTGGGGACTGGGCCTGGCCACGGTATGGCAGGTTTGCCTGGCCAACGACTGGCGGATCAGGTTCGACAGCAGTGCAAAGGGCACACGCTTTACCATTGTTGGCAGGCGTGCGCGCGCAGAGCTTGCTTCAGAGAAGCCGCTATCAACTACGCAAGCGGCTTAGGGAATGGATGTCCGGCATCTGGTATAGGAGATTGTAGTGGCGACGATACTTTTGGTTGAGGATGAGGCCAATGCCCGGCGTGTGCTGGCCATGGGGCTACAGGCCAAGGGGCATGATGTCGTTCCCTGTCCGGGGCCGGATGAGGCCGAAGAAGCGCTGAATTCGCAGCGTTTCGACGTTGTACTGACCGATCTGCGCATGCAGGGCAGGGATGCCGGTCTCGAGGTGGTGCGTCTGAGCGCCAGGCTACAGCCGGAGGCGCGCGTGCTGCTGCTGACCGCTTATGCCAGTGCGGACACGGCGGTGGCCGCCATGCGGGAAGGCGCTTTTGATTATTTGACCAAGCCGGTATCTGGCGAAGAGCTGGGCCAGGCCGTGGAAAGGGCCTTGGCCGATGTTGAGGCCGAGGATACAGGCAAAGAAAAGACTTCAGCCATGATGGATACCGGGCTGATTGGTTCCAGTGAGGCCATGCAACGTGTGCGCGAGCGCCTGCTGCGCGCCGCCAGACGCGATTTCACCGTACTGATCACAGGCGAATCAGGTACCGGGAAGGAAGTGGCGGCGTGTTTTGTGCATCGGAAATCGGCACGAAAATCCTGTGCCTTTGTCCCGGTTCATTGTGGCGCCATACCGTCTGAGCTGTTTGAGTCTGAGCTGTTTGGGCATTGCCGGGGTGCGTTTACGGGCGCCGATTCAGATCGCCCCGGCCTGATTGAAGCCGCATCCGGCGGTACGTTGTTTCTCGATGAGATTGGTGAAATGCCGCCATTCGTCCAGGTCAAGATGCTCAGGGCCTTGCAGGATCATCGTGTTCGCCGCGTGGGTGAGGAAACCGAAAGAAAGGTGGATATGCGCGTAATTGCGGCGACCAACCGTGATTTGACGGACGAGGTCAAGGCCGGGCGTTTTCGCGAGGATCTGTTTTATCGCTTAAACGTTGTTCCCATTCATATGCCGCCGCTTCGGCAGTGTCGTGAGGATATCCCGGAGTTGGTGGAACATCTGCTGGCATGCTGGACGGAAGGTGGCGAGCAGGTGACGGTGACGCCGGAATGTATGCAGAAACTCACAAGGCTTCCGCTGTCCGGTAATGTGCGGGAGTTGGAAAACCTGTTGCAGCGCATGCTGGCCTTGTCGGATAGTAGCGTGCTGGATGCCGCCGCCCTCGATGAGATTCACCAGAAAAGAGGTGCTGATTCGCCTGCCACCCTGGAGGCGATGGATCAGGAGAGTCAGGGGCTGGATGACTGGTTAAGCAGGGCCGAGCAAAGCCTGATTACCGAGGCCCTGTCCCAGGTTGGGGGAAATATCACACTGGCTGCCAAGCGCCTGGGCGTCAGCTTCCGCTCGTTACGCTATCGCTTGCAGAAACTCGGCATCAAGGGCGATGATACTTGATTGATCCGGTCATTATTGCCTGCGCTGTATTCGGCCTGGCAGTCGGCAGCTTCGCCAATGTCTGTGTGCATCGATTACCTGAGAAAAAGTCGATCATAAGCCCCGGCAGCCATTGTCCGGCCTGCAACAAACCGATCAGTTGGCATGACAATATTCCCGTTATCTCCTTTCTGCTGTTAAAGGGGCGGTGCCGGCACTGCCAGGCGGAAATATCCCTTCGCTATCCGCTGCTGGAACTGTTCATGGGTGTCAGCTGGGCCTATCTGGCCTGGCACTTTGGGCTATCTGCTCAGTTGGTGATGGCCCTCACCCTGGTGAGCCTGCTATGGATATTGAGCCTCATCGATCTGGAAACAGGATTGCTGCCGGATGTTCTGACCCTGCCGGGCATCGTTGTTGGCCTTGCTTTCAGCCTGTGGCTTGGCAATCCAGTCGACAGCTTGATCGGAGCCGTGGCCGGCTATGGTGTGTTTTGGGTTGTAGCCAGAGCATTCTTGTTGTTCACCGGCAGGGAAGGGCTTGGTTATGGGGATTTCAAGCTGCTCGCCATGCTCGGCGCCTTTTTTGGCTGGCAGGCTCTGCCTGTCATTGTTCTTATGGCTTCGCTTGCAGGTATTGTGATTGGTAGCCTGTTCCTGCTGGCCAGCGGCAGGCATGCCAGGGCGCCGGTTCCGTTCGGGCCGTTTCTGGCTGCCGGTGGAGTGATATGGCTGCTCGGCTGGGAGTATCTTATGCCATTGCTTGCCAGTCTGGTTTCTGCATGACTACCGCCAGGGTAGGCCTGACTGGAGGCATCGGTAGCGGCAAATCCACGGTGGCAGCAATGTTTTCAGAGTTTGGTGTGCCGCTTCTTGATCTCGATGGGGTAGGGCGCCGGCTGACCGAGCCTGGTCAGAGAGGATTAACCGCCCTTGTTGAGGTATTCGGTGAGAGGATATTGGAGCCGAGTGGAGAGCTTGATCGCGAACATCTGGCGTCGATGTGCTTTGCCAGCAATGAAGGAATCCTGCGTCTGAATGGGGCCCTGCATCCGCTGATTTGGCAGGAAGAGACGCATTGGCTGGCTGGTCAGTCGGCCCCCTATGCGCTTATTGAAGCATCCGTGCTGCTTGAGTCCGGCGGTAGTGGGCGCATGGATGCGATCGTGGTGGTTCTGGCTGATGAGGATGTCCGCCGCCGCCGTGTGCTGGCGCGGGGCAGGCAGAGCAGCAGTCGGTTCGATGATATTCTTGCCCGTCAGTGCGATGATGCCGAGCGCATCCGTGCTGCGGATATCGTCATCCGTAATAACAGCGATATGGGTGCGCTCAGAAAACAGGCCGAAGATGCGCATGCGCAATTGACACAACGCTTCTCCCCAGCCGGTGTTAGCAACAAATAGACCTGTCCGGTTTTAGAGCACATGAGTCATCCGGTTTGCAGGCCGTTCATTGAGCGGCCTTTTTCAGCCTTTCGA
>QIFG01000034.1 GCA_003228735.1 Zetaproteobacteria bacterium
CGTGCGCTCATTCATCTCAAAGGATTCAGCTACTGCTTCCGGACGCTTGCCGTCCAGTATCTGTTGAACACCTCGAATCCGTAACGCTTCCCTGGCCTTTCGGTTCAGCTTTCTGCCATCAAATACCCGTCAGCATTTCATGCTTAGATTATAACATAACTGGCTTTCTTTATGAAGGTATTAGTAACGAGCTTATTCAAAAGAAAATTATTGGTGTAAACCCCTCAATGAAACCAGGCCAAGTAAATAAAATAATATTGATGCACCAACCTTTCTATTGGGCAACTATCGAGCAGGGTTGCTTACACAAAATGAATATCAGTCACAAAGAGACAAGTTGAAAAATTTGTCTGAAGAATACGAGAGGCTAAAGACATAACCCAAGCATTGAGAGGGCGCTCGCTGTGCTCCCGACCCTCATGTTAAGCGCTAAATAGTAACAGGAGAGGGAAATGGTTAGATACAGAAAGGGGAATAAATACCTCTCTGAAGAGGAGAACATTGAGGATGAAAATAATGCTTGGGGTTTTTATCTTTTCTTAATTGGAGCCATACTTTCCGGCTATTTAACATACTCAAATATTATGGAATTCGATTGGCCCAAATGGCTAAATTTTACCTTAATCATTGTTGCAGGTTTTGTTGGTGGTGGAATGCTCGGAGCATTACATAAACAAATACGATTCTTAATTGCCTTTGGTGTAGCAGCAGGAATAATTTACTTTTTTGGAGCTTTATTGTGGGACAAGGTTTAGCACTTAACAATACGCTCTAACCTCTCATGCACAGCGTTAGATTAACTATTCCTTCAATCGCCAGCCGATGCTCCAGAGATACCAGCAGGCCAACACCGTAAGTATGGCGGCGGCGACCACAACGCCTGCGGCAGTCGCGGGATCACTGTCGCCAACACCGAGAAAGCCGAAGCGGAAGCCGTCGATCAGATAAAAGAACGGATTGTAGGCATTCAACTGCTGCCACAGCGGCGGTAATTGTTTGACCGAATAGAACACACCGGACAGAAATGTCAGCGGCAATATCAGGAAGTTGTTGATCAACGACATGTCATCGAACTTTTTCGACCACATGCCTCCAATCAGGCCCAATCCCCCCATCAGGATGCTGCCGCAAATGCCGTATAGAAGGATCATCCAAATATGCGCCGGAGATAAATCCACAAACGGGCTCAAGGTCAGCAACAGAACAGCGCCAACCAGCATGGATCGCAACACGGCGGCGGCGATAAAGGCGCCGACCACCTCGACCGCCGATAGCGGCGCCATCAGCAGGTAGACGTGTACGTTCATGACCTTGGCCATGATGATCGAGCTGGATGTGTTGGCGAAGGCATTCTGCAACATGCTCATCATCACCAACCCCGGAATCAGGAAGGTGAAATAATCAATGCCAAGGCCCGGCACACCGCGATCACCCAGGGCATAACGGAAGACAACCAGATACAGGATTGCTGTCAGAGCCGGGGCGACAATGGTCTGCACCTTCACCTTGAGAAAGCGGTTAACTTCGCGTGTGAACAGCGTCCAGGCGCCACGCGGGTTACCGCTGTACATGCGTCTCCCCTTCTGCCCCGGTGTTGCCGGTCAGGCGCACGAATACGTCTTCCAGGTCCTCCTGATGCACCGCGGCATCCAGAGGTGGGCCAAAGCGATTGCGAGCCGCCTCATAGGCTACATCGAAGCCGGACATGCCCGGTTCATCACGCCGCAGTTCAAGGTGCAACTCCAGCCCTTCATCAAGTATCACGGGCTTAAAATCGGTAAGGGCAGCTTCGTCTGTGGCGGATATCAGGATGGGTTTGGCATATCGCAACACAAGCCGGGAGACCGCGACGCGATGCATCAGGCTTTGCATGGGCTCGGAGGCGACCAATTTCCCCTGATCGATAATGGCGACATGATCGCAAAGCTCTTCGGCTTCCGCGAGATAGTGCGTGGTAAGCAGGATGGTGGCGCCGTTCCGGTTCAACTCACGCATGAAATCCCAGAGCCTTCTACGAAGTTCAACATCCACGCCTGCCGTCGGTTCATCAAGCACGACCAGCGGTGGCCGGTGCACCAGCGCCTGCGCCACCAGCAGGCGACGACGCATACCGCCGGATAACTGGCGTGTATTTTTATCTGCCTGATGAGTCAAACCCAGGCGGTCGAGAAGCTCATCGATCCAGACCCGGTCTGGCCTGCAACCGTAATAACCCGAGGTGGTATTGAGAATTTCGCGCACGCTGAAAAACGGATCAAAGGCGACTTCCTGCGGCACGATGCCCATTTGCCGCTTACACCAGGATTTTTCCTGAAAAACATCGCGGCCGAAGAGCGTCATTGTGCCTTCGCCCGGATGCAGGATATCGGCGAGAATATTGATCATCGTGGTCTTGCCGGCGCCGTTTGGCCCCAGTAATGCAAAAAAACTGCCTTCAGGCACGGCAAGGCTGATCCCATGCAATGCAATGTTTCCGTTTGCATAAACCTTGCGCAGGCCATCCACCTGCAGGGCGATCTTGTTCATTGCTGCACCCTAACCCGGCAAAGAATAAAACCACAAAGACACCAAGGCACAAAGGTTGAATACGCTTTGTAAGAAAGCGCTGGAGTTTGGCCTGCCGATCTTCACGGTCGAGCATGAGGAAAATAGGGACTTGATTGACTTGGGCGTTCGCACATTGAATCGAAAAACTGTGGGGCCATTTATGGAGTTGCTTGGTGCAAAACGGCAAGCTGAGCCGCCCTTCGCAGCGCAGAAGCCGTTGAAATACGACTGGGTGCCGTCTCAATCCAAGGCTAATAAAAAAGTGGCAAATCAGAAGCAAATGGGTTTTTGGGTTAAGGAAGACTCCTGACGAAAAGAAAACATCATGCCTAAGTTAGGCAGTACTTCCCTACTCATTATTCCTACCGGGTGGTTCCAGAGTCGTAATCCTCAATCGTTTTCATGGACAGGGCATAGTGATAATTCACCTGCTCCATGCTGTAGCGATGCTCCATCCCCACCGGGCAGGCAAGCCGCGAATGGCACTGTTCCTTACAACGGGAATCGTCACGTAAGCGGTAGTCGATACAACCCTGAAGAGAAATATCACCGCAGCCATGATCGGCAGCGGGACATGCTGCGAGGCACGGCTTTGCTTCACACTGCTCGCACGGAGAAGGCTGCGTCCAAGGCTCCGTCGTCTTTAGACTCGTATCGGCCAGAATCGCAGCACGGTAAGCAAACCACGAACCCCATTGCCCATTGATGCCTACCCTGAATGGTGAGGCATGATGCCAGCCGGCCAGCTCGCCCAGCCTTTGCAGCGGCACGATGCGTTGCGAGGCCGGAAAGATGATTTCATAGCTGGCATCCGGCATGGCCTCAGCAAAGAAACGCCGCACCATATCAACCGAAAAGACGTCAATCGGATGTTCCTCTGTTTTGCGATGCGACTGCTGCACCTGCTCCCACATGCTTTGCCCACCGTGACCGATCAGGATGAGTTGCGAAAAGCGGCTGAAATCGGGTACGCCCTGGCTGATGGCAGCGGCGACATCCTCAGGCAATGCGGACAGTTTAAATACCGCCTGCATATTCAGGCCCTGTTCATCCAGCAGGTCGAAACTGTTTATGTTCATGCTATCCATTGTGGCCGGTTATTCTCCGCCAGACGGGTTTGAGACGGGCCTTGAAGGCCTCATAGAACGGGCGGCCCAGCAGCAGGATACTGACAGGAAAGAGAACCTCGGCAGTAATCAGCAACGACGTTGAAATGGTTGCCAGCGTGGCGGCGTCCGCATCCACGGCAAAGGGCACGACAAACATCAGACCCCAGAACAGCCACGACAGGCCGAAAAGAATGTAGCCAAGACCGCGTTTGAACCGATTCAAAGCCCCTTCTCCATATCGGGAACTTGAACAGTACGGTGTGGCACAGTCAATCATCAGCATGCTTTAAACCTTGCAGGGATGAACTTTGCCGCTAACGTGCGCCCTGGAAAACGGAGGTGCGCTCTGAAACGCATGCGTCAACATTATGTATTCATAGCCCTGGCATTGCTGACTGGCTGTGCGCTGAAAACGGCGGGGGTTGCCATTGAACCCCAGTCGGATCTTGCCACTATGAGTGTGTACGACAGAAAGCACGGCTTCATCCATTTCCTGCGCCCGATCATCCGGGCCGAGAATGAGCATATTGAGGCGCAGCGCGCCAGGCTTTCGGCGCTGAACCCGAACGCGCTCACGGCAGCGGACAGGCTTTGGCTGAATGACCTGGCCGGTGAATACGGCCTGAAGGCCGACTCCAGCGCCCTGACCCTCCACAAGGCGCTGATCAAGCGCGTTGATGTCGTGCCCGAATGGCTGGCGTTGATGCAGGCCGCCAATGAATCTGCCTGGGGTACATCGAGATTTGCGCGCCAAGGGTGCTGCACATGAGGTGGCGGTGTTCAAAAGTCCGGCCGAATCGGTGCGCGCCTATATGCACAACCTGAATACCGGCTGGGCCTATCGCCATTTGCGCAATATCCGGGGCGGCCTGCGCCGGCAGGACAAGCCTTTGGCCGCCGAGGTGCTGGCGGCGGGCCTTGAGCACTATTCGGAGCGTGGACTTGCCTATGTTGAGGATATGCGCCGCATGATCCGCGTGAACCGGGGCGCATGAAGATAGTGGCTAAGAGGGGCTATCAAGCTTCCAGGTGCTTGATCCTCCAGACAGCATCGGCATCGTTGACATTTGGCACGCTCACCAGAGTAGAGTTTCGACCCTGGATGATGCACGCATCCATGCGCAGCAGGCTGCGGTCAGCCAGCCTTTTAACGCCATCGAATACACGCCTGTAGGGCCGATTCAGCTGTTTCGCCAATTGATAGATGGGCATGGGCTCATGTTCCAGCATGAAGCGGAACATCTCCTGATGCGTTTTTCGGCCCAGCTTTGCCGCCTCGGCATTGAAACCAAAGCGCCGTGAGCGGGTGACATAGAACCCCCACTCCGTATCGAACAGCGCCTTATACGGTGTCTTGACCATTTTACGCCACTCGGGCCAATTTTTCACAAAGATATCTTCGCCCAACAGGCGAATCATCGGCCGCGCCGGCATATGCCTGAACGATTGCTCAAGCACGCGCCAATGCGATGCATGCTTCTTGTCACGCATCGTGGCGATCCATTTCTCGTAGCTCATGGAGTGCCTGTCCCAGAAAGCCCTGGCCTTGCACGTTTCCCAGTCCTGCTGTCTCACTGATCCAGTCCTCCAAGGCTTGCCTCCAGTGTTTCCCTGATGGCCCGCTGATCGACGCTGTACGGTTCCAGTACCTCGATATCATTCAACTCATCAAGCAATTCAACCCAGGGGATGCTGCGTACGCCCACTTCATAGGCTTCGACAGGAAAATTCGCGCCATGCGCATTGATAGCGCGAATAAATTCGTCGATTCCCCTGTGCTTCCGGTCGAGCACATACAGGTCGAACATATCCCTGGCCGTATGTCTTCCGCCCATGGGCACTCCAGACACATCAAGCCCTGCGCCCGATATGGTGCGCAGTTTGCGATGCATCAATCCGTCCAGTTCCTCTGTACGGATGCGTGTATCCCCAAAGTGGCAGTCACGCTCAGGAAACATGCCCGCATACACATCCTCGACAAACGAAAGCTTGATCTCGGTGTCTTTAACCTTTGTGTAAGCATGAACCTGTACTGCGATCCCGACCTCATTCCGTATTTCCGGCGCGGCCAGGCTGATACCTGCCTTGGATAATCGAGCCATTAATATCTCCGGCTCGAAGCGTTCCGGTACGAAAAAGTCCAGATCGTAAGAAACCCTGTGCTTGAGATAACAGCGCGCCAGCGCCGTACCACCGCACAGCAGCGCGTGATCCATGCAGCCGAATACCTTCCCTGCAACGAATTCCTGTGCTTTGTATAAAACCGTCATATATGACACTTTAGTAAATTTCTGCCGAAGGTCAAGTCCTGATGAGCGGACAAAAAGCTGTTCGTGTGTATCATGATCGTATGACGTTAATCCCTTCTCCAACTCCCTACGGATTTGTCGCATGAGCGGCGGCTGGGGTTGTCCGCACGAGGATAAGGGCATGTGCCGCAAGGTGCCGGGGCATGCCTGCGATCCCGGCATGAAGGGGTGTACCCTCTCCGGTCGCTTCACATTTAGCTCTGAGGAAAAGAACTGGACCCAGCGCCAAAACCAGGACAAGCCTGCCGATTCAGAGGATTGAGCTGCTCCCCAGTCTTAAAGCGTGCTGATCATATGCATCTGGTGGTCGCATCCGAACAGGCCATGACAGATCGGAATCAGATCATGGAACAGGCAGGACGCAGCCATAAAAACAATTACCAGCACAAGCAGGCCGATAATGAGCCTGTGGTGCTTATCAACCGATTGCATGAATGCCATCACACACCTCCGCTACCTGTCTGAAAGTATAGCAGCCGATGGTGATGCTAATGTGTCCGGGTGGGGCGCTTAGCTGCCCTACTCTTCGTGCGTGAAAGCCTTGATGATATAGCCGCCTGACTTTTCATCGAGTTCCAGTTCCAGCAATTTGCGCGCCTGCGCCTCTTCGAGCAGTTTGCCGAAGGTGCGAAAGCCATGATATGTCTCGCTGAACCCGGGTTTGCGCCGTTTCAGGGCCTGTTTGACCATGGAGCCCCAAACCTTTTCTTCCTCGCCGCGCTCCTTGAACAGGTCTTCAACCATTTCCAGAACCAGATCGAGTGCCGCCTGCTTCCTGTCATCCTCGCTTTTGGCTGCCGCCTTCCTGGCGGGCTTAGCGGCCGCTTTTTTGCGCATGGCCTGGCGCTGCTTGCCGGAATCGCGCACCAGATCGTCGTAGTAGATGAACTCGTCACAATTCGAGGTCAGCAGATCGGAAGTCGAATTTTTTACGCCGACTCCGATCACCATCTTGTTGTTTTCCCTGAGCTTGCTGGCCAGCGGTGAGAAATCGGAGTCGCCACTGATGATTACGAAGGTATCGACATGCGACTTGGTGTAGCACAGGTCCAGGGCGTCGACGACCATGCGGATGTCAGCTGAATTCTTGCCGCTAAGCCTTACATGCGGAATCTCGATCATCTCGAACGCCGCCTCATGCATGCCGGTCTTGAATTTTTTATAGCGCTCCCAGTCGCAATAGGCCTTCTTGACGACGATATTTCCTTTGAGTAACAGCCGCTCCAGAACCTTTTGTATATCGAATGCCGCATACTTGGCCTCCTGAACGCCGAGCGCGACATTCTCGAAGTCGCAGAACAGGGCCATGATCTGGGTACCGGGTTTTTCTCTCATAATGTCCTCGATTGTTGAAATCTTCTGTTATTGCTTGGCATTACAGCTTTGGTACAAACCTTCAGCTTCCCGGCGGGAAATGGCAAGCAATGCTGCAATATGCTGTCATATGGAAGGGGCAAGGGCCGCATCATGCGACCCTGCCGGATTCAGGAAAAATACTTACTGAATGGAAATCTCGCGGGGCCTGGCACCTTCATGTTTGTGCAACATCAGCGTCAGCACGCCGTCATTGATGCCGGCCTTAACGTCCTTTTTGTCGATGCCGGGCACCTCGGCGGCCGCAATGAGCGCATGTTCGGTCTCGCGAATATCCACAGCCGGCAGCCAACGGCTGGATGCGGCATCCCTGCCAATGTTCGCGCCATCAAAGATACGGCTCAACTGTCGCTGCATGCTGTCCAATTCATTCCATGGAGCATTCCACGGGGCGTTCCACGGTGACCATTGTAGCTGTGTCATTATTCTACCTCCGTGATCGGTGTGTAAGCCACAGCTTTGCGGCCTCTCTCAAGTGCTTATGGGGATGCCGTGTGGATATTTCAAGGGGGTGAAGACTGTATTGCAAAATAGACGATTCTGCACACTCTAAACGTTAGACATGTGCTACAACCTATTGGTTTAACAACTCATTATTGGATGCATAATAATTGGGCTTCGGCCTGCGAAGGACGTAAGTCCTTACGTTTGCGTCACCCGCCAGTTGAGCCGGAACAGCTTATCCACAAAATCTGTGGACAACTTTTTCGAAGCCCTCAGACAGACGTGTTCAGGGCTGTTTTTTCAGGCGCTCCAGTTCATCTCGATGCCTCGCTGCATCCTCGAATCGAAGGTCGGCGGCAGCCTCAAACATCATCTGTTCAAGCTTGCGCATACGCACCATGCGCATCTCATCGGTCAATATCTCAGGCTCGGCAACTTCTGGAATGCGCGCGTAATCCATCTCGTAGATGGAGCCGAGCACGTCCCGAATCTCCTTCTTCACGGTTTCGGGCGTAATGCCGTGCTCTTTGTTGTAGGCAAGCTGTATGATTCTCCGGCGCTCGGTTTCGCTCATTGCCGCCTGCATCGAGCGTGTGATCTTGTCGGCATACAGAATCACTTCCCCCTCAACGTTGCGGGAGGCGCGACCGATTGTCTGGATCAGCGAGCGTTCGCTTCTCAGGAACCCTTCCTTATCGGCATCGAAAATGGCCACCAGCGCCACCTCCGGCAAATCCAGCCCCTCGCGCAGCAGGTTGATGCCGACGAGGATATCAAAGGCGCCAAGGCGCAGATCGCGCAGGATTTCCATGCGCTCGACCGTATCGATATCCGAGTGCAGGTAGCGCACGCGCAGCCCAAGGTTGTTGAGGTATTCGCTCAAATCTTCGGCCATGCGTTTGGTCAGGCAGGTAGCCAGCACCCTGAACCCCTTCCCCACGACTTCTCCCGCCACGCTGACAAAATCATCGACTTGGGAAACCGCCGGGCGCACTTCGACCTCCGGATCGACGAGCCCGGTCGGCCTGATCACCTGCTCCACAACCACACCACGGCACTTGTCCAACTCATAGGGGCCGGGCGTGGCCGATACATAGACGCAATGCGGCGCCATCGACTCGAATTCATGGAACTGCAAAGGGCGATTGTCCAGTGCCGACGGCAAGCGAAAGCCGAAATCGACAAGCGTCTGCTTGCGCGAGCGGTCGCCTTTGAACATGCCGCCGATCTGGGGAACGGTGACATGCGACTCGTCGATGACGACCAGCGCGTTGTTCGGCAGGTAATCGAGCAGCGTCGGCGGCGGCTCGCCCGGCATTCTCCCGGTCAGATGCCGCGAATAGTTCTCGATGCCGGTGCAATAACCCACCTCCTGAATCATCTCCAGATCAAACATCGTGCGCTGCTCCAGCCGTTGCGCCTCGACCAGCTTGTTCGCGTCGTGGAGAACGACCAGGCGCTCGGCCAACTCCGCCTTGATCGCATCCATGGCATTCAGGATTTGCGAACGCGGCATCACGTAATGAGATTTCGGAAACACGGTGTATTTATGCATTGCCTCGATACGCCTGCCTGTAAGCGGATCGAAGCGCGCGATCGCATCGACATCATCGCCGAAAAACTCGATGCGCACAGCGGTGTCATCGGCATCGGCCGGAAATATTTCGAGCACATCGCCGCGCACCCGGAAACAGCCGCGATGAAAATCCGTGTCGTTACGCTCGTATTGCAGCTCGACCAGCTTGTTGACCGCAGTGCGCTGATCCTGGCTTCTGCCCTGCTCGAAGTATTGCAGCATGCCGGCATAGGCTTCGGGACTGCCAAGGCCGTAGATGCACGACACCGAGGCGACGATAATGACATCCTCGCGCTCCAGCAGCGCCCGCGTGGCCGAATGGCGCATGCGGTCGATGTGCTCGTTGATCGACGAATCCTTATCGATATACGTATCCGAGGACGGCACATAGGCCTCGGGCTGGTAGTAGTCATAATATGAGACGAAATACTCGACCGCATTATCCGGAAAGAACTGCTTGAATTCGCCGTAAAGCTGGGCGGCCAGCGTCTTGTTCGGGGCCATGATGAGCGTCGGCTTCTGCACCTGCTCGATCACACAGGCCATCGTATAGGTTTTGCCGGAACCGGTGACGCCAAGCAGTGTCTGGTGGCGATTGCCTGCCCTGATGCCATCGGAGATCCCGGCGATTGCCTGCGGTTGATCGCCCTGTGGCGTGAAGTCTCCGGCCAGTTTGAACTGCATGGCCAAGCGTAACATTGTCGGCGGGATTTGTGCCCCTTCTTTCATTTCGCATGGGCGCTGATACCATGCGCGCCCGTTTCACTTAAGAGGTAAGCCCATGAGCCGCAAGCTCCGCAATATCGCCATCATCGCCCACGTTGATCACGGCAAAACCACGCTCGTGGACGAACTGCTCAAGCAGTCCGGCGCCTTCAGTACACATCAGGAGGTTGCCGAACGCGTCATGGATTCGAATGACCTGGAGCGCGAACGCGGCATCACGATCCTGGCCAAGAATACGTCTATCTCCTATGACGATACAACAATCAACATCGTCGATACGCCGGGCCATGCCGATTTTGGCGGCGAGGTCGAGCGCATCCTGAACATGGTGGATGGCGTATTGCTGCTTGTGGATGCCTGTGAAGGCCCGATGCCGCAGACGAAGTTCGTGACTGCCAAGGCGCTCGGCCTGGGATTGAAGCCGATTGTTGTCGTCAACAAGATTGACCGCGATGGCGCCGATGCGGATGCAGCCGTGAACGCCACCTTTGACCTGTTCTGCGCCTTAGGCGCCAACGATGAACAGCTCGATTTCCCGATTGTCTATGCCTCGGCCAAGAACGGCTATGCGATGCTCGATATGGCTGATGAAAGCGACAACCTCGGCTGCTTATTCGATACGATTCTCGAATACGTGCAAGCCCCTGCCGGTGACGCGGAAGCGCCGTTGCAACTTCTGGCGACGACGCTGGACTGGGATGATTACATCGGGCGTATCGTCGTTGGCCGTATTGCCAACGGGAAATTGAAGCCGGGACAGGATGTGGCCGTGCTGCACGCAGACGGCACGGCGCACACGACGCGCATCACCAAGCTGCTGGGCTTCAAGGGCCTGCAACGCATCGAGATCGAGTCCGCTGAAACCGGGGATATCGTGGCTCTGGCCGGGGTCGAAAAGATCAATATCGGCGAAACCATCGCCGACAGGGATAAGCCGCTGGCCCTGCCTGTCATCCACGTCGACGAACCGACATTGTCGATGGAGGTGCATGTCAACAATTCACCGCTGGCCGGCAGTGAGGGCAAACTCATCACCACACGCCAGATTCGCGACCGCCTGTTCAAGGAGGTGCGCACAAACGTGGCCATGCGTGTCGAGGAAACCGGCTCGGCCGACATCTACAAGGTATCCGGCCGCGGTGAGTTGCACATCGCCATCCTGCTTGAGAACATGCGCCGTGAGGGCTTCGAGATGGCCGTATCGCGTCCGACCGTCATCACGCGCGAGGTGGATGGCGTGAAGCAGGAACCGTACGAACACGTCACCGTCGATGTCGAAAGCGACTATCAGGGTGCGGTAATCGAAAAACTCGGAAAACGCGGTGCGGAAATGACGCATATGCAGTCCAACCCGGACGGCTCCAGCCGCATCGAATTCATCTGCCCGACCCGTGGATTGATCGGCTATACATCGGAGTTTCTGACCGACACGCGTGGAACCGGCGTGATGCACCATATCTTCCATGACTACGGTAAATTCGTCGGAGACCTGCCGGCGCGCTCAAATGGTGTTCTGATCTCGATGAGCGTTGGCGAATCGGTCGCCTATGCACTGTGGAAACTGCAGGAGCGCGGCAAGATGTTTATCGGCTCCGGCGTTAAATTGTACGAAGGCATGATCATTGGCATCCATAGCCGCGAGAACGATCTCGTCGTCAACGCGACCAAGGAGAAGAAACTCACGAACGTGCGCGCCTCCGGTAAGGATGATGCCATCGACCTGACCACGCCGATCCAGTTGACGATGGAGCGCGCCATCGAGTTTATCGACGATGACGAGCTGGTGGAGATCACACCGGAATCGATCCGCCTGCGCAAAAGGCTGCTCAAGGAACACGAGCGCAAACGTGCAGGAAGATACTAGGGTCTGTTAACATTAATTTCGAGCTTATCGACGCGGGCATTTTTGTTGCAATCCAAGGCGCTTCGAGCGGCATGTGCTCAATGCACATCTGCGAGAAGCAACGCCGGAGTGTTCAAAAAGGCCCCGTCCCGGAGGGTTGCGCCCCAAATGAAGCCATACGGCGTTGCTCGTCGTTTATTTGGAATCACCAACAACCCTCCTCGCGCCTTGTCTGGCTTCATTTGGGACTGCAACGATATGCACCAAATTAGTGTTAACAGGCCCTAACACCACGACAAAAGGTATAAGGAATAGACACTGATTTACGCAGATCAAAGCAGATCAGAATATTACCATCTGCGTAAACCTGCGTTCATCTGTAGCTGATTTGTCTTACGGTAAGACAGTTACCTTGTTGATCGTCGTGCCGTCGCTGACCTCATCGATCAGCTCCATGCCTTCGGTGACCTGGCCGAACACCGTGTATTGTCCGTCCAGATGCGGCTGCGGCTCATAGCAGATATAGAATTGACTGCCGGCTGAATCCGGATGCTGACTCCTGGCCATGGCCAGGGTGCCACGCACATGCCGTGTGTCGTTGAACTCGGCCTTGACCTGATAGCCGAGGCCGCCCGTGCCATTGCCAGAAGGGTCGCCACCCTGCGCCATAAAGCCGGGAATAACGCGGTGGAAGCTCAATCCGTCATAAAAGCCAATATCGGTCAGCACCTTGAAATTGGCCACGGTGTTTGGCGCCACATCAGGCAGCAGTTTGATAATCGTCGAGCCACCATCCAGATCGATTTTTATCTGTGTGCCGGCCGGAATGCCCGCATCGGTGGCCAATGGTGCAGTCTTGGGAAGTTTGTTGCTCATGCCTTTCTCCTTGGGAATATTCTTATTCTGATCGCTGCAGGAGACATTCATCAAACCCAGCCCCAAAGCAGCCATTAAACCTATACAGTTCTGTAATGTCGTCATGCCAATAGCTCCTGAGCCGAAGGAAGAACCCGGCCCGGATGCAGTACCAGCCCGGAAAAGCCGGGCTTGATTGTTCCGGTTCCGAGCAGTTCCCCTTCAAAAAAAACGGCCACCGCCTCGTCCGCGACCTGATCGTCCAGCGGCAGCCTCTGCCCATGCATAAAGCGTTGGGCCAGATCACGGGCCAACTCCACACGTGGAAGGTGAGCAAGCCACTCGGCCAGCGGCACGACGGTATCTCTCCCCTTTCGGCGCACCGCGTCGATATCCACCATGGTCTCGGGTAGCCAGCCGCCACAGCTGAGCCTTCTCAGGGCCGTCACGCAGCCACCCAGGCCCAGTCTGGTGCCGATATCGCGCGCCAGTGCGCGGATATAGGTTCCCTTGGAACAGTGCACGAACAGCTTCAACAACGGATTGTCCCATCCAAGCAATCGAATCTCACCAATGTTGATTTGTCTGGGGGGTAATTCAAATGGTTTGCCACGCCGGGCCAGATCATGAGCGCGTTGGCCATGGATGCGGATCGCCGAATACGCCGGTGGCAATTGCTCCTGCTCTCCCTGCATCCCCGATATGGCCTGCTGAAGTTGTGCATCATCGATTTTCACCTGATATTTGCCCGTCTCTTTGCCTTCAGTATCTAGGGTGTCAGTTTGCCGGCTCAGGTCGATACAGACTTCGTAGAATTTGTCCGCATCCAGACCGAATCCGGCAAAACGCGTTGCCTCTCCAAGCAGAATCGGAAGCATGCCCGTAGCCAGCGGATCGAGCGTGCCGGCATGTCCGGCCTTGATTCGGCCGAAGATGCGGGAAACCTCGTTGACGGCATGGCGGGATGTCCACCCCTGGGGTTTGTCCAGAAATACAACGCCGGAGATGTGGGAAATGTGTCCGTCAGTCAAAAAGAGCGCTGACCGCCTTTTGCATCTGCTCAAGGATATCCGGCAGTTTGCCGTGTAATGTGCAGCCGGCGGCAAAACGGTGGCCGCCACCACCAAGGGACTCGGCCAGATGTCCGATATCGATGCTGGACTTACTGCGCAGGCTCGCCTTCCAACTGCCATCATTGCCGGGGCGGATAAAAATGGCGACTTCGATGTCCTGAATGGATCGTGCATATTCGACGAAGCCTTCCGTATCCTCCATATCCGTGCCCGTACGCCCATACATGCCCTGATGCACATGCAGCCAGGCGGAGCGTCCCCCATCGCGGACCTCCATAGTGTTGAGGCAATCGCTCAACAGTTGCAGTCGTCCGGGAACGTTGCTTTCGTAAACGGACATGGCGATGGGCCAGGGCTTGGCGCCAGCCTCGACCAATTCAGCGGTCATGCGGAAAACAGCGGCGGTGGTATTTGCATGCCGGAAGCTGCCGGTATCGGTCATGATCGCCACATAGAGGCCGTTGGCCGAAGCGGCAGAAACGGGAAGATCAAGCCGTCTGATCAACTCCAGGACAAGTGCGCCGGTGGCGCAGGCATGCGGATCGAGCAGATTGATTGTGCCAAAGCCGATATTGCTGGCGTGGTGGTCGATATTCAGCAGGGGAAGATGATCGAAGAGATCATCAGGCAAGCCCAGCCTGTGCCTGTTGCCGCAATCCAGACTGATCATGAGGTCAACGTCTTCAGCTGGTGGAAAATTCCTGCCTGACGTCACCTTTTCCGCGCCGTCAAGAAAATGGTAGATGCGCGGCACGCCATCAAGATTGTGCATGAGCACCTGCTTGCCAGCAGCTTTAAGGGCATGGTACAGGCCGATCTGGGAGCCGATGCCGTCACCATCCGGATTTCGGTGTGTGACCAACAGGATGCTGTTTGCATCCGTCACGACCTGGCAGGCCTGCTGCCAGTCAAGCATGATGCGATTCCAGTTTATTCAGGATGTCCAGAACCGCTCCACCCTTGTCCACGGCTTTGTCCCACTTAAACGAAAGCTTGGGCAGATGGCGGCGGGCCATGGCAAGGCGCAATTCATACATGAAGTGGGAGGCCAAGCGGTTCAGGCGGTCGATGCAGTCAATTCTATCTTCTGTCTGATAGCCGTGCACCCATATGATGAGTTTTTGGCCACCGGCTACCGGCTCAATCCGCGTAATATTGATATCCGCCAGCCTGGGATCGGATATATCGCGCTGCATCAGAGTGGTAAGAAGCCGGTGAATATCGGTATGCAGACGTTGGCTGCTGGTGGATGTGGCGCGCATCAGTCGACTCAGAGAGTGGCCGCTACTTCCTCGATCACGTAGAACTCCAGCGTATCCCCTGCCTTGACATCATTGAATTTCTCAATGCCGATACCGCATTCATAACTGCTTTTCACTTCCTTCACGTCATCCTTGAAGCGCCTAAGGGATGCCAGCTTGCCATCGTAGATCAACACGCCTTCACGCAGTACGCGCACAGACGAATCGCGAGTGACAAAGCCATCCGTGACATAACAGCCGGCAACCATGCCTGCCCTCGGAACCTGGAAGGTTTCGCGCACATCGGCCGCACCGATAACCTTTTCGACCTCATCCGGCGACAACTGGCCGGCCATGGCCGCCTTGATATCGTCGATGGCATCATAGATCACCTTGTAGAAGCGCACATCTACGCCTTCGGCTTCCGCCATCTTTTTAGCCTTGACTTCCGGGCGGACGTTAAAGCCGATGACAATAGCCTTGGAGGCCGAGGCAAGCATGATGTCTGATTCCGTAATGCCGCCGATCGCCCTGTGAATGACCTTGACCTCCACCGCATCCGTCCCGGCCTTGGTCAGAGATTCCGCCATGGCCTCGACGGAGCCTGTGACATCGCCCTTGATAAGTACCGCCAGCTCTTTGGGGCCTTCGCCCTGGGCCTGGGCAAAGAGTTCCTCCATGCTTGTAGGTTTACTCATGGCAGCAGCTTTCTCAAGGCGCTCCTGTTCCCTGCGGTAGCTGATAATATCGCGGGCCTGGCGGTCGCTCTCAACGACGGTTATTTCCTGGCCGGCATCCGGCACGCTCTCCAGCCCCATCAATTCAAACGGGATGGAAGGGCCTGCTGTTCTGTGCTGTACGGCGTTTTCATCGACAATGGCGCGGATGCGGCCCATGACCGAACCAACGACAACGATGTCACCCTTCTTAAAAGTACCGTTCTGAACCAGAACGGTCGCTGCAGGTCCACGCCCCTTGTCCAGGCGTGATTCGATAACAATGCCGCGTCCGCGCCGGTTGGGGTTGGCCTTGAGTTCAAGGATTTCCGTTTGCAGTGCCAGCATCTCCAGCAGGTCATCCAGACCTTCGCCGTTCATGGCCGAAACAGGCACAAAGATGGTGTCGCCGCCCCACTCCTCTGCAATCAGTTCGTGCTCGGAAAGCTGACGTTTGACCATTTCCGGATCCGCGCCTTCTTTGTCCATCTTGTTGACGGCCACGATGATGGGTACGCCGGCAGCACGCGCGTGATTCAGCGCTTCGACCGTTTGTGGCTTCACGCCGTCATCGGCAGCCACAACCAGCACGGCCACGTCAGTTAGTTTTGCACCGCGTGCACGCAGGCCCGTAAAGGCTTCATGTCCAGGCGTATCAACAAAGACAACGCGGTTACCGTCGCTCGATTTAACCATATAGGCGCCAATGTGCTGCGTAATACCGCCTGCCTCGCCTTCGGCGACTTTGGCGTTGCGGATGGCATCAAGAATCGATGTTTTGCCGTGGTCGACATGCCCCATGACGACAACGACGGGTGGTCTTGGTTCCAGATTGCTTTCGTCTTCTTCGGGATGTTCGATGAGGTGGTCCTCAACCGCTGCTTCGTTAATAAGTTTGGGAGTGTGTCCAAACTCTTCGACGATGATCTGGGCGGTGTCTGCATCGATTGTTTCGTTGATGGTTACGGTCAGGCCCATGTTGAACAGGCGCTTCACGACTTCGGCACCCTTGACAGCCATGCGGCTGGCAAGTTCGGAGACAAGAATGTTATCCGTAATCTCCACATCGTGTTTTACGAAATCAGCATCATCCTTGTCGATGTGCTTATTGCGCCTGGCATCGCCCTTGGCTAGGCGAGCCATACGCTCTTCTTGCTCCTCGGTCAGGGGGCCGCCATGCCTTTTCTCTTCGTATTCCCGGCGTGCAGCCTTCTGGGCAGGCGTCATCCGGCGTTGCTGAAAACGTCCCTGTGATCCTGGCCGTGGCCTGCCGCGCTGCGGATCAGCCGGTTGTGGGGCAACGGCTACGGATGGCGTTCTTCTGGGTGCTCCCGGGGCAACTGCCGGACGGGGGGAAGATGGCGTTTGGCGCTTGCGATCGTCTCTATCGCTCTTAATGCTCGCCTCAATCTGTTTCAGACTGGAACGTGGCGCCTTTGATGCGGCAATCTGGGCTGGAGACAATTCCTTCCGGAATGTCGTCTTTGGAACCGAGCGGCTTTCACGCCGGATCGGCGCCTCGCCGCGCGCAGCACTAGTATCGGTGGCTGCCTTGGCCTGGGGTGCGGCCTTTGGCGGCGAACCTGCCTTTGCTGTCATGGCAGCTTTCGCTGCTGCAACCGGTGTGGCGGCAGGAGTTTTAAGGGGTTTCCCTGCTGTTGCAGCCGGTCCCTGCCCGGGTATGTGCCTGCGGCGGCGAACCTCAACGGTAACCGTTCTTCCCCGGCCTTCATGGGCACCGCTTCTACCCTGTCCTGCCAGTAGCGGGCGATTCAGGGTCAAGGTTTTTCCGGCCGGTTTATGCTGGGCGCTTCCGGCGGCTTTTTCGCTCGATTTTACAGCCTTTGTGACCTTTTCCAGGTCTTCATCATTCAACTGGCTGGTGGGGCCTGTAACAGCCACACCGCAATCTGCGGCAATAGCCTGCAGCGCATTCACATCCACCTTGAGTTCTTTCGCCAGCTCGAGGATTCGTTTGCTTGTCATGTTTGTACTCTACCTCGATTCCATGAATTGCATATACCAGCCGCAATTGCGCTGTAGCTGTTTCGCCATCGGAGATATGTCCATGGCAATCACTGAAACTTTCTCACGGCCCAGAGCGTCGCCCATCAAGTCCGCTGACGGAAAGGCGACGACCCCGCTTTTTTTGTCCCTGCCGCGCTTCTGCATGGCCAAGTTAAGCTGTCTTTCCAGAGCCTTGCCCGCATCTTTTGCCAGAAAAACCAGCACAGGTTTATGATCCCATAGACGGCGCATCACAGCGTCCCTGCCTATCTCCAGACATGTCCGCAGCCTTCCCATGGATTGCCGGATCGCAGTCTTGAGCGCCGAATCAAACCGATCAAACAAGACTTGAGCCTGACCTGATGCAATGGCGGCCTTTTTCCATGCCGCCTGCAGTTGTTTGTCACGCAAATGCTGAAGGCAGGGTGTCTGCATGCATAAATAGGCTCCCCTGCCAGGAGCCTTGTGCAGCATATCCGGCCATATTCGCCCTTCCGTATCCGGCGCCAGACGCATCATTTCCGCCTTGTCGAATGACATTCGACATACCAGACAGCGCCTAAAGGCAATTTGTTTGTTTGCGCCATCAGTCAAACCAGCCGCTTGCCTCTCTGGCTGCGACAATCAAGGTCTCAAGCTGTTCACGGCTCAACCCCTCGATGTCTTTGATATCGTCGATGGCAGCATCAGCCAGGGCTGCTACAGTTGTAAGGCCGCGAGCCACAAGCAGCAGGGCAATGTCTTCATCGACGCCGGGAACGTCAAGCAGACTGGTCTCAGAGGCATCATTTCCTTCACCTTCTTTTGACAATGCGCTATTCAGCAGGGCGTCACGAGCCCGTTTTTGCAGCTCCTGCGCCAGCTCTGCCTCAAAACCCTGAATGGCGGCAAGCTCTTCGACAGAGCAGTAGGCCAGATCATCAAGTGAGTAGAAGCCTTCGGCACACAGCAGTGAGGCAAAGTCCGCATCTACATCCAGGGCCTGCTGGAACAGTTCACGCGCCTTTTCAACTTCGGCTTCGCGTTTGTCCTTTTCTTCTGCAGCGCTCATGAGCTCGATATTCCAGCCGGTAAGCTCGGAAGCCAGGCGAACATTCTGGCCGCGCCTGCCAATGGCAATGGCCAACTGGTCTTCGGCAACGGCGACTTCGATATTCTGCCTTTCTTCATCAAGAACAACGCGATCAATGCTTGCTGGCGCCAGCGCATTGATTACAAACGCAGCAGGATTCGACGTCCATTCGATGATATCAATTTTCTCACCATGCAATTCATTCACGATTGCCTGGACGCGAGCGCCACGCATGCCGACACAGGTGCCAACCGGATCAATGCTCGGATCGTTCGAGATGACTGCAATTTTGGTACGGGAACCAGGATCGCGGGCAATCGCCTGAAGCTCCACGATGCCATCCTGAATTTCCGGAACTTCCTGCTCAAACAGGCGAAGCACCATGCCTGCATCTGAGCGCGATAGGAAGACCACAGGCCCTTTGGGTTGATTGCGAACCTCACGCAGATAACCGCGCACGCGATCGCCCTGGCGGTAGGTTTCACGCGGCAGCAGGTCTTCACGGTACATAACCGCCTCGCCACGGCCAAGATCGACATAGACATTGCCGCGCTCGACGCGCTTTACAATGCCGCTGATCAACTCACCCACCCGCGGCTCGTACTCAGCAATAACGCGCTCACGCTCGGCTTCGCGAATTTTCTGATTGATGACCTGTTTGGCTGTCTGTGCAGCAATTCTCCCGAGCACGATCGGCGGAAGTGAATCGCAGATCTCATCACCGAGTTTAAGTTCAGCATTCAGTTTGGCTGCTTCTTCAGGTGTGAGTTCATTTTCCTCGTCTTCCACCTCTTCCACGACAGTGCGTACGTGGACAAGGCTTATGGCGCCGGTTTCCCTGTCGATACTTGCCCTTACATGTTTATTTCCATAGGTGCGGCGTGCGGCTGTCGCTAACGCCTGTTCCATTGCTTCAAGCACCAGTTCCCGCTCCACTGATTTTTCGCGGGCTACTGCATCAGCAACTTGCAACATTTCGAGATTCATCAACGTTCACCTTTGTCCAATTTATCTTTGGATGACTCTTTCCAGTTTATCTGGCGTCTCACCCTGTCAACACAGCTCATATCCAGGTGGTGTTCCACACCTTTGTCGTCCCGCAGCCGAAAGCCATCGGCCTCCGGCCCCAGATTTTCACCGGTCAAACTGTTTCCTTCCAGAAGGTCGGCCTGTATCCGCTCGCCAAGGTGGCGGCGGAAATCAGCGGTCGTTTCCAGTGACCAATTCAGGCCAGGGGAACTGACCTCAAGTTCGTAGCGCCCGGAAATCATGTCCGCTGCATCAAGCTGCAGTGAAAGGGCGCGGCTTATCCGGGTCAAGGTATCCGAACCAATACCGCCGGCCTGGTCCACAGTGACACGAAGCCGCTGCCTGTTCTGCCAACCACTCAGTTTAATATCCAGCACATCCACATCGAAATCCCGGGCAATGGGTTCCAGCAATACGCGGATTTCTTCTTCCACCTGGCCTCCAGATAGCAAAAAAGCGAGCCGCAGCTCACTTTCAACGGACGCAATCTTAGGCCTGATTAAAGCGAATGCAAGTGTTCAGGCCAACAGACTGCTGTTCTTTTCGCTGCAAGGCCCTTTGCTATGCACGCGACCGCTGCGGCCGGGTCTTCATCACCAAGTATTTCCTGTAAAGACGCAAAGGCTTGCTGCTGATGCGCAGCTGCCTCACCGTTTTTCAGTAGTGGCAACAGCTCACACATAATGGCTTCCACCGTGCATGCTTCCTGAATCAGCTCCGGCACGACGGGACGATCACCCAGCAGGATATTGGCGAGACCGGCGCAGCGCAATTTTACGAGCTTTCGTGCCAGAAAAACGGTTAACCACGAGGAGCGGTACACAAGCACGGTTGGCACCTTCCAGAGCGCCAACTCCAGTGTTGCCGTCCCGGACACAGCCACGGCGGCATCCGTCCTGAGGGCGAAGCCTTCCGCCATGCGGTCGATTAGCACGGCGCCCTGGTGCGTTAAAGGCTCATATACCTCTTTCTCTACACCGGGCGCCTGAGACACGACATATTGGCAGTTGGGAAATGCATGCTTTACATGCACCAGAACTTCGGACAGCAAAGGCAAATGATCACGCAACTCTCCAGGCCGGCTGCCAGGCAGAAGAGCCAGTATGGGCTTTTCCGGATCAAGCGAAGCAATCTCGCTCAGCTGCTGCCGCGTCCAGCCCTGTTTGCTGTGCATCGCAGTCGGATTGCCAACATAGCTGGCATCTATACCGTAAGCGGCGAACCAGTCCGGCTCAAACGGGAAGATACAGGCCAGCCGATCCTGAGATTGCCTTAACCGCTTTGCCCGCCAGGCGCCCCAGGCCCATAATTTGGGCGCAATATAATGCAGAACCGGAATGCCCATGCGGCGCAGCTTCTTACCAAGATGCATGTGAAAACCGGGATAATCGACAAGGATGGCCACATCAGGGCGATTTTCAGAAGCCCACGAAAGCACGGTTGACTGCACGCGGTGGATTCGCGGCAATGCCCGTATGACGTCGCTGATGCCCATGGCCTCCAGATCACGCATGGGCACAAGGGAGTGGCAACCGCACTTTTGCATGTTTGGTCCGGCGATGCCGTGGATTGAGATTTTGTCCGACTGCTGCTGCAACGCCTGCACCACCTCGGCAGCATGCAGATCGCCTGAAACCTCACCAGCACTGATAAAGATGCGCATGCCTAAGGTTCCTTTTTCAAGTTAACGGACAAGCAAAGAATTATGGGCTCTTCCCCTGATCGTGTGGGTAACGTGATTACTGGAGGTTATGCTATGGGGCATGAGAGACAAAGCACTTTACACACAGATAC
>QIFG01000093.1 GCA_003228735.1 Zetaproteobacteria bacterium
ACGCTATTTACTTCCATCTGGGAGGTCTCAATCTCTATCCGGAGCCAGCATCATGAGCCCGCTACCCACACGATTTGGTGAAGCGCCATTTATTATTACTTTCACGCTACTCTTTACTTGTGAAGCAGTAGCAAGTGAAGTGAGTTCCGAACCTGCTAAAAAGGCTTATTTAAAGGCTGATGCCGGAGCAGTTCTTTTTGACCTTCCGAAGTATGAAGATGGCTGGGGCGTAGTAGGTCTGGCGCCAGTGAGTGGTCCTTTTTTTTCCAAGAGCGGAAACCAAGTTGGCGTTATTGGCGGGCTTACCGGAGGCCTGGTAACAGATTATAGCCCAAGCTTTCTAGATGGATTTGTTTTCTTTGAAGCCTCCGGATCTTACGGTAGAAGCAAGCGAGATTACTCATCAACCCTTGGTTCAGATAGCGCAGGAAATAATATCAGGTTTGGACTTTTTAATGGCTCAAATGGATTTAACAGCTCGAACGCGGCCCCGGTAACTTACAGACTTAATTCTGATATTGAGTACAGCAACTTTGTGTTCAGCACAGGTATTGAAGCTGAAAAAGGCGCATGGAAGGTAAGATACCAGTTCGGACCTCAGTGGATAATATTAAATCAGACTTTTGAATTGCGTGGAAATCTCGTAGCAACCCCATCGACTTTTTATAATCGCGATGAGTCCCTCAACACCAACTATTATGGAGGCCAGGCAGGCATTTCCCTAAGCAGAGCTGTTTATGAACATCTTTTTTTGAATCTGGAAGCCGATATATCACTATTGAAAATGGAAACCCGCTATTCTGGGACAGATGCCCGTACCGGTGGAGGAGGTTCATCTCTGGCGCTCAATCTGGATAAAATAGCATATAGCCCTCATGCCACAGTTGGCATTCGCTACCAGATTAGATCGAACGTGGAACTAGGCCTGAATGTAAATTACAATTATCTTAGTAAGGCCCCAAAAATTGTCCACGCTACGGGCTCAACGGCATTTGGAAACTTTGTCCCAGCATCTTTGACGACTCAAAGCGCATCGATTTGGGGTGCAACAGCTGGGTTGAACATATTTTTTTAGCCATCTAATGCCAACACTGAGTGTACAGGTGGGGGGTCTAGCCCGGACTATTCATAAATGCTGCCGCGCCCTTGCTTGTTCCTTTGCCCGCAACGAATCCTTGCTCAGTCGTCCGTAAGCGGCGCTACGCCCTTCCTTGCAAGAATCCGTTGCGAACAAAGGCCCGGCGCAATCATCACGGCGATTTGTGTGTAAAGGGCAGGGCTAGCATCTGCGGCATTTCGGTATGAGTTATTTCCCTTACCCATTATCAAAGCATAGCCAGTCGGGAAAGGATATACGCATTATTACGTACAGCTATGCTGCTTCGTTGTGAGGCAGGTGCTAACTTACTGGGTGTGGATATTCGAAAGTTACTGATTCTTGGTTGCGGTTATATCGGCACAAGGCTGGCAAAGGCATGTCTGGACAACGGCATGCATGTGATCGGCATATCGAGGAACGCAGAGGGAGCCGAGGAACTGCGGTCTTCAGGTATCGAACCGCTGGTGGCGGCTGATCCGAGCCAAATCCCTGCCGATGTCTATAAACAGGCAGATGCCGTGCTGGATTCGATTCCGTTGGAGCGGTCGGAAGCGGGTTTAACGGCTGGTCAGCCGCACTGGCTGCCTGTTGTCGCCGGACACCTCAGACATGTGCAATGGGCAGGCTATCTCTCTACGACCGGCGTGTATGGCGATGCTGGTGGGGCATGGGTGGACGAGACATCGACCTGTAACCCGACCAGTCAGCGGGGAATCGAGCGCCTGAAGGCAGAAAGGGCGTGGTTGAATTCAGAGTTGCCAGCCGAGGTGTTCAGGCTGGCCGGCATCTACGGGCCGGGGCGCAATATTATTCCGAGGCTCAAGGCCGGAGGCTACAAGGTCGTACAGTGGAATCCGCCGCATTATTCCAGTCGTATCCATGTCGATGACATCGTAGCCGCAGTTATGGCGGCAATGCAGAAACCTAGGCCGGGGCGTATTGTCAATGTGGCCGATGACGCGCCGCTGCCGCATGCCGATTATGTGACTGAGTTGGCGGCCATGATTGGCGCACCGGAACCCGTCATGCTTACGCCCGAAGAAGGAGAGAAGCAGTTATCTCCTGCCGCGTTGGATTTCTTCCGGGACAACAAGCGCGTTTCCAACCGCCTGCTGCACGCCGAGTTGTTGCCTGAGCTTAAATATCCGAGTTTCCGCGATGCCGTTTCCACACTGATGCAGGAATCAGGCGCATGAGACGCTTCAGCCGGCATGCTATGCTGGTCGTATGAATGCGGAGACGTTTCAGAAAATCGCCGAGGATGCATACGCCAACCTGCCGGCAAGGTTCAAGCGGGCTATCAGCAATGTGGTGATCTTCACCGAAGATTTTCCCGATGCCGATACGATGGAAAAGATGCAGGCGGCGTCTGCCTATGATCTGCTTGGCCTGTATCAGGGCTGGCCGTTGCCGGAGCGCGGCAGCCAGTATGGTGGACAGCCGCCTGATGTCATCCACCTGTACCGCCAGCCGATCCTGGCCTATTGCGATGCGCAGTCAGAGGATGTAAATCACTGTATCCGCCACGTACTCGTGCATGAAATCGGCCATTATTTCGGTTTCAGCGACGAGGAGATGGAGGTCATCGAATGCCGGATGTGAACATTTCCGAGCATGATGCCCGCACGGTTATGCTGGAGTTGAAATCCCAGCTTGACGAGGTGCTGGCCGAAGGTGATACCGATGCTGCACTGAACGGCATTCTGGAACAGGTGCCTGTGCCCGCCTGATCTTATTGTTTTCTGGGATGCGTACTGAAAAACTCCCACATGATGTCATTCGCTGAAACATGTTTGCTGGGGGTGTCTCCAAAGCGCCGTGGGTTCTTTGACCCCGGCCATGCGTGCCCCTGATCAAAAATCAGGTACTGCACGACTTCCGAACCCCGGCACCCCTCACCAAAGCTCACAACCATGTGTTGCTTGAGCGGATGAGTCTTTCTCTCCGGCTTATCGGCGCAGCCATTGGCCTTCGTCCAGAACTTGTGCATCGTCCAGGCTGAGGTGACATACACTGGCGCTTTCCCGGCGTACTTTTCCTGAATGCCGCCCTTGTACGGCATGTGTTGATCAAGCCGTCCGTTGAAGGCGATAACGGCCACGGGAGAAGCAGGGGACGGTGGCATAAGATAGTATTCACGCTTGTCTTTTTTCCCTCCCACAGCGCCCACGATGGGCGCGATGGCAGCGATTTTTCCCGGAAGATGTGCCGCAAGAAGGTGGCAGAGGATGCCGCCGTTTGAAATGCCGGTGGCGAAGATTCTATCCGGGTCGATGCGCAGTCTATTTTCAAGCTTGTCGATGAGCTGTCGGACAAAGCCGACATCATCGATATTCTTTTTCATGGCGTAACCGAATCCGAAACTGACGTTCCAGGTCAGAAAGCGCTTTTTCAGAATGCCGCTGCCATTCGGGACAGCCAGAATAAATCCTTCTCTGTCTGCTTTTTCGGCCAGCCCGCAGCAGCCGAGGAGTTGTTTGGCATTACCGGCGCCGCCGTGAAAGGCCAGAACCAGAGGTAGTCTGTCCTTGCCGTTGTATTGTGGGGGGAATATGCAGGATATAGGAGCGTTTCTGGTTGTCGTGCAGCAGCTCCAACTCATACTGCCCCGGCTGATCGGGCAGTCCGTCCATGGCCTGACAGGGAGCGGTCGCAATGGCGGCCAGGATGCCGAACATCAGGCATGTCCGGATGTATGCGAATTTTTTGAATACAGAGCTGTTGCCGCCATCCATAAGCCAACCTCCCGATATACTGGATTCAGCTTAATTGACTCTCCTGCCCGAAACAAATCGCAGACGCTGCCGTGCTCGCTGCTGGCACTGCTCGATTTACTGGTTCATATCCGCCTGCCTGTCTGGCCCGGTTGGCATCCTGGCCTGTACTGGATCGCTGGCTGCGCAGGCGGGGAGTTAAGCGCCTGCCATATCAGCCGCTGCGCTCATTGCCACAGCCGGAAGGCATTGATACGGAGCGTTGGCAGCAGTTTGTCGCGGACTGGGAATACCAGGCCTTTGGCAAGGCGCCGGGCTGGGGCCGCTGGCAGTTGATGCGCCATTTACGTGCGCTTTCAATCGTACGCTGTTAATCTACAAACGACTTAATTGATGGAGGTTACTCTTGGGCATTCTTGAAGGAAAAAAAGGGCTTATTCTTGGTACAGCCAACGATAAATCGATTGCCTGGGGTGTCACACAGGCCTGCCATCGCGAAGGAGCCGAGCTTGGTTTCAACTATCTCGGTGAGGCGCTGGAGAAACGGGTTCGACCGTTGGCTGAGAGCGTAGATGCGAAGTTCATTGAACCCATGGATGTCGGTGATGATGCCAGCATGGATGCTTTCTTCGCCAAAGTCGCCGAACGGTGGGGCAAGTTGGATTTCATCGTCCACTCAATTGCTTTTGCCAACAAGGACGCTCTGAAGAACCGTTTTTCCAATACGTCACGCGAGGATTTTCAACTGGCGCTGAATATTTCGGCTTATTCCTTTGTGGCCGTGGCGGGACGCGCCGCCGCATTGATGCAAAACGGCGGCAGCATGGTGACGATGACCTATCTGGGAGCGGTGCGCGCCGTGCCGAACTATCATGTCATGGGCGTAGCCAAGGCTGCCCTGGAATCCTCGACCCGCTATCTGGCCCAGGACCTGGGGCCGGATGGCATTCGCGTCAATGCGGTTTCGGCTGGACCTATTCGCACACTCGCCGCTTCCGCCGTCGGCGATTTCCGCAATCTGATGGCCAAGAGCGCCCGCGGCTCCATGCTGAAGCGCAACGTCAGCCAGGAAGAGGTTGGCAATACAGCGGCTTACCTGCTTTCCGATCTGGCCTCAGGTGTGACAGGCGAGGTGCACTATGTGGACAGTGGTTTCCATATCGGTGCGGGTGACCCTGGCGCTGAGTAAACCATGAGCGGATCTTCATTCGGACAGATATTCCGCCTGACGACGGCGGGCGAGTCGCATGGGGCGGGGCTTGTTGCGATCGTGGAAGGGTGTCCGTCCGGCCTGGAGCTTTCCGAGGCCGATATCCAGCCTGATCTGGATCGCCGGCGTCCGGGCCAGTCCAAGTACACGACACAACGCAAAGAGGCCGATCAGGTCGAAATCCTGTCCGGTGTCTTCGAGGGAAAAACGACAGGCTGTCCGATTGCGCTTCTGATCCGTAACACCGATCAGCGCAGCAAGGATTACAGCGATATCAAGGACAAGTTCCGTCCGGGACATGCCGATGTCACCTATTTCGAGAAATATGGATTGCGCGATTACCGTGGTGGCGGCAGATCAAGTGCGCGCGAAACAGTCATGCGCGTGGCGGCTGGCGGCGTTGCCAGAAAGTTGCTGGCCCAGTCCGATATTTCGATATGCGGCTGGGTAGATCAGATCGGTGCCGTCAAGGCCGACCCATCGCATTTCGATGCCGGTGAAATCTCCAACAATCCGTTTTTCTGCCCGGATGCCGAGGCAGCCAGTCAAATGTCTGATTTGTTAGATTCACTGCGCAAGGATGGTGATTCGATTGGCGCTGGCGTGACGGTTGAGGCACGCGGACTTGTTCCAGGGCTGGGTGAACCGGTATTCGACAAGCTGGATGCGGATATCGCCAGGGCCATGATGTCGATTCCTGCCGTCAAGGCGGTGGAGATTGGCGACGGCCTAGCATGCATTGAGGCGAAAGGCTCCGATTTCGGCGATGCGATCCGTGCCGAAGGCTTTGTGACCAATCATGCCGGTGGCATCCTCGGCGGCATTTCCAATGGTGACACGATTCACGCCCGCCTGGCCCTGAAGCCCACATCGTCGATTCTGAAACCGCGGCCAACCATTGATGTTCATGGTAATGAAACGGAAATCGTGACCAAAGGCAGGCATGATCCCTGCGTTGGCATCCGCGCCGTACCGATCGCCGAGGCCATGCTGGCATTAACTCTGGCCGATCACCTGCTCAGGCACCGCGCCAGCCGACTTTAATTCACTAGCACTTCGTTACTTTCATCGGTGTTTGTCCGCTGTTGTGGGTTGAATGACCGGAACCAGAAGCCAAAAGCGGACATACGCAGTATAACTAGGTTGAGGGTGCTATAAGGTCAATAAGCTCTAAAAGTGTCGGCATGGTGTCGCATTGCACAGCTCCTGATGAGATCAAATCCCACGATGCTTTCGAACCAACACAAATGTGCGCAGCGATTTCAAGTGGCATGGTATCGTCCAGCGAACCTGCAGGTACCCAAACATAGGGTTTATCTCTGAACGGGTTAGGTACTACCGATCCGCATTTGGAACAGAAGTCCGAACGAAAACCCGTGGCTTTAACGTAGGAGGAAGTTTTCTCCTCTCCGATCAACCAACGAAAATTCTCTTTAGCAATAATAAGCCCAGTATTGGAAGAACTGCCGCCCTGTTTACGACAAAGGGAGCAATGACATTGATAGAGCTTTGGCAAAGTGCCAACAATTTCGAACGATATTTCCCCGCAAAGACAATCACCACGCATATTTATCCCCCACCTGTTTTTTTCAATAATAGATGATTTATTAACCACCTCAAAACTTACCTTTTAACATAAAACTGGATGTCCGCTTTGGGTGGAAGAGGTCATTCGCTAGTTAGTTTGCTGTTTATTTAAGCTGACCAGCTTCAGCCAATGTGTCATGGACAGGGGTTTGGATGTCGGGTGTGAATCACCTCGATTCCTTCAACGACTTCATCTGAAAGATTGATATCCAAGCTGGCAATGTTGCTTGCCAGTTGCTCCATTGTGGTTGCGCCGATGATCGTAGAGGCCAGGAACGGCCTTGAATGGACAAAAGCCAGGGCCATCTGGGCCGGATCAAGCCCGTGTTCGCGGGCGAGCGTTACGTAGGCCTCGGTTGCCGCAACACCGTTCTCATTCGTGTAGCGACAGTAGTCCGGAAACAGCGTGATGCGCCCGCTTTCGGGTTTGGCTCCGCCAAGGTATTTACCGGAAAGGGTGCCGAAAGCCAGCGGTGAATAGGCCAGCAGCCCTATCTTTTCGCGGCAGGCAATCTCGGCTGAGCCGACTTCGAAGCTGCGGTTCAGCAGGCTGTACGGGTTCTGGATGCTGGCAATGCGTGGCAAATCCATGCTTTCCGCCAGATGCAGATACCGCGTCAGGCCCCACGGCGTTTCGTTCGAGATGCCAATATGTCTGACCTTGCCTGCGGCCACCAGTTCACCCAGCGCCGACAAGGTTTCCTCAATCGGCGTGGCATCGTCATCCGGCTCCGGCTGATAGCCAAGCTGGCCGAAGAAATTGGCTTTGCGCTCCGGCCAGTGCACCTGATACAGGTCGAGATAATCCGTTTGCAGCCGGCGCAGCGAAGTCTCGCAGGCTGCAAAGATATTCTCCCTGTCAAGCCGGGCTTTACCTTTACGGATATGCGGGCACCAGCCGGTCGGACCACACACCTTTGAGGCGAGAACAACCTTGTCCCGGCAGCAACGCGATGCAAGCCAGTGGCCGATGATTTCCTCGGTTCGGCCGTATGTTTCGGCTTGCGGCGGGATGGGGTAAAGCTCGGCTGTGTCGATGAAGTTGACGCCATGGCCCATGGCGTAATCAAGCTGATGATGGCTTTCAGCCTGCGTGTTCTGTCCACCCCATGTCATCGTACCCAGGCAGATGACGCTTACATCAATATCGATATTTCCAAGCTTGCGGTACTTCATTTCTTTATGTCCCGGTAAAAATTCTCGTGTGGGCCAGTGGCTAATAAAGTAATGGTCTGGGCTTGCTCATCATGGCTGTAGGCAAGCAGTGCCTGTTGGTTTGCCATTGAGAATTTGTAAACACGGAGAAAAACGAGGTCGCCTTTCTTTTGTTCACCAACCAAAGGATTGGTCATCACTTTTCGCACTGCTTTGTCCAGGTCTCTCTTTTGATTGGGCTTCAGCTTCTTGACTGCTTTCCTGAATCTTGACGCTTGCAGTATTTGGATCATCAACCAAACTCATAGGGCATAGTAAGCCCTTGGTCTGCCTCCTCTTTGGCCAGAAGTATTTCCCGGATCAGATTGAAGGGGAGGTCGGGGTTATCCTCGGCAATTTTACCCAGTTTGGCCCAATAGCTGATCTGTGAACTGACTGACCGATGCTCCACCCTGGCCTGCCTGCGTGCAGCTTGCACAACCTCATCTGATAATTTGACTGCTGTCGCCATGTTTCAACTCCTGCGCCCTTCGGTTCCAAAAGGTTGCATTATGAAACCAGTCTTGACAACCCTGTGAATCGAGGTCTGGTTTTCAGGTAACAGACTTGTTCCACTCTCCGTCAAAGCAGTTTTCCGGCAATGGCCACCGCTTGCGTTCAACAAGCTCTGCGGCCTTGAAGTCTTCATCGAGGATGTTCGCATCGGCCTGATGGCCGACGGCGATCATGGCCATGGGCGTGAATTGCTCCGGGATGTTGAAAGCAGAGCGCGCAGCATCCGGGTCGAAGCCACCCATCTGATGTGCTGCAAGTCCCAGATCCACGGCCTGCATGCACAGGCTGATGGCGGCAGCACCAGTATCGTACTGCGCCCATCGGTTCGGCTTGCCGTTCTGACGGAAGAGGGAATCGGTGCAGGCAAGAATCAACACGGGCGCATTCACGGCCCATTCCTGGTTCTTCGGGGCCAGACATTCAAGGGCTTGCTGCCAAGCGGTTTCGTTTGTGGATTTGTTGCAGATGACAAAACGCCACGGCTCGTCTCCGAAGCAGGATGGGGCCCAGCGTGCAGCCTCCAGCAGGGAGGTGATCTGCCCGGAACTTACGGATCTTTCCGCATCAAAGGCGCGCGGACTCCAGCGCCGGGCGATGATGTCGTGAATCGGAATGGAGGTGGTTGCTGCTTTTGTTGTCATACCAAACTCCTATTCGGTTTTAAAACCAGCAGCAACGTGGCTGCCGTCACAATATGGTTTGTTGTTTGAAGCTCCGCAGCGGCATAGTGCTGCTTTCTTCCCCCTGCCAATTGCTTGTCCGGCACTGTCTCTGATCTCCAAGGGCCCGTTTGCCAGCAGTGGCCCATCTGGAAGGGCCTGCACATCAAGCATTCCTGCCTCAAGGGCGGAATCCATGTTGCCGGAATTAGCCAGACCGGGATCGGAGAAGCCCAAATCCTTGTGACTGCCATCGCAATAGGGTTTGTTGTTTGAAGCGCCGCAACGGCACAACGATGCCCGGCAGGAAGAGGCCGGTTCACCGTTCAGCGTAAAATCCGCATGGATATTAAGCGGTCCATCCACCTCCATGGTGGCAGTGTTGATTTCAGGTTTGGTCTCCTCAGCACCATTGTCATTGCGCTCGTACCTCAAGGCTCCGGACGGGCACTGGCTGATGAGTGCCGCCAGCTCATCGGCATTGGCCGCGTCCGGATCAATCCAGGGGCCGGGCACGTTTGCCTTGAATACGTGTGGCAATCCCAGTACGCATTTCCGGGAATGAATGCAGCGCCCTCTTTCGAAATAGACGGTGATGTTCTTGCCTTCATATTTCTGCGCCTTGTCGCTCATATCCCTCTCCTAATCTACAAATGGGCCGTGCTGCAGGATTGGTTCGCCATGCGGTTTACCGAAGCACCACATCAGATGTGCCGCCTCCAATGCTGTGATGGTGAGCTTCTCCCTTCCATCAATATAGCAGGCATCTCCTGCCGATGTTTCCTTCCCGGCAATGACGGCAAAGCCCTCAACCACATAGACCAGACCGCGAAAGCCTTCGGGGACATCACGCATGAGTGAAGCGCCGGGTATCAGGCTGATGTCGAGGTATTCGATCTCTGTGTGCAGCGAAAGCGGCGAGCCTTTACCGACAATCGTGCGAATCTTTACTCCCTCGGTTTCTTCCTCCGGAAAATCTGCTGCATCCACTTGCTGATAGGCGGGGTCGATACCCTTCAGGCGTTTCGGCAGGTTGATCCACAGCTGGATACCTGCTGCATGCCCGTCTGGCATTTCTGAATGCACCAATCCGCGCCCGGCCGTGAAGCGTTGGGCGTCGCCAGCAGTGACTGTGGACTTGTTGCCGAGGTTATCCGCATGCTGCATGCCGCCGGCAAACATATAGGTGATGGCCTCAAAGCCGCGGTGCGGATGATCGGGAAAACCGTTTCCGGAAATATCGAAGTGATCCCAGAGCACAAACGGGTCGAAGTTCCGCATGCCATGCACCGGCATCAGCCGTTTGACGGTGACCCCGTCACCTTCCGGCACCTCCAGGGCTTTGATGATGCGAATATCAGCGGTCATTGTGAACGCTTATTTCCGAATGCCTTCGATGGACAGATATAACTCCACGTTTTCGGCTGCCGGCCCGAGCATGGCCGCCTTGGCCATATTGTAATCGGACAGGTGCAACGTGGTCGTGCCTTCAAAGCCGCGGCGGTAACCACCCCAGGGATCAGGTCCTGTGCCGATCTGGCTGATGTCGATGGCGATCTGTTTGGTGACGCCGCGGAGATTCAGCTTTCCGTGCAGCACGCCCTTGCCGTTGCCGTGGTCTTCAAAGCCCGTGCTGACAAAGGTTGCAGTCGGATGATTGGCGACATCGAAGAAGTCGGCGCTTCTGAGGTGCTTGTCGCGTTCGGCGTGGTTGGTATCAAGGCTGGCGACGCTGATGGTCAACTGGGCCCTGTTCGCCTTCGGGTTGTTCTCGTCAAAGCTGAACGTGCCCTCGAAGGTATTGAAGCGGCCGATCAGCCAGCTGTAGCCAAGGTGTTTCACCTTGAATTCGATAAAGGCGTGGCTCTTTGCCGTGTCCATAACATAATTCTCGGCCTGGGCCGGCATGGCCGAAGCCAGTGCGATCAGTGTTGCGATAAACAATATCTTCAGTTTCATTTTCATCCTCCTTGGTTTGGTACGCTTTCGGCGTAGCCATAGCTTTGTTCTTTGGTTTTTCTTTGATTTGGGAAAGGGTGCTTATAGCTGATTATCTTCTCTTCTTCTTTGCTTGCCCAAAGAAGAAGCAAGACAAATATATTTGGACGCCTGCAAGGCGGGGTTTTAACCCTGAGGGTCACGAGTGGCCCGAATCAAAAGGCACCCGCAGAATGATGCGGGAGAGGTGAAAGGCCACTCAAAACAACAAGGAAACGATTCATCTTCTCTGTGCCTTTGTGCCTTCGTGGTGATTAAGTCCAAGCATGCGCAGTAATGTCGCATCCCTGTCGATGAAATGGTGCTTGAGTGCCGCGCCGGTATGCAGGGCGGCCAGGCCCATCATGGCCCAGGCTGCGGCCCAGTGAATCTTGCCGACAATGTCGGCCTCTTCCTTGGTGAAGCTCAGGCTGGCGGGAACTGTAAACCAGCCGAATACGTCGATACCGACGCTGTTGGCAGTCGGAATCAGATAGCCCGTAACCATGAGCGCGAGCATCAGCACGTAATGCGTGCGATGTACGATCAGCGCAATCATGCGCTCCCACGCCAAACCAAGGATGTCTGGCTTTACATTGGCCAGCACCCAGACGATGCGGAAGGCAAGCAGGAATAGCAGCAGCATGCCGATCGCTTTGTGGATATAGGGCGCATCGTGATACCAGCTATCGTAATAATTGAGTTCCACCATCCAGAAGCCGAGCGCGAACATGGCGAATATCGCCAGCGCCATCACCCAGTGCAGGGCAATGGCCACCCATCCGAATTGAGTGCGGTTGTTTTTGAACGGTATCGACTCCATTGCGTCTTAAGGGCGCTTGAGCGCAAGCGTCAGGCCGTCTGCGATGGGAACCATGCTCAGGCTGATGCGATCGTCATGTTTGAGCTTTTCATTCAGCACAAGGATGGCGAGCGTGTCCGCATCATCTATATCGGGATTTACCACCCTTCCGCCTCTGAGTACATTATCAAGGGCAATCAGGCCTCCCGGGCGTAGCAGCTTGAGGGCGCGCTCGTAATATCCGTCGTAGCTCTGCTTGTCTGCATCGATGAATACAAAATCGAAGCTTTCTGCATGTGCATGAGCGAGCAGTTCATCCATGCTGTCAATCGCCGGCCCCAGTTTCAGTTCGATCCTTTCTGTCACGCCTGCCTGATGCCAATAACGGTGCGCCACGTCTGTCCACTCCTTACTGATATCGCAAGCAATGAGCCTGCCATCATCCGGCAGTGCCAAGGCTACGCTTAGCGAGCTGTAACCGGTGAAAACCCCGATTTCCAAAGCTTTGGTTGCACCCATGAGTTGAACCAATAGCGCCATGAACTGTCCCTGTTCCGGAGATATCTGAAAGCGTGCCATAGGATCGCACGCGGTTTCTTCCCTGAGCTGCCGCAATATATCCGGTTCGCGCAGACTGACGGCCAGCAGATATTCATACAGTTCGTCAGTGAGGTTCAGCGTTTGCCTACTCATGTCACCTCCTCGATATCAGCCATGTATCTGGCCGCCTTGCCGGTTTGTGGCCACACTGGCCGGGTCTTGCATCACGCATTTCCCCTTCTTCATCCCGGGATTGATGATTTCCCACATTGCCAGGTTACTCAAACCGATCCCGGTCATGCGGGGCATGCAGGTTCAATTCCGGGCCTTTGGGCACGATGCGGGTCGGGTTGATGGACTTATGACTGTAGTAGTAATGCTGCTTGATATGGTCGAAATCCACTGTCTCGTCGATGCCCGGCTGCTGGTACAGATCGCGCAGGTAACCCCACAGGTTGGGCATATCGCAGATACGATTGCGGTTGCACTTGAAATGGCCGACATAAACAGCATCGAATCGAATCAGCGTGGTGAACAGCCGCCAGTCCGCCTCGGTGATTTGGTTGCCAACGAGATAACGTTGCGTGGCCAGCATGGCTTCCACTTTATCGAGTGCTGAAAACAGGGCGTTAAATGCATCTTCATAGGCTGCTTGCGTGGTGGCGAAGCCGCACTTGTACACGCCGTTGTTGATGCCGTCGTAAATGAAGGCATTGATGTCATTGATCCCTGCACGAAGATCAACCGGATAATAGTCGCTTGTGTTGCCTGTAAGGTCGTTAAAGGCGGTATTGAAGATACGGATAATCTCGGCCGATTCGTTGCAGACGATGGTTCCCTGTTGCGTATCCCACAGGATGGGTACTGAGACGCGTCCTGAATAGTGCGGATCGGCCTTGCTGTAAAGCTGGTGCGCATGACTGAATCCGTACAACGGTTCGGGTTCAGCGAACTGCCAGCCCTGATCCAGCATATGCGGATGCACGACAGTAAGCGGAATGATCTCTTCCAGCCCTTTCAGCATGCGGAAGATCAGTGTGCGATGCGCCCACGGGCAGGCCAGCGACACATACAGGTGATAGCGGCCTGTTTCAGCAGGAAAGCAGTCGTCACCGATCTGGCAGTGAAATTGTGACTCGGCGCGATGAAACTTACCGTCTTTTGAAGCCCAGCGACCATCATCACTTTCCCAAACGCCATTAATCAGAAGTCCCATACTATTGCTGTCCTGAATGCGTGTCATCGCAATACGGTCTGTTGCTGGATTGCTGGCGACCGCAGGCATAGATGGTTCTGTCTTCGTCGAATGTGACAATCTCGGGAGTTTTATCCGTTTCCTTGTGTGAGCCGTCGCAATAGGGGCCGTTTTTCGACAGGCCGCACATGCAGAAGGCTTTGGTTTCCCCGGCCTTGACGTCGATTCCAAAAGGTTCGTTCTGCCATCCGCTCATTTAAGTCCCCGTCTAATCATTTTATTTCATCACAGCAGTATCATAGGCATGGAAGCAGCAAGAAAAAAAGCCTAATGTTTCTGTAGCTATTATGTCTTTCGAAGCATCTGGAATCTTACGTATCTATGTATTCAATATTTTCAGGGAGTGTCCGGTGACTGACAGGCGGGTGGTTTATTCCACGGAGCAGGGCAAATCAAATAAGCCGCAAAAGGCTAGAAAGACTCCCGTTGGCGCAGGCAGCAAGCAGGGCGTGCGCATCTGCTATGAGCGCAAGGGGCGGGGCGGCAAGATCGTCTGTGTGATTACGGGTTTGCCATTGGCAAGTGAGGCACTCAAGGCATTATCGAAAAAGCTCAAGGCCGCACTCGGGACGGGCGGTGCTGCCAAGGATGGAAATATCGAAATCCAGGGTGATCACAGGCAGAAGCTGCTGGAACTGTTGGAAGATCAAGGCTTCAAGGCCAAGCTGTCAGGAGGTTGATTTTCCGCCAGGTTGGAAGCGACAATCAACGAGGAGGAACAGGATGAAATCAGGAATAATGGCAATTATGGTAGCTGTTGCGGCCGGTTTGAGTGGATGTGGCTATAGCGTTGATCAACTGGCCGAGGACACGGAGTTGCGCCGGGAAATCCTCAAGGAGTGCGCCAATATGGGCGTAGCGGCCAAGGATGAAGAAAAGTGCGGGATTGCCGCCAAGGCGGAGGCCGTGGCAGCGAAACGGGCTGCAGAGGGCGTGTTTAAATAAAACACATCAGTTGCCGCTGGCCGTTCCTGCAAAGGGATGTCAGCGGTAGTCTGGAAGCTTATCCCGGTGAATCCTGCCCATCCAGTTCACCTTGAGCAGTTCAATCTCGTAGATCAGCGTTTCATTCGGTTTGACATCTCCGGCGCTACGGTTGGTATAGGCAAGGTAATGCGGGATAAACAGGCGCCATTTGGCACCCTCGCTCATCATCAGCATGGCCTGCTTCCAGCCGGGAATCATGGCCTTGACGGGAATCGTGACAGGCTCTCCCATCGTATATGAATTTATTGAATTCCGTGCCATCGACATGCATGGCCCGGTAATGAACGGTCACCGAGTCGAGAACCCTCGGCCGGGAGCCATCTCCCTTTTTCAACACCATGTATTGCAGGCCGCTGGGGAGCGTTTCGACGCCTTTCTTTGATTTATTCTGCTCCAGGAATGCCTTGCCCTGTTGCAGATTCTGTTCGGCTACCGGATCGCCAGCTTGCGAGCTGCAGGCGGTAACGAGCAATATGGCGGCAAGCGTTGATGTGATACGGCAAAAGCCGGCTGGTTTTCTCATGGCATGTCCCCGTGCGAATATTTGTGACAGGCGCCCTAGCCGAATGTGTAATGCTTGCGCACAACCTTGTCTGATTTCCCAGGTGCAGGACATGCCGGCAGGGAAGGTGACGAGATCATCTTTCCCCATGCTTACGGGATCACCGCCATCAGGCGTGACGACTACATCGCCTGCCAGAAAGAAACGGGTTTCCGGTCTGTCATAGCTCCACGGGAAGGTTGACTGCTCTTTCTCCCAGATCGGCCAGCCGGCAACGCCGAGGCTTGATAACTGGTCTTCGGAAGGATTGTGCTCAACCCGAATCTCATGCATTGCTGTCTTCGGCAACCTGCAACACGATCTTACCTGTCATGCCGCCCTTTTCGATCAGGGCATGTGCCTTGGCGGCCTCTGCCAGCGGCAGGCAATGGGATACGTGTATCCTGAGCTTGCCTTGCTCGAACCACTCGGCGCACTGGCTCAGAATATGGCTGTGGTGGCGGGCGGCGTTTTGCATGCCGAATACCTGCGGGGAGAGCATCAGCTCCTGAGAGATGCGCAGGTTGCGCAGCCGTGCGGTCTTTAAGTCTGTGTTATCGGGCATTTGCAGGATGGTGACCAGATCACCATAGAAACGTACGGCCGGAATGGTGTTCGTGAAGGTGTTGCCGCCGACCGTATCAAAGGCAATGTCCACACCCGCACCCTCCGTCCAGTCCAGCGCGGCGTCTTTGAAATTTTCCTGCGTGTAGTCGATGATTTTGTCTGCCCCCAGCCCGGCAACAAAATCCGCCTTGTCCTTGTTGCTGATGGTTGTGGCAACCTCAGCCCCGGCAATCTTGGCTAGCTGCACGGCCGCGTGGCCGACGCCGCCGGCGCCGGCGTGAATCAACACCTTTTGACCGGCCAGTATGCCTGCACGGTCAAACAACGACTCCCATGCAGTGATGAGAACCAGCGGTGCTGCAGCCGCTTCGGCAAAGCCCAGGCTTTCCGGTTTGTGCGCCGCGTAGGCTTCGTCCACCAGCGTGTATTCCGCATAATTTCCGGCACCCTGTTTGCCCAGGCCACCGTAGCAGTAATAGACCTCATCCCCGGCCTTGAAGCGGGTAACGTCACAGCCCACGGCCTCGATGACGCCGGCTCCGTCACAGCCGAGAATGGCTGGCATCTGATCCGGAAAATATGTGCCATTGCTGCGCAGTTTGGTATCGACTGGATTGACGCCGGCTGCCATAAGCCGAACCTTGATCTGGTTTGTTTCCGAGATTTCCGGGTTAGTCATTTCTTTCAAGGCCAGAACCTCAGGGCCACCGGGTTGGGTCATGACAACCGATTGCATATTATCCCTCCCACTGCCGGGCAGAGTCCGAATGGTGAACCAAGATCAAATCAGATCATCTTCCCGGGTGAAAGGATAGCCCGGAATTTCGGATGGTTCCCTAATATCGATAAGCTCCGGGGCCAGAAATTGTTTGGCGTAATCCAGATACACCTTCTGGTTGATGAACACGTCAAACAGATCCGGATCGATGTGATGACGCAGTTTCATGAAGCCCATGATGCGCAGTGATTCCGACAGTTTGCTGGCCTTCTTATAGGGGCGATCCTTTGCCGTCAGCGCCTCAAAAATATCGGCGATGGCCAAAATCCTGGCTGGAACGGACATCTGCTCCATGGTTAAACCATACGGGTAGCCCTTGCCATCCATACGTTCGTGATGTGCGCCAGCATATTCCCGAACATGCCGCATATGTTTGGGAAACGGCAGGGCATCGAGTATTTTGAACTTACGTTAACATGATTTTTCAGTATTTCATGTTCCGCCAGCGTAAGCGTGCCTGTAGTTATTTGAAGGTTAGAGAGCTCGTTCTCCGAAAGGAATGGTTCATGCTCGCCCTTACTGTTGGCCCAGGTACGTTTGCCGATTTGTCTGGCGCGTTCCTTGTCATCCGGATTCATGGATTCGACGCCATGGTTAATCTTTCGAATGAACTCCATGTCCGACCATATCTGCCTGATTTCTTCCTGATCCTCCTTTTCGATGGCCTGCTTCTGTTCCTCATCGGCCTGCAGCAGGCGCTCCAGCTTCCGGATATGTGCATCCCGCTTGAGAACCTCAAAACGCGTATCGATAAGATGGATGCGGTCGAAGATCGTTTCCAGTTTGGTGGCCTTGTCCACGACATATTCGGGTGTGGTGACCTTACCGCAGTCATGCAGCCAGGATGCAACCTCCAGGGAGTAGCGTTCGTCTTCAGACATTGAAAATCTCTTAAAGGGCCCGCTATTTTCTCTGCTGGCGGCATTCGCGAGCATCATGGCCAGGGCGGGCACACGGTTGCAGTGTCCGCCGGCATATGCGGATTTTTCGTCAATCCCTGTAGCGATTGATTTGATAAAGGAATCAAATAATGTCTGCAGGCTGTCGATGAGTTTCTTGTTGGTTAATGCTACGGCGGCCTGGGAGGCCAGTGATTCTGCCAGCTGCTGGTCTTCCCTGGTGTAAGGTGCGATATCGCCGTTCCCGCTTTCCTGTTTGTTGATTAACTGCAGTACACCAATGATGTCGTTTTCGTGGTTTTTCATTGGTACGGCAAGGAAGAACCTGGATCGGTATCCTGTATTCCTGTCAAAGTTCTTCGGCCCCGAAAAGTCAAATGACTGCTCTTTATATACATCGGGGATATTGATGGTTTCATCATGCAGGGCGGCATAAACCACCACCCAGTGATCGTTCGGGGCGCCGCTTGGCAGGTACATCGGGATGGGTTCGAAGTTTACCTCTTCTTCCCCCGCTGGGCCGCCCATCTTGATATCAAGGGAAGTGGCGCGGATGATCTCGAAGTGCAGGTGGTTGTCTTCGCCGACCGTATACAGTGTGCCGCCGTCCGATTGTGTAATGGCCTTGGCGCTTGTCAGGATCATCTCCTGCAGGCGTGAGGAGTCTTTTTCAGAAGAAAGCGCAATACCTATGGAGTTCAGCTTCTCAATGCGCGATAATAAGTGGTCGCTGTTATTTGATTGCGGCATTTGTGACATGCTCCGGCCCGTTTTATTTGCTATCATATAGTAGCTCATCCGGGCACGGAAAATAAGTGAAGAGGCTCACATAGCGGAGGTTTAAGATGCACAAGGGCAATACCACCGGAAGGCGTATTGAGCTATTTGATACGACCCTGCGTGATGGTGGCCAGACGGCGGGCATCAATTTTTCCGCCGAAGACAAGAAACGCATCGCCCACAAACTGGCTGGTTTCGGTATCGACTGGATTGAGGGTGGCTGGCCTGGCGCCAGCCCCAAGGATGATCAGTTTTTCGAGCTGATGCGGGACAGGGTCTGGCCGCACAGCAAGCTGGTGGCGTTCGGTTCGACGGCCCGGCCCGGCTGGAAAGCGGATGATGACAAGGGCTTGCGGAAGCTTGTGGAAAGTGGCGCCGATGCCGCCTGTATTTTCGGCAAGGCCTGGAACGTGCATGTCAGCAAGGCGCTGGGCATCAGTCTCGAGGAGAACCTCGAACTGGTTCGTGATTCTATCGCATTCCTGAAGGAACATTTTCCAACTGTGTTCTTTGATGCGGAACATTTTTTCGACGGCTACAACGCGGACAGCGTCTATGCCGTTTCCGTTCTGGAGGCGGCCCAGGCCGCTGGGGCCGATGCCCTGGTGTTATGCGATACCAACGGCGGCAACATTCCATACCGCGTGGCTGAGGTCGTGACGGCAATGCTTGAGCGTTTTCCGGATACAACCATTGGCATCCATGCTCATAACGACAGCGAGCTTGCCGTTGCCAATACGCTGGCGGCAGCACGTGTCGGGGCAGATCATGTACAGGGAACAATCAACGGTATTGGTGAACGTTGCGGCAATGCCAACCTTATTTCCGTTATCCCCGACCTGCAGTTCAAGATGGGTCTGGATTGCGGCATCAGCAGCGACCAGATGAAGGAGCTGAGAACGCTTTCGGACTTTGTGAACGAGATGGCCAACCGATTGCCCTGGCGGCATCAGCCTTATGTGGGTCTGAATGCCTTTGCCCACAAGGGAGGCATTCATGTTTCGGCTGTCCGCAAGTCTTCGGATCTTTATGAGCATGTTTCACCAGAGGCGGTTGGTAACGAGCAGCGAATAATGGTTTCCGACCAGGCCGGCCGCAGCAATGTCATCTTCAAAACCGCCGAGATGGAGCTTGGCGAGAAGCTCGATCCGAACGATCCGGCTGTGACGGAGGTAGTGGCGCATGTCAAGGAGATGGAGAATCAGGGTTATGCCTTTGAGGGCGCCGAGGCCTCCTTCCATCTGTTATTTCTGAAGGCACTGGGGAAATTCCGGCATTACTTCGAACTCGAAGGCTTTCGTGTTATTGATGAAAAACATGGCCATGAGGGGCAGCCGCAAGCGGAAGCCACGGTGATGATCACCGTAGGCGGAAAGTTTTCTCATACGGCATCCCTTGGCAATGGCCCGGTGAATGCCATAGACACTGCGCTGCGGACAGCACTGCTGGGCCATTATCCCAGCCTGGCAGATATGCGGTTGTCCGACTACAAGGTGCGAGTGTTGTCTACGGCTGAGGCTACCAAGGCTAATGTTCGTGTCCTGATCGAGTCTACCGACGGCAAGCGCAAGTGGGGCACGGTTGGTGTGTCGACCAATGTCATTGACGCCAGCTACCAGGCGCTGGTGGATGCCATTGAATACAAGCTGATCCTGGATAAAGTGTCCCCGCCGGATGCGGAGGACATGGCCTGATACAGGAGGTTATTATGGGGCTCACCGAACAAAGTTGCGTGGCATGCCGGGGTGGCATCCCGCCGATGCCGGCAGATGAGGCGAAGCAGCGGCTGTCCGATGTGCCCGGTTGGGAATTGATTGATGATGCGCAGAAACTGAGCCGAACATTCACATTCGACAATTTTATCGAAGCCCAGGGTTTTGCCGGAAGGGTTGGAGAAATCTCAGAAGCGGAAAACCATCATCCCGTAATCACCTACAGTTGGGGCTGGTGTACAGTCGTGTTCTACACCCACAAGATCGGTGGTCTGCATGAAAACGATTTTATCATGGCTGCCAAGGTCAATACGCTGATAGCATAATCTTGCTTTAAGTTGGCTAGAAAAAAGGTCGGATTCTGTTGCCGTGTCAGCCTGTCAGCAAAGCAGCAATCCGGGACGGGTCTGGAGATGTTATAACCCCCCGTTCGGTAATCAGGGCTGAGACCAGTTCCGCAGGGGTGACATCGAAGGCTGGATTCCGAACCCGGATGCCATCAGGCGCCCATGTTACATCACCATAGCCGGTAACTTCTGTTGCATCACGTTCTTCAATTGGGATGTCTGTCCCCGAGTTTATTTTGAGGTCAATCGTGGATAGGGGGGCAGCAACGTAAAATGGAATGCCGTGCCGCCTGGCCAGCACGGCCACCATATATGTGCCGATCTTGTTCGCCACATCGCCGTTGGCGGCCACCCGGTCGGCGCCAACGATAACGGCATCAATCTTTCCATCTTTCATCAGGTGGCCGGCCATGTTGTCGCATATCAATGTTATTGGGATGCCTTCCTGCACCATTTCCCATGCCGTCAGCCGCGCACCTTGCAAAAAGGGACGTGTTTCATCGGCAATCACGGAAAGATGCTTCCCGGTCTCGATAGCCGAGCGGATGACACCGAGCGCCGTGCCATGGCCGGCTGTAGCCAATGCGCCGGCATTGCAGTGGGTCAGTACGGTATCGCCGTCATGCAGAAGTTCTGCGCCCAGTTTACCCATGGCCCGGTTGTTGCGGATATCCTCGGCCAGTATCTCGTGCGCCTCCTGCAGCAGGCCGCCGACAATATCGGACGGGTTGTTTTGTGCCAGTGCCAGACCCTGCCAGTGCTTGCGCATGCGCTCGAGTGCCCAGAACAGATTGACCGCTGTGGGGCGGCTCTCGGCCAGCGCATGAAAGCCTTCTTCAAGCTTGGCATTAAAATCTTCCCTGGATGATTCCCTGAGCCGCAGGGCTTCGAGTGCCACACCATAGGCGGCGGCGCAACCGATGGCCGGGGCGCCGCGCACAACCATGTCGCGAATGCCTTCGGCAACCGAAGCTGCCGAGTCGTATGCGATGTATTGAAAGGTCTTGGGCAATACGCGTTGGTCGATCATTTCCAGCCGGTCTTTATGCCAGCGCAGGGTTACGACTTTCATGCTGTGGCCCGTGTATCACTTTCCTTCTTCTTTGCTTGCCCACAAAAAGGCGAATGCCGTTTGGACGGCCAAAGGCCGCCCGCAGGGCGAGGGGCAGGATGCCCCGAGTCAAAG
>QIFG01000005.1 GCA_003228735.1 Zetaproteobacteria bacterium
GTACCCGGAAAATATACCGGCCCGGCTTAAGTTTCAGGACTTCGGACTTGGCCAACCGCTCTTCAGCCGTCTGCGCGTTGATCCGATTACAGTCTGCGGCGCTCATGGGTTTGAATCCATGATCCACACCCTCAGTCTCAACAAACTGGCAGCCGGTTTGCGTCAGCCGGATAACATTTTCCTGCGCCCCGGCATGGCTGATGGGAGCAAGCCCCAGAAGACCGAAAGCCAATAATATAAACCTGTATTTTGCCACATCCTGCATCATGCCCCTTCGTCGGAAGGTTGCCTATATCCTTACAAGCGCTGCACGACCTGATTGCTGAAACGAGTGTTTTCCGGGTGGAGAAACCCCCGAAGAAGTAAGGATTATATCCCACGAATTCGTGACTCCAAATAAAACACAAGTCTCGAGGGTTAGGTCTTGTTTCGCGGATTGAATACAACCCATTCATTTTTTTGGTCGGCGCTTTTCCAACTCCTCACAATCCGCTAAATCCCTGAGCCTTCCGGTAGCTCTCTTGTTTTTGAGCAGACTCTCAAGATCGATAACCGGAACTGTGATGCCTCCAAGGTCTGCTGGTTCAGGGCGAATGTCATCAAATAAAACCCCATCCAGCGAGGTAAGAATATCGACGCGTACGGGAGCCACCCCTATCTGAAACACTGTCTCAGACCGTTCGAAATCCGATATATTCACTTTTTCCATGGGTGCGCCAAATTCAGCCAGCGCACATACCAGGGCTTTTGCGTTTTTTGCCGATGGACGGACGCAAATATCAAGGTCGCCGGTCGCGCGCGTGTATCCAAGTACGCCCATGGCATAAGCGCCTACGACGACAAATTCGACGCGGTGCTCTTTAAGCTTTTGCAGTAGCTCGATGAAATCGTTTATCAGCACGAATCAATCTTACCTTGGAGCGATCCATAGTTTCGTTAAAAGGCTCCGGCCATGTCATGCGGGTGACTTCCCACACCAGGTTGAACACACGAGTGTTCTCCTCTTCATGAAGGGTGCTCAGCCGAACCTTGTCTCTCGATAATCTCATATCCTGATCATAGCAAAAATGGTGGGGTTACTGAATCCATATTTGAGAAAGGGGTATGGTTTCGCGCATTTTCATCCCCCTCCCTGACTAACCGGCTAACTGTAGAGTGCCACATCCCATGTTGGAGCCTCTGGGCTGGAAACCAGTTAATGCTTCTTGTGGCTGAAGTACAGGGCCAGGGAAACCAGTAAGATGCCGCCACCCATGTAAAGGATATTCAACGGGTTGTCGAAGGTGACATTCAGTACGTTCTTGAAGAAGTACAACCACCAGGATCATCAAAATCACCTTACCCAGGCGGTCTTTCAATTCATCCAGGCTGGAGATCATCAGGATGTTGCCGGAGGTCTTGTTGTCCTTGGCGATATCGATATCGCTGATAAACAGTTCATACATGCCCATGGCGAAGATCAGCAGCACGGTAGCCAGAAGAAATTCATCCACGGCGGTGATGATCTTGGCCACTGCCACAACATGAAAGTTCGGATACTCGACACCGAAGACGGTCAACTGAATAAAGTCCCAGGCCAGCTTGGCAATATCCATCGTCGCCAGAGCAAACAGCAGAAACATGCCAACAAGCGCGGAAAGCACCGCCAGAATCACGACATAACGGGTGCTCCACAAAAAACGTTCAAATCCTGATTCCAGCTTGTTCATTGTATCTCGCTCTCCTTCCCGCTTAAGCTTGTCCGAAATAATGCATCAGGGCTATGGCCATTCACCCAGGCCTTCGCGCAGAAGTTCCGGTTCGTCGCCGCACAAATCCACAACTGTGGTGGTGACCATGCCGCACCAGCCTGCGTCTATTACAACAATCGATTGGCCCTTAAGCTGGTTGATGAACTCCTCTGGATCAGTCGCCGGATACTCTTCCCCGGGAAACTGCAACGTGGTGGAAAGCAGGGGCTGACCCACTGCCTCCAGCAGCATGTGAAAAACCGTATGCTCCGGAATGCGGATTCCGACATCGCGCCGCTTGCCGAAAACACGCTTTGGCAAGGCAGAAAGTGCTGGAAGAATAAAGGTGTAAGGTCCCGGCAACAGGCGGTGCAGAATGCGGTGGGCCTTGTTGTCCATGCGAACATAGCGCGCTGCCTGCGAAAGGTCGGCACAAACCAGAGACCAGAGATGGGTTTCATCCAATTGCCTGAGACGCCGGATCGCGGACTGGGCCTCGGCTGACTCGGGCAGGCAGATCAGGGTATAGGTGGACTCGGTGGGCACAACGGCCGGCAGACCCTGCGCAAGCAAGCTGGCGACCCGCTGTATCTGACGAATCTGGGGGCGTTCGGCATGCACCCGCAAACGTTCAAACACGGTTCCTCAACATCCTTTTCCGGGACGGCTATTGTGGCTGCTCACGCCTGGGAAACAGTTCCTCAAGCGTCTTTCTGATATCCTCGGCATTGCCTTCCTTGATTTGCTTCCCGATCTGCTTGATCACGTCTGGAAGCGCTTCTGCACTTTCCATCAGGTCCTTAAGCTTGATCTCCAGCTTGGGCTTGGGATTCGATAGTGGGCCGACAAGGCGGATAGGTATCGTCATGCCCTTGCGCACACCCGCCGTATCCCCTTCACCCGATTTTATGCCGAGCAGGCGAGGGCGGACATGATAATCCATCAATTGCCGGGGTAAATCGATACGGCCGTAACCCGTCAAGCGGAATATTGGTGAGGCCATATACAGATCATCGTTATTCACAATACCGTTTTTAATGACAAAAATACCTTCAAGCTGAGAGAACTCCGTGACCTTCGACCCGGTTTCACGTCCCAGTACCGTAAGCCTTTCCAACATGCCCGGAATGTCGAAACCCTTGATCCGGCCATCACGAATCCGCACATTGCCTTGGCCAGACAGGCTGTGGGTCGCGGATGCCGCCAATAATCCACGGCCTTCCAGATTGAGTTCCATGTCAGCCACGCCGCTCAACAGAGCCTTGTCCGTCAGGGCGGCAAGAACCGGCTCGACGCGCATGCCCTTGATGGTCGATGATTCCGTCCAGCGTACCGGATATCTGGCTACGTTGATTGTGGCCTGCTCGCGCACCTGGCCACCGGCCAGCTTAAATGTCAGGGGGTCGAGCTTGAATTTGCCTTTTTTGCCGGAAAGGTTCGCGCGCACATGCTTCATCTCCAGGCCATGCAGAAAGAGCTGGTCAATCTGTACCTGTGCGGCCACCCTCCAGGGAACCAGAAAACGCAAGTCCGGCTCCGGCGTACCGGAGGCATCCCCCTGCACCAGTTCAGCCGAAACGATATCCCCGCCCTCTCTGTCTTGCTCAACCTTCTGCCCGGGTTGAATGACCGCCCCCTGCCGGGGTTGGGCCGGGGAAATCAGTGTGCCGGTCTTTGTCCGCCCGGAATCCACAATGGCTGCGTTCGATTCGGTTGACCCGGGAACAGGGGTAAATATGCCCGCATTCGGATCGGGCTTGGGAAGCCAGGGGGTTATATGCAGTGTATTGGCCGCGAGGCGCAGCTTCAGATCAGGTCTGCTTCCAAAGTGCACGACACCGGAAGACTGCAGAAGTTCGCCGTCCAGCAGCAGTTGCAAATCGCGCAGATCAAGATGTTTCATATCACCGGATACCAACATGCCCAGCTTGAACTGGCGCCATGGGTCTGGATGGTCGGCATACATGCTGTCCAACTGAGGCAACCACAAGGCCAGAGTTTGCCGGCTAACCTCGGGGGTATTGACCCGCATCTCGTATTTTATATCGCTGCCAATGCCGTGAATTTCCCCACGCGCCTGTGCTATCTGCTTGCCGTCCACAGCCAAATCCAGTGAGCGCAGCAGCACTTCCCCTGATGTGGGCATCTCCATCTTCCAGTCTATGGTGAGATCATGCATGGCTGTGAGCCTTGCCTTGCCGGCGAAAAGCCGCAGGCCGTCCGGCCGCTGCTCAAACTGCGCATCCGCATCAAGCCTGAGATCGGCATAGCGGGCAAGCGCCGGCACATAATCGACCAGCACGCCAAAGGCTAATCTCTCCCCCTTCAGGTGCGCCTGCACAGGTAATTTGGCCACATCAAATGCAGCCAGATCGCTTACCGGACCAAGCTGCCCGTTCAGGGTGAAGCCGCTGTCCTCAATCTCGCCGGACACATTTACCGGTATGGGGGAGTCCAGGCTTACGCTGTCCATGTCCAGTTGCAACTCCGAAATCTCGGCCCGCGCACCCGTCTTTGTATCCAGCCAGATGATCTTCCCATGGTTCACGCGAATAGCTTCAGCCGTGAACCCGGCCAGCGCAGGACCAACCGGAGTCCCTTCCGCTGTCTCGCCGTCAGGTGAAGTCTGGGAAGGTGCTTTTTCGGGCAGCCCCAAGGTTGCATCACCGGCGTCAACTGGCTCTTCCCAGTTGCCAAAACCCTGTTCATTGCGCTCCAGCAACAGCCGGGGCGCCTCCAGCACAAAACGAGTGATCTCAACTCTCTTGTTGAACAAAGGGAAAAGGGCCATCTCCACATCAAGGCTCTCGACAGAAAAGAACGGCTGGTCTGAAAAGCCTTCGCGATTCAATATTTTTACATCCTCAAGCTCGATACCGACCCACGGGAACAGCGAAGCGCTGATACCGCCGATCTCAACCCTGTGGCCTGTCGCCTGCTCCGCCTGTTCAATAATTTCCGGTTTGAAATCCTCTGCGTCGAAAAACAACGGCGCTACCAACAGCAGAACTACAACTGCGCCCAGCACATACAGGCTGAATTTCACCGATCTCTTGATATTCGCGGGCATAAGGTCTCCTTATCCGGGGTTCATCGTGCAAGGCAATTCGCCACCCTGCAAGGGGGGAAAGTGCACCAGTAAATCTTCAAAGCTGTGAACGACATCACTGGCGCCAGCCTGCTGCAGTGATTCGACCGTTCCCACGCCAAAGGACACGCCCAGCGCCCGCACACCGGAGGCTGTGGCCATTTCAATATCAAAGCATGAATCACCAACGACACTTGTCTGCGCAGCATCCACGCCCATCTCCTGCATGCATTCGAGAACCATGGCCGGATGCGGCTTGGACGGGCAGACATCCGCCGTGCGCCAAACCTGGAAAACAGCATGCAAATCATGCTCATCCAGCGTGCGCATCAGGCCACGATGCGATTTGCCGGTAACGATGCCCAACCAGTACCCGCTTTCAACCAGCTTCTCCAGCGTGTCGCGCACACCGGCATACAGGAGGCTGACATCAGGCACGGCGCCATAGCGCCGCCGGTAAGCGGCAACCACCATCTCGTGTTGAGGCACATCCCCGCTCGGTAACAACACCCGGACAGCCTCATGCAGGGACAGGCCGATAACCATGTGCACATCTGCCGCAGCCGGTGCAGGCAGGCTGCATGCTTCAAACGTCTGCTGCATCACATGAGTGATATGCCCGTGTGAATCCACCAGCGTGCCGTCACAGTCAAATAAGATAAGTTGCGGTTTCAGACTCGACATCCTTTCCTGGGTTTTGCCAGTATGTGATGATACAGCTTCAAACCAGTGTAAACACCCTCGGCGGCGCAAAGGCTTGATGATTTTGGATTAACGGTGGGTTAAAATAGCAGGCACTCGGGGCCGTAGCTCAGTTGGGAGAGCGTCACGTTCGCAATGTGAAGGTCGTCGGTTCGATCCCGATCGGCTCCACCAAACACCTGAAAAGGTTCTGACTCTAGTGTAATCGCACTTGAAAGAATCGGCCCACAATTCTGCTTGGTTGCCCGGTTGAGCATGTCTGCTTTCGCCTGATAATCAGACAAACCCAGGCAGAACTCACTAAAAGGCTCTGGACCTGGAGGATCAACATTTAAGCTTGCACAGTATACGTGCGTGTACCATAATGCGGACGTGGTAAACAAAGATCACATCTACCTGTCCAGGCTTCAGGACTATTACGCCCAGTACAGGCTGCTGCCCTCTTATGCCGGTCTCGGCGAACTTGTCGGCATCAGCAAGCGCGGCGCGGTCAAGTTTGCAGAGCGCATGATTGCCATCGGTTACCTGGCCAAGGCCCCGGACGGGCGCCTGTGCCCCGCCAACCAGTTCTTCGCCCGCGCCTTCGTGGGCACGGCGCCGGCGGGATTCGCCAGTCCGGCAACCGAAGTGCTTGGTGATGCCATCAGCATTGATGACTACCTTGTCGAACACCCTTCCAGCACTGTGCTCGTAGAGGTCAAGGGCGATTCCATGATCGGAGCCGGCATCAACTCCGGCGACATGCTCGTTGTCGAACGCAATCCGAATCCGGATATCGGCAAGATTGTTGTCGCCATTGTCGATGGCGATTTCACGATCAAATACCTGGAAAGGGACAAGCAGGGCTGCTATCTGCAACCGGCCAATGAACATTTCTCCAACATCCGCCCTGAGGGGTCTCTGGAAATCTTTGGCGTCGTCGCCGGCCAGTTCCGCAAGATATGAGGGCGTCAGCCTGCATGATTTATAAATCATGCAGGCTAACTGGCACAATGCCGTTGCGCATATTGATGCGGATGGCTTCTACGCCTCCTGTGAGGCCGTACGACATCCTGAGCTGAAAGGCAGGCCCATATGCGTGCTGTCGAACCAGAACGCCTTTGTGGTGGCCAAGAACTACGATGCCAAGGCCCTGGGAATCAAAACCATCATGTCCGTCCATGATGCCAAAAGGCTTGCGCCGCACGCCGCTTATCTGCCGCCTGACTTCCGGTTCTATGGGCAGATTTCAGCGAAAATGTTTTCTATCCTTCGCCGCTACAACCCCCAGATCGAGGTCTACTCCATAGACGAATGCTTCATGGACATGAACGGCATCCGCACGCTCTGGCGCAAGAGCTACAACCAGATTGCCGATGACATCCGCGAAAGCGTGAAACGCGAGATCGGCATCACGGTGTCAGTCGGCATATCCACCACCAAGACGCTTGCCAAGATCGCTTCGGAAAGTAACAAGCCGGACGGAACAACCATCGTGCCGGGCAAACGCATCGACCGCTTTCTGGCGGACATTCCGGGCATCGGCCACAGCCGCGCGGCTTTATTGTGCAAGTTCAATATCCGAACAGCGCAGGACTTTGCCAATACAAAACAAAGCCGGGTAAAGCGTCTGCTTGGCAGGCTTGGGCTCACCCTGTGGCATGAGGTAAACGGGCAATCCGTGCTTCCGCTGGAGATGAAACCCCCGCTTCCCAAAAGTATGGCGAGAGCCGCCTCCATGGGCGAAATCACCACGGACCGGACAACCATTGCGGCCCATTTGTCCCGTCATACGCTCAGGCTTGTGTCGGAGCTGGTTGCGAAGAAACTGCTCGCCCGCCGCATCCGGGTATTTCTGACCTGCAAATCATTCGAGGCTGCCAGCGTCGAGATACACCTGGACTTTTCCACAAACAGCTTGAAGAAGGTGTCGGCGGCAGTGAAACAGGCCTTCCTGGCGCTGTACCGGGAAGGAGAGGCATATCGAGGCTGCGGCATAGTCGCCACGCATATCAGCAGGCAGGAATCAGCCACAGAAGACCTGTTTGGCCTGATGCATGAGGACATACGCCAGCAAAAACTCATGCTGGCGGTGAACAGGATTAACAAGAGGCACGGAAACCATACCGTTGCCCCAGCCGCAGCCAAGTTGATGCAAAACCCCTACTCACGGCCTAGCCACTTTCAGTATCCCGTATTTTGGCGCGCTGACTTAATATGGAACAAGAAGGCGTCAGAGGCCTTCTGCCGCTCTTATGAAAATACCGGTCAGAACTACTTCTGATCAATGCCTCGCAGCGACTTCATCTCATCAACAGACAAGGGCGGCTTGTTCGTATGAGCCAGCACATGGCAGGTCGGGCATAGTGGCGCCATCCGTTTCAGCGCTTCTTTCTGTGTCATTTCCTTGCCGTTCTCGTCCACGTCCCCGATCAGTTTGATATGGTGCAACTGGACAATTTTATCGCCAACCTCGTCGGGCGCAGCGAAATTGCAGACGCCGCATCTCAGCTTTTTCTCAGCATCCCGGGAGCTGAAATGCATCTGCCCCTGCCGCAGTAATTCAGCCGCACGCTTGTTTCTTGCCGAGTATTCATATCCGGGCGCGCCTTCCTCAACAATGATTTCCCTGGGCTTGGTCTTTTCAGACCCATCCTGAACAACCGGCATATCCACCATGAACGCCGCCGCCTGATACATCGCTCCGTAATGAGCCCTGGCGGCTTCACGATTCTGCCAGTACCAGTTGAAAATCCTTTCAAGCAACGCCTGCGCATTGGTGGCTTCCAGGATCGGCTTTTCCTTCTGCGGGCGCGGATCGTGAAAAGAAACATTCTGAACCTTGCGCACAAGCGCTTCCGGTTTCCGCCCGATGATTCCGGCCACTTCCCGGAAAAGACCTGCCTTGTCCATCGTCCTGATCTGATCAAGCTGATCATAGGTCCAGACCGCAAAATAGCTCTCCATCTGACTCCAGTCGGCGCCATACCTTGAAGTCCCGATCCTTGCAGTCACCAGTTTCAGCAGGAGTTCTTTACCGTTCTTTACCTCTGAGACGGACTTCGCCGGGGAATAACTGACGCCCTTGGATTCCAGCTCCTTGAGCGTGATGGCGTTTTCTGTCAGGGCCCGAACTTCATCGGCGATATACGCATCGCCCTTGGCCAGTTTTTCCTTGATCTCCTCGCTGGCAACCTTGTCGACATCGCCAAGCCAGGAGACTTCCGAGAAATGAATGAGCAGGGATCTGCCGATGACATGCGCCTGTATCTCCCTGATCCATTCAAGGGATGCATCGTCTGTCTTTTTCTCAACCTTGCCTATGCCAATGATCCCTTCGAGCGGTTCGGGATCGGTCACTTCGGCCCACTCGGGTTTTTCGGCATGAAAGAGGCAATAGTCGCCCTCGTTGATGGCCATCCACTGGTACATCTGGTCAGTTCTCAATCCCCAGAAACCCTTCAGGTAGGTTGTAATCCAGTCCTCGGCGCTGCCTGTCAACTGATAGACCTTCGCCTCATGGATGTTTTCTAACATGCACCTGCTCCCCTGTCCGTTTAATCGCCGATCGTGTCCAGACGATGCTGCTGAGTTCTTCTACCATGAGAGTAAGCCCTGCCGCCAAGCTCCCGCGACGGCGCATTTGCATTGCGGCCCGTATGCGCCCGAACGCCATCCATCCGGCCCGTCCGCCGCTTCTCCACCTTCATGTTCGACTGTGACGCAGCATGTTTCCTCGCCCGATTTTTTCGCTCCGAAGCACTGTTGGCATTCGCGTTATTGGTGATCACAGATACATTACTGTTAGCGGCAAACGCACTGGGGACATTGAGGCAAAGCACAAGTCCCGCCGCAACCGCCAAGCCGTATCGAATATATTTCATGGCCTTCATCATCCGCTCCCCCAGACGCCCTACCTAAGTATGCATGGGAACATTATGCCATGTTTAATCTGGAGAAAAGGGACAGAAAAAATCTACTGAGGGGACTTATTTCACCAAAGCTGCACAGATCGCTATTTGCCAGCCCATCCGGCCCCGGTTATAAATGACTGTATGGATGGGGAAATCACCACATATCTGCAATTTACAGGACGCCGGCTCGGCGCCCTCCGATATTTTTTTATGCTATTGCTTGCCCCGCTCATGTTTTGCGTGGCCCCGGTTGAGGGATTTGCATCAGATATGGACACCCCCTCATCGCTTATCAAGGTCGTGCCGCTGCCCCTTGATGCGGCCGAACCGGAAGCACCACCACCTGCACCCCGGCCGGACAACCAGCCGGTGCTTTACATGGAAGTGATTCTGGATTCATCCGGCTCGATGGCCCAGCAGCTTGAAGGGCGTTCGAAGATGGCTTGGGCAAAGGAGGCGTTCGATGCCATACTTAAGCGGCTTGACCAGCAGAATGTCGCCCTGGCGCTGCGCGCCTACGGCTTTGACACAAGCCTGCCCAAAACACCCGAAGCCTCATGCCCCAACACCGAACTGCTGACGCCGTTTGAGGACGCATCCAGGCAGGCACTTTCAAGAACCGTGCAGAACCTTCATCCCTACGGATATACGCCCATAGCGGACAGCCTGCGCCTGGCAGGCGACGACCTTAAACCCCATCCCGGCAAGTTGCCGCGCATCCTGCTCATCAGCGATGGCGAAGAAACCTGTGGTGGAGACCCGGCAGCGGTGGCAAAGGCATTGTGTGAACAGGGCATCGCCATGCGCGTGGATGTGGTCGGCTTCGATCTCGACGCCAAATCCAGGGATCAACTGAAGGCCGTGGCGGAGGCAGGCTGCGGACAGTATTTCGATGCCAAAAATGCCTCCGGCCTGCTGGAGCAATTGCAACTGGCGCTGGATGAAGTGGAGGACGCAGTACGGGCTGCCGCCCCGGAGCGCTTCAGCAACCCGGTGGATGGCGGCGGCAGCATCGCCACTGCCCAAACGCTCAAGCCCGGCGTATACACACTCAAGAAAGATCTGCCAAAGGGGGAATACCGCTATTTCTTCGTTCCGGCGCGGAAAGGAGAACACGCCGTCATCCGCAGCAATATCCAGACATATGGAGACGGGAGAAAGCAGGGTAATGCCGTGCTGGAGGCGGGGTTCTCCGCCCATGTCTTTACGGCAAACGGCGAACCAATCAAAGGGCGGAGCGCCCTCATGCGGAAAACCAGAGGCAAAAACCTGTCCACCGGCTTCATGGATATCGAGGGCCGCGGCTTTTATTTTGCCATCGGCGACAACTATGTCGCGGTGCACAGGGATGCCCAGTTTGAACTGGTCGTCGAGCAGGCTGGAGACATGTATGAAGCTATGGAGGCAGGCGAAAGCCCGGATGGCGGCTCAATGCAACTTCCCGCAGGAGAGCAGTTTGCCTCCCATCTTGGGCTGGAAGATCGCGCCGACACCTATCATTACAACGCCACCACCCCCGCTGAGCTGTCGATTAAATTCACCGATCCGAGTTTCCGCTTCAAGGTGGAGACCCTGGACGCAGCAAGCGGCAAGCGCCTGGCCAGGCACGTGAAGCTCACAGGCAGCGCCACCGTGCCACTGCCTGTGGCGCCGGGTGGCTTATATATCAAGGTGCGAGACAACAATCCCAGGCTGTACAACATGTTTTCCAGTTACGTATTCTCCGTGACGCCCGCACAATAGCCCTGGAAGAAGGAGACAGACATGAGATTCATCGCCATATCACTGATGCTGTTTTCCCTTAGCCTTTCAAATGGCATTGCAGGCGAAGCCACGCCACAGCAGCAGCTTGAGAAATATCTCACACTTGCCGCCAAGGTGTATCCACCACGCCTGGATATCAGTCCTGCGGAAAGGCTCGCACTGCGCAAGCGGCTGGATGCCTACTGGCTTCCCCCGCGGGCCAGCGCCAAGGACTTCCTGTTCATCAAGCGCAACGTCCGGTTTCCATTTACGATATCAGGCATTGAGGGCAACGGGAATGCCATCTCGGCTTTGGTGGCGTTCACACCGGATACCGGCAGCCTGGTTGCTGCGGCACCCATGTACTTTGCCACGCACGGACGTTACGAGTTGAGCCGCCGGCAGGGCGAATGGAAGCTGGTCGGCTTTGAGGAAATCCTCCCCAAACAGGAGCGCGCCGTCGGGCCATCTGCTTCCATACGGGAAGTACTTTCTCGCTACCTTGAACTGATGGCCACGATCTATCCGTCCGATGGAAGCAAGCTTCCACGCAAAGAGTTGTTTGCCACGCAGGCAAAGGTTCGCTCCCTGTGGAAACGCGGGGCCGTGAACCCCGCCGGGATGACGCTCGCGAAAAGTCCGGGAGGCTTCTTCAAGATATACCAGCCCTCGGCCTGGAAGATACAGAGCATACGGGAAGCGGGAGACTTCGCCCGCGTGCGGCTGGAAATGACTGTGGGCAGCCCGATTCAGATCAAGCTGCACAGGGGCGCTTTCACGCGGCAGGTGCAATACTCGCTCGCCCGTCATCAAGGAAGCTGGAATCTAGCTGAATTTGAAGACCTGGACGCAAAGGCGGAGCGCAAGGCCAGCCAGCAGGCAACCAGGCAGGCCGAAGCGGAAAAGCGGCGGCTGGCGGTATCACGCCCGGAAACCGGCACTGGCAGAGAAGTGCTGGATGCCTACTTCCGGCAGTTACAGGTCTACTATCCACCAGGCCACGGAGCCGTATCCAAAACCCCGATGCAGATTACTGATGAAACAAAGAAGTTCTGGAAGCTGGATACGAGAGCGGCCCGCTCCGGCCATGCCCGCAGCATGTCTTTTTTCATGATTTTCCGGCCGAGTGGCTGGAGCATTGATAAGCTTTCAGAAAACGGCGAGACAATCACGGCCCGCGTTTCTTTCGCCATCGGCAACGAAGACATGCTCCGGCTTAACAAGGACAGCCCCGCCAGATCAGTAAGCTATCTGTTGACCCGCGAAGGAAAAGACTGGTTTCTGACCGGTTATAACATGCGGCCATAGCCGCCTGCTTGACGCCACAAGCAGGCAACCATGAAGCTGATATGCACAGAGGAGAGAATGTACACCGTTAAACATACCGCCTTTTTTACAGCCCTGTTACTGCTGACCGGCGCCACTGCCCAGGCCGGAACCGTGTCCTTCACGGTTTCAGGTATCGAGCCAAATGGAGATACGGCCACAGCCATGGCGGCCTTCAAGCCGGGCGCCGGCAGCCTGATCGCTGCAGCTCCCATGGCTTCGGTTCACCGTGGGCGCTATACGCTGAACAGCCTGCAGAATGAGTGGAAACTGATCGCATTCGATGACGCCGGGGCCGGGCAGGCCAAAGCCGTAGATAGTAAGCCTGCCGCTCAGACTCCCGCCTCAAGTGACGGGCCAAGGACAGTGCTGGATGCCTACTTCCGGCAGTTAAAGGGCTACTACCCGCCAGGCCGTGGAGTTCTATCTGAAAACGCGGCAATTGACGATGAAACCAGGAAGTTCTGGAAGCTGGATACGCTCGACGCCCGCCAAGCCCTCGGCAACAGTAATGCCTCCTGGGAGTATTACCGGCCGAGTGCGTGGCGTATCGAGAATTTGTCCGGAAGCGGGCAAACGGCCACGATCCGCGTGGCTTTCACCATCGGCAACAAGGACGTGCTCAGGTCTCACAAGGGCAACCCCACCACGAAGCTCATTTATACACTGGTGCGGGAGAGAGAAAACTGGTTTCTAACCGGTGTGGACAGGGTAAAGGTGCGCACGGGTTCAGAGGGAAACACTTTTACGGAGGGTGCAATCACATACATGAACAAGCTGAAATCATGCACGCCTCACACCTTCAGTTACAGTCTTGCCGGCAAGAACATCATCAAGGGCATGCAGCGTGAGAAATGCATGGTGGACTACGTGATGCCCAACAACATGCTCATGCGCTGTGCATATAGTGCCGAAACCATCGCTTTGCTGACAAGCGAGCAGAAATACCGGGAGGTGCGGACCGGCCGAATGTCTGGCTCATCTTCCTCCCCGGAATCAAAGGCAATGGCGAGGGAATGCACAACAACAAGCACGAGGAGTCTGTCGGACTTATGATGAATCTACTGCGCGGCAGGGACAGCGGCCCAAATATTCCCGGATTATCGTTACATAGTTACCACTATGCGCCTCAAATCCGTAAATATTTTGTCTCGCTTCCCCACCTGCTCGCTACAATTCCCCTAAGTCCGACAGGCTCCTAGAAACCCATGAGAAGGGAACCGAAAACTGACCGAAGTGGAGGAATCGACATGAAACAGATACAGGATACATGGATCATCAAATGGCGCTGGATGCTGGCCTTGGCCTTGCTGTTTATAAGCCCGCCAGCATTGCATGCGAACACCTTTAACGTAGCCACGCCTCCGTACAGCGATGCAGGGGACAACAATGCCGGCGATGGCGTATGTGCGAGTGAGGCCGGTATCTGCACCCTGCGCGCCGCCGTTGAGGAAGCAAACGCCTTGCCCGGTTTGGACAAGATCATCCTGCCTGCGGGGGTGCATGAGATAACGCTCGGTGAAATCGTTATTGAGGACAATGCAGGGGGTGGGCTCAACAACCTCATCATCAGAGCCTCGGGCGGCCCGCGCGCCGTAACGACCACAATCATCGACGGCAACAATAGTAGCCGAGTATTCAATATTGAGGACGCACTAGCGGTTGCCATTCAGTTCATCACCATTCGGAATGGCAGCACTTCGTACCATGGCGGCGCCATCAAGAACCGGGCCGGAACACTTACGCTGTTCTTCACGATCGTTCGCGATAGCAATGCTGAAAATGGCGGCGGCATCAGTAATCTGTCTGGCGCCGGCCTGGCTCTTGTTAACAGTACTGTTAACAATAACTCGGCCAGCAGCGGCGGCGGCGGCATTTTCAATACCGGTATTCTCATCGTTAACCCGGGCAGCGACATACGTGGAAACAGCTCGACCCGGGGCGGCGGTATCATGAATTCCAGTGGGGGAAGCGCAGTTTTAACCAAAGCCCTCGTGCGCGGGAATACAGACAACGGCACGACAGGCGGTGGCGGCATTGGCAACGATGGAAACAGCACTCTCACGCTGACCGGCTGCACGATATCCGGCAATTCAACCAACGGCAATGGCGGCGGCATACACGCCAATAATGGCAGTATCACGATCATTGGCGGCACTATAGACAATAACACCGCCAACGATGGGGCGGGCTTGTCGATCACCGCCGGGGGGCCGGCATCAATCACAGATGCCACCATCATAAAAAACCGCGCGCTAAGTGATGGTGGCGGCATTTTCAATACAGGCGAACTTGATCTGAGGGGCAGCACGCTGAGCGCCAACAGCGCTAAAGAAAACGGCGGCGGCCTATTCAACGGTTCCGGCAGCACACTGGCCATCCTCAACAGCACCATCAGCGCAAACCATGCCGGCGCCGATGGCGCTGATTTCTATAATGGCAGTTCTACCGCTGCCACGCTAACCCACGTCACCATCAAAGGCGCCCGTGTCACCATCAGCAGAAGTGGCAATCAGCCACCGCCTAGCGTTTATAACAGTGGTAGTGCCAGCGCCAGCTTCGTAAATACCATTGTGGCGGGTGTTTGCGATGGCAACATCGCAAATCTCACCTCCCAGGGCCGCAATCTCGACCGATATGATACCTGCCAGTTCACGGCGGGCGGTGATCTCTCAGGGGTAGACCCGCTTCTCGGCAACCTCGCCAATAATGGCGGCCTCACCCAAACCCATGCGCTGCTAACGGGCAGCCCGGCCATCAATGCCGCCAATAGCGCCACATGCGCCTCCCGCGACCAACGTCACGTTATGCGGTTCGGGTTGTGCGACATCGGCGCATACGAAACTGATCGGATCATTATCCAACCCGCCGACCTTACTCCGCAAGTGCGGCATGGGGCGAATGCAAGGCAGAAGAAAAAGGCGCCGCTTGGCGGGGAACGCATAAAAGAATCGCCGAGCGCTCCATTCCCTGACGGCGCACTGATCCGTGACAAGAGCAAGGATACAGACATCAAGACGCACGAAGCCGATGAGAAACGACGCTGGCAAAAGGAAGAGCGGCAAGAAGAAAAGGCCGGACAGAAAAAGCGCGGGCTTGAAGGAAAGCGGGCAGGGGACAAAGTTAAACGTGACTCTGCACGCAAACAGAAAGCAGAGCAGAAAAAACGCTCGTCAGAGGAAAAACGCCGCGTCCAGAAGGACAAGCGAGAAGCCGATAAGGCCGAGCGTGATAAGAAGCGGAAAGAGGATAATGCCAAACGAAACTCCGCACGCAAACAGAAAGCAGAGCAGAAGAAACGCGCGACAGCGGAAAAACGCCGCGCCCGGAAGAGGAAACGGGAAGCTGACAAGGCCGAGCGTAAGAGGTTGCGGAAACAGAAGGCTGCTGAAAGGCTTCGGCTGAAACAACAAAAGAAAGAAGCGGGCAAGATCAACACGAAGAGCAGGTGATCCGCTATGGTCCTGGATTTACAGGCTCGGTCAACTTGCTTTATGGTAATGCCGGAGGGTCAATGATGATGAAATATCGCTTCAGCATGAGATCAATCTCTAATGCTTCGATAACGCTGATCGCAGTGTGCATGCTGATGCTGCCGGCCAAGGCAACCGCAACCCCCCCTGCCATCCAGACAATGTCACCGCTGAACCAGACGCAATATCAACATCTGGCGGGAAAGCTTTCTCAATACAACGTCACCAGTATCGAAATCGTTACCACGCTTACGCCAAACAATCTGCGGCCACTGCAACCGGCCATCCAGAACGCTTCCGGTAGCCAGGCCCGCGCCATCGAGAGTATTTCCGGCCTGTTGAGCTTTGTGACGCTTATCCCCGGCATGGATCTGAATCACTCCCGTGCCCAAAACGTCGCCTGCATCAGCCTGCCAGGGCGCTGGGCAACCAACCGGGTGGATATTTCCATGGGTTCAGGTGGTGATTCTGATTCGTTTTACCTTCTTGAAGTAAAGCTGAGCAATCAATGCACCGCCCGCGGCGTATTGCAACTCAAACTGAGAACCGACTCAGGCCCGGAAGAAACAATACAGGAAATCACGCTCTCATCGGGAACGCCAGAGCAGTACCTGTGGAGCAATCCAATTTCCGCCGGAACACCGCGCCATCTGACATTCCGGCTGGCCAATAGCTGGAGAACCAGAGACTCAGACATCAAAAGGCTTGTCTCGTTCGGATTCAAGCATACCCGCCTTTACCGCATCACAGTCGGCTCTTCTGATGACGGAGGCATATCACAACCACCCACGGGCAGCTTTCAACCGCAGCCCGGCGCTTCAACACCGCAGCTTCCATCCGGCAGCTATCAGCCAGCCCCGTCCGGTGGCGACTCAGGCGGATCGAACTTGCCATCAGGGACTTACCAGCCCACACCTTCCGGTAGTTCCGGCGGATCGAACCTGCCTCGGGGAAGTTTAATCCCGGCGCCTTCCAATGGTGGCTTAGGCGGGTCTAATCTTCCATCCGGCACTTTCCAGCCCGCACCCTCCGGTGGTGGTTCCGGCGGATCGAACCTGCCGCAGGGAAGCTTAATCCCCAGGCCATCCGGTGATGGCTCCAGTGGATCTAACCTTCCGTCCGGCACGTATCAGCCAGTTCCATCCGGTAGCGGCTCAACAGGGCCGGGCCTGCCATCCGGCACCCTCCAGCCCATTCCATCCAGTGGTGGCAGTGGTCCCGGTAAAGGATCGTGCAAATCGCATGCGCAGTGCAATGATGGCGATCCATGCACTCAGGACCTGTGTGTCGCCGGCAAGTGCAAATACCGGCCATCGACATCTTCCCGTTGTGTGGACAGGGACAAGGATGGCTACCCCGCATCGCAGGACTGCAATGATCGAAATCCCAAGGTCTTTCCCGGCGCCAAAGAAATTTGTGGCGACCGCATTGATAATGACTGTGATCGCAAGGTAGATGAAGGCTGCAAGAAGAAGTCAGGTGCTGCTCAAAGCGATCATGGGAAAAATCGCTATAACGGGCAATATGCAGGCGTTGTAGTTCGGGATAACGATCCCCAACATCAGGGGCGTGTCCTCGTAAAAATACCATCTGTACTTGGTAAAGATAAAACCATTTGGGCGAAGCCAGCCTCGAAGTTGGCAAAAAACAACAGGGGTCAATTTGCTGTGCCTGAAGTCGGTTCCAGGGTTCAAATATCCTTTGAACGGGGTGATTTAAGAAACCCGGTCTGGAAGGCGCCCGCAGGCGTCTGGAATAAGCCGGATGAAGCTCCGGCTAGTGATAACCAAGCTGTTCCTCCCCGGAAGACAACACAGAAGAGTGCTCTGCAAGAGAAACGGGAGAAAGAAAAAGCCCAGAGAGAGAAAGCTGAGGCCGAAAAGGCCGAACGCGACAAGAAGCGGAAAGAAAGGATCGAACAGCAAGAAACTGCCACGGCCAAGTATGACAGGGAGAAGAAAGAGAGGATCGAACAGCGCAAACAAGAGGCAGAAGCCCAGAGAAAGAAAGCTGAGGCCGAAAAGGCCGAGCGTGACAGAGAGAGAAAAGCAAGATCTGCTGAAAGACAGCAACTGAAACAGTAGAAGGAGAAGACTGACAGGATCAATACGTAGAGCAGGCGATCCGGCTATGGCCTCGAATCAACATATCCTGATCGGCGCTCCTGTCTTCTGACAGAGGAGGTTATTCACCATGCACAAACGCATCTTTATTCTGGGGCTTGCCCTGTTCTTTGCCTACATCCCTCAGGCAGGCAGTCATGACACCAACCCTGACGACTTGTACGATTTTGACGGTGATAGAGCTATAGACGATAGGGACTGCGCTCCACAAGACCCAAATATTTCACCGCTTCTGCCGGATAGATACGGTGATGGCATTGATCAAAACTGCGATAATGTTGACGGGGTCGACTCGGACAACGATGGCTTCGCAGGAGTCGTGGACTGCAATGATTCAGCACCCTCAATATACCCCGGCGCTACTGAGATTCCAGGCAACGGAATCGATGAGGACTGCGACGGCCTGGACAAAGCGGGATGAGCAAGGGGCATCAGGGGAATATCCGATGAAAAATCTACCTCTACGCATTGGCTGGATATTATTTACGGTGCTGTTATTCGGCACTGCCGGAGTATTCGAGGCAGAAGCGGAGACTCCCGGATATGTAAAGGTTGTGAGTACAAACCCTGCCGTTCGCTCAAAGGTGGATTCGAGCCTGTCCGAGATCACCATCACCTTCAGCCATCCAATGAAACACAGCTCCTACAGCTTTCAACCCGCCCCGGCCAAGCCGGACAGATTTCCGGAACGAACCGGGGAGCCGATTGTTTCGCCTGACGGAAAAACCTGGCGCTTTCCGGTCAACCTGCACCCAGGGAAAAGATATGCGCTATGGCTAAACAGCCCTTTTGAGCAGGGGTTTGTGAGCGAAGACGGAACCCCTGCCGAGTGGTACAAGTTGATATTCAAGACAAAGTGACCGCATCGGCAGAAAAGCAAAGCACCCTTTGTTCCCCGTCGTAAACCTCACAACACTTCGATAAACTAGAGGGCCTGTTAACACTAATTTCGATCGAAGCGCTGCTGTCCCAAATGAGGCCAGTCAAGGCGCGAGGAATGATATTTGGTGAATCCAAATGAACGACGAGTAACGCCGAATGGCCTCATTTGGGGCGCAGCCCTGCGGGACAGCCCATTTTTGTATTCTGCTGCGTTATTTCTCGCTGATGTGCATCGGGCACACTGCACTCGAAATGCCTTGCAGAACCACAAAAATGGGCGTGTCGCTACGATCGAAATTAATGTTAACAGGCCCTAACCATGTTCTGGCGCTGGCTTTCACGCAATATGGCGCTGCTGACGCTGGCAGGGGCCATCGCCGCCTATCTTTATCCACCCCTGTTTCTGATCTTCAAGGATTACTTCCTGTGGTTCTTTGCCGCCACGATGTTTGCGCTCGGCATCGTGCTGCACCCGGAAGAAGCGCGTGAGACCATGACCCGGCCCGCCCGCATCCTGCAAGGCGTGGCCTGCCAGTACACGATCATGCCGCTGGCAGGCTTTGCTGCTGCCACATTCGCTGTCTATCAGGGATTTACACCTGAGCTGGCGCTGGGCTTCATCATCGTCGGCTGCGCGCCCGGAGCCATGGCCAGCAATGTCATCACCTATCTGGCCGGAGGGGCGGTCGCCTTCTCAATTGCCATGACCATGCTGGCCACCATGCTTTCGCCGCTTGTTACGCCTGCGCTTGTTGAACTTCTCGGCGGCGTGTTTATGGACATCCCGTTCTGGCCGATGGTGCAGACCATTATCCTGACCGTCGTGGCGCCGCTGGTGGCAGGCGTGTTCATGCAGCGCTATCTGGGGAAATATAAGGATCAGGCCAAACAGATCGCTCCGGGCGTTGCCGCCATCGCCATTATCATCATCTGCGCTTACGCCGTAGCCGCCAATCAGGAGCGCATTGCCACATTGGCTGGTTGGGTGTTGATTCTGGTCATTCTCCTCAATGCCCTGGGCTATGCCGCCGGCTGGGGTGCGGCGCGCATGTTCGGCTTTGACCGCAACCACCGCATCACGCTCTCCATCGAAATCGGCATGCAGAATGCCGGCCTTGGTGTCGCCCTGGCGCTGAAACACTTTACACCTGAAACCGCGCTGCCCGGAGCGCTGTTTGCCGTCTGGTGCATTCTCACCGCTGCCGGTGCAACACGTTATCTGCACCTCAAACAGGAACCGGTAGCCGCTGTCTGAATGTCCCCGGCACTGCGTAACGGCTTGCTGCTCGGCTTGTATTGCGGATTGATTTTCTGGCTTTCCTCGCAACCTACCATCCCCGCACCTGAGCTATTCCCCCAACAAGATAAGCTGGCGCATATGGCCGCCTATGCCGTTATGGGCCTGCTTGCCTGGCGCAGCTTTTCCCACCGGTTGCCAAAGCAGGCTCAGCTTGCCGTAGCAAGCATCGTGTTTGCATCGCTATACGGAGCCAGTGATGAATGGCGCCAATCCTTTGTGCCGGGAAGGAATGCGGATGCCCTGGACTGGCTGGCGGACTGCCTCGGTGCGGCCATGGCCGTGCTCTATCTGTGGCTCCGATTCAGCTCTGCCGAATCATCTCGTATTCGGTAACGCGATAGAAACGTGCAAAGAACTCTTTATATGCAACCACGCGCATGCGCTTGCCCTTCTGAACGGCCACCTCACCATCCGTATCCTCATGCCAGAAACCATCAAGAAACGGCTCCGATTTTATCAGGGAATACAAGGTCTTGTTTCGTGAATTTCCATACAAAATCACTTCTCCATATCCATCAAAAACAAGGTTTGCCAACAAATCCGGGCTTCACAACAATGTTGAATCCACCAGTCACCAAGTGTAGAAAGGAACGTGGTGGGGGAACTGCCCGCCTGTATAATGTTGATGCAAAGTCATCCCAACGACTGGTAAGGAGAAACCATCATGCGGCCTATCAATGTCTTTCGTTTCTTGATATTCATATCTCTGTTATCTGTTGCCGCCGTGCCACTGGCTGTTGCGGAGAGTCAGGACGATTTCCCAATTCTTGGATCTGAAGAAGGTGATAGTGGGGTACCGATAGAATATTGCCGGGAGCTTTGTGCGCGCTTTCACGGCGGCAGAATCGGCCGGGAGTATATTGAATGTTTGAAACGTTGCACAACTGGAGAGGCTGCATCTACGGCAGGCCCACGTGCCACGCACAAAAAACCTGAATTGCAACATAAAGAAACACAGCACAAAAAGAAATATATCAAGGAAAAACAGCGTTAAGTACGCAAGAAAATCGTGCATTTTCATTCCCCTCTTTGATCAACTGAACAACCCTCGACTACAAGTCGAGGGGTTCACGGTGCGCGTCGCATAAATGCGACTTTTGCGCCCCGCTTAAAACCATCATCTCCAGGTGCCTACGTCTCATCCTTTTGCTCCAAACCAGATGGGGCCTCGTCCCCTTCGGGGACATCGGCAACCTTTTCTTCGCCTGAAGGCGAGGGGTTTCAACCATCCCCGACCGGGACACCAACTCGCTGTAAAGTGATGGCGCATTGGGGGAAGAGTCAATGCGTAATACTACGTATAAAGCAGTTCTGGAAAGTAGTCAGCCGACGATCTCGTATTCGGTAACGCGATAGAAACGTGCAAAGAACTCTTTATATGCAACCACGCGCATGCGCTTGCCCTTCTGAACGGCCACCTCAC
>QIFG01000088.1 GCA_003228735.1 Zetaproteobacteria bacterium
GAAAAACGCTGGGCTACAGAACACCCCATGAAGTGTTCTTCAATACCACATCGCGACTCACCGATGTTGCACTTGGCAGTTGAATCCGCCCTTGATTAAGGCTGGCGGTTAAAAAACTCCAGCAGCAATTTCCCGCCATCACATCGCACCCGGCTCCAGCAACCATACGGCATGGCAAGACGACGAATGGCGGGTAATGGAGCACCCAGCACATCGGCCAGAATCACGCGCAGAGACCCGGAATGACCAACCACAAGCACATGCTTCCCCTCATTTGACTGTAATATGTGCCGCCAACCTCTCTGCACCCGCTCGACAAACGCCTCCACATCTTCGGCACCCGGAAACCGCATGCCGATGGGGTTTTCACGCCATTTCTCCAGCATACCCGGAAACCGCACCTCGATTTCATCCTTGCCCAGTCCCTCCCATGCGCCGTATTCCATCTCGCGCATACGCGGCTCCAGCATGCATGGAATGGATGATTTTTCAGCCCATTCTTTCGCCGGTTCACAACAGCGGCTTAAGGGCGAGGTGACAATCACCTGAACGGAGTCCTCAATCTGCGCCCATGTTTCATCCATCTGACGGTGGCCGGAAACCGTCAGGGTTTCCTCGATATTGCCGCGATATTTGATGCCGCCTTCGAGTTCGCCATGGCGCAACAGATCAACAATGGTCGTACCCACCAGCCTGCTCCTTTCCTTGCCGGAAACCCTTTTCCAAAAATCATCAGGGGTTTTTCCGCCCGTATAAATACGCTAACGTGTGTTTCCATCATGCCCAGCCGAGGATGCCATGCAAGATTTCGATCCGACAACACCTGAAAATATCGCCGCCATGAAGCACGTGCGCGGACTGTTGAAGCATACCGGCGACGATCCGGAGCGTGAAGGCCTGCAGGACACGCCGGAGCGTGTTATCCGCGCCATGGGCGAGTATTTTTCCGGCTATCTGGAAGACCCGCGCGAACACCTGTTGACCACCTTCGAGGAGGTCGAGGGCTACGACGAGATGGTGCTGGTCTCGGATATCGATGTGCACAGCCACTGCGAACACCACCTGGCGCCTTTCGTCGGCAAGGCCCATATCGCCTATATCCCTGATGGCCGCGTCGTCGGCTTGTCGAAGCTGGCGCGCGTCGTGGATGTATTCGCCAGGCGTCTGCAAGTTCAGGAAAAGATGACCATGCAGATTGCCGAAGTCATTGAGGAGGTGCTGCATCCTGCCGGTGTGGCGGTCATTATCCAGTGCCAGCATTTCTGCATGTGCCATCGCGGCGTACGAAAACCGAATGCCTGGACAACGACATCCAAACTGACCGGCGCCTTCCTGAAAAATCCTTCCTCTCGCCTGGAGTTGTTTGATCTGATCGGCATGACCAAGTCTTCCGGCTGACACATGCCTGAATCTGGCCATCAAGAACGGATTGGCATTCTGCTGGTTAATCTCGGCACACCGGATGCGCCGACGCCGGATGCCCTCAGGCGCTATCTGAAGGAGTTTTTGTGGGACAGGCGCGTCGTCGATACCCCGCGCATCCTGTGGTGGTTCATTCTAAACGGCATCATCCTGAATACGCGTCCGGCCAGATCGGCCAGGCTGTATGAAAAGGTCTGGACAAAAGATGGCCCACCGCTGCTCGTTATCGGCAACAGGCAAAAGTCCGCTCTGACAGAAGAACTGCGCCGGCGAGGCCATACGAATATGCATGTTGAACTTGGCATGCGCTACGGCCGGCCATCTATTCAAAAAGGACTGGAGGCCCTGACCGGACACGGCTGCCAGCGTATCCTGGTGCTGTCTTTATTTCCCCAGTATTCGAACTCGACCACGGCTTCCGTATCCGATGCGATTGAAACCGCGGCCAAAGCCCTGCCCTCTTCCATCGAAATAAAGCAGGTGAATGATTACCACGATCACGCAGCCTATATCGGCGCACTCGCGGAAAGCGTCCGGGAGACCTGGAAAGAGAACGGAAAACCGGAAAAGCTGATGCTGTCGTTCCACGGTATCCCGCAACGCTATGCCGACAATGGCGACCCGTATCCGGATCATTGCGCCCGGACGGCCCGCCTGCTCGCTGAAAAATTGGAGCTTGAACCAGCGGAATGGCTTGCCTCCTTCCAGTCACGCTTCGGCCGCGAAGAGTGGCTCAAGCCATACACGGATGAAACGCTGAAAGCCTGGGGAGAGAAAGGGGTAAAAAACGTGCAGATCGCCTGCCCCGGCTTCGCCGCAGACTGCCTGGAAACCCTGGAAGAAATCGCTGTAGAGAATCGGAAAATATTTAACCATGCCGGTGGCGGCGACTTCCACTACATCCCTGCCCTGAATGACCGGCCGGATCATATCCGGGCCCTGGCTGATATTGCCACCAGCCACTGCGCCGCATGGGTGGATAATTCCCCAGATTAAATTATGCCCCGTAAGCAGAATATATACGGTCTGCTAAACTCATTAAGGCGTTACTGGAACGAACTGTTTTCATCCATGGGGTAAGGAGGAATTTCGTGACCTGTCCGCTTCGACTCGCAAAAAGCCTGTGCGCCGTCTTTCTACTGGCAGTATTACAGATATCGGCATCGCCTTGCCATGCCGGCGCCGTAACACTCAAAAACGAAATCTACGACCTCGGCCAGCATCTGGAGTTTCTGGAAGACCCTGACAAGTCCTTTACGCTCGACGATGTCCGCGCATCAGAACTCGCCGGTCAATTCAAACCCAGCCGCCAGCAACCAGCCAATTTCAGCATGACCACATCGGCCTACTGGGTGCGTATGCAACTGCACCCGCTCGTACAGCAATCCTGGTTGCTTGAAATCAGCAACCCGCGCCTGGATCGTATTGACCTGTATGTCTCAACACCCCAGGAAGAGACTATTCACAAAACCACCGGGCTGATGTTCCCCTTCCGGAACCGGGAGGTGGCGCATCAGAACTTCGCCTTCCACCTGCCGCTGACACAGGGGGTCGCCTCCAGTATTTACCTGCGCGTGGAAAGCAGCGACGCCATCTTCCTGCCAATGCGCCTGTGGCCCGAAAATGCCTTTGCAGCACACGAGGGCGCCCGGCAATTCCAACTCGGCATGTATTACGGTCTGCTGCTTGTCATGGGCATCGTCAACCTGCTCGTGTTCTTCGCCATCAAGGACAAAAGCCATCTGTATTTCACCCTGTTCCTGTTCAGTTTTACGATGGTGCTGCTGGAGTTATCGGGCCTGAGTGACCGCTTTCTGTTTGGAAATATGGACTGGTGGGCCAAGCAGAGCCTGCCGTTCTTTGAAGGACTCTCGGCCTTCTGGGCCATCCTGTTCACGCGCTCATTCCTGCAAACCGAGAAGAACCTGCCGGATGTGCACCGCATCCTGTCCAGCCTGATTGTTCCCGCCCTGCTGATCATACTTCTGGCCCTGATGGTTGATTACCGCTGGAGCATCATAGGCATGATTGCGCTTGGCATCGGCAGCGCCATCATCATTCAGGTCACAGCGGTCATGTGCTGGCGGAAAGGCTTCCGGCCGGCGCGCTATTTTCTCATTGCCTGGGCTATGTTCCTGTTCGGCACAGTCTTTTACGCGCTGGCGGCGTTGGGGCTTTTGACCTTCAATATCTTCACCAACAACATCCTGCAGATCGGTGTGGGCTGGATGGCCGTACTGATGCCGCTGGCCCTGACCGACCGCTTCAACACGCTGGAACAGGAGAAGCGGCAGGCGCAGCTGCGCATCATCGAGGAGCAGCAAAAGACCATGGACGTGCAGCGCACGATGATGGACGCCATTTCTCGCTTCGTGCCCAAACAGTTCCTGAGCTTTCTGAAAAAAGAGGACATCACGGATGTGCGGCTGGGAGATGTCGTGCAAAAAGATATGGCGGTGCTGTTTACGGATATCCGTGGTTTCACGAGCCTGTCCGAAGGCATGACCCCGGATGAAAACTTCCGGTTCATCAACACCTATCTGGAGTTCGTCGAGCCCAGCGTTGATGCGCACGACGGCTTCGTCGACAAGTTCATCGGCGACGCCATTATGGCGCTGTTTCCGGACGGAGCGGACAAGGCCGTTGCCGCTGCTATCGACATGCGCAAACGGCTGGGCGATTTCAACCGCCATCAGCAGAAACAGGGCCTGAATCCTATCGATACCGGCATCGGCATCCATTGCGGCGACCTGATGCTCGGCACGGTTGGTTCCAAACAAAGGCTGGATACCACGGTGATCGGCGACACGGTCAATCTGGCCTCCCGCCTGGAGGGGCAAACCAAGGAGTTCGGCGCAGCCATCATTATATCAGAGGCTGTACATGCGAAGCTGGCTGATCCTGAGAAATACTGCCTGCGCCAGATCAATATGGTGCAGGTGCGCGGCAAGAACATCCCGGTGACGATCTATGATGTTTTCGATGCCGATCCGGCAGCGATCAAGAAAAAGAAATTCGCGACCAAAGCCTCCCTGCACCAGGCCCTCGCCCACATCAAGGATGAAAACTTTAAGAAAGCCAAGCCCTTACTTAAGCAGTGTCTGGATATTTACCCAGAGGACAAGGCAGCACAGAAACTGCTGGAGCAGTGCGAATCAGCTAAGTAAGGGTAAACAGTTTGGAATTGCTATCAACGACTGCTTACGGCCAAAAGTGGACACTCATAGACTCACGTTCCCTATTTCTAAATGAGTAACAACTAGGATGGCTTATCTTTCAGTTTACAGGGAGAAATAACGTCTTGAAAATTACCACTGTATTTTTTTTACGGCAAAGAGTTTTTTGTGCTATGCTTCTCGAAAATAAAAACCGTATTCTATAGGACTATTAACTGATGTTGACAAAATTTGAAGTAACGAACTTCAAGAATTTTAATGAAAAACTCTCTTTTGATTTCACAGAATCAAACAATTACGAATTTAATAAAGAGTGTGTAGTTAATGGTGTCATAAACAAGACACTGGTATACGGGCATAACGCATCTGGAAAATCAAACCTAGGATTTGCTATTTTTGATTTAATTTCTCATTTGACCGATAAAACTTCTGGAAGCGCTGCTTATTCTAACTATCTGAACGCCTATAATAAAAGCCCTATAGCAGAATTTCGATATGAGTTCTTATTTGAAGAAGGTACTGTAATTTATGAATACGGTAAGGAAAATATTGAAACACTGGTATATGAACGAGTATACATAAATGGCAATAAGTATGCTTCAATTAATCGAAATGAAGGCCCGGATTCTTCTATCTTTGCTGAAGGAGCTGAAAGCCTAAACAAAAGCCTTGGGGACTCAAAAATATCAATAGTTTCATACATTAAGAAAAATTCAGTATTGTCAAAAAACCTTGATAACATTTGCTTTATTAAATTTATTAAATTTGTTAATGGCATGCTCTTTTTTAGGTCTTTAGGGCAAAACGACTACATTGGATTCGAACAGGGGTCGACTGTCCTTATAACTGATATTATTGAGAAAGAGCATGTTAAAGACTTACAAGCCTTTCTAAATGACGCAGGTATTGAATGTAAGTTGAAAGTTACTAAGGAAGGTGACCAACCTAACTTGGTTATAGATTTTGATGGGAAACTACTTCCTTTCTATGAAATTTCATCTCACGGAACGCAATCCCTAGTGTTATTCTATTATTGGTTTCAAAGGTTCAAAGGTGATTCAAAGGTGACCTTTTTGTTTATTGATGAGTTTGATGCTTTTTATCACCATTCCTTGTCGGCTCTTATTATTAAAACTCTGAGAAAAATCAAAGCTCAAGTAGTTTTAACAACACATAATACATCTGTTATGACAAACGAACTATTGCGTCCTGATTGTTATTTTCTACTCAACCAAAAAGGACTTCACTCTCTAGCCAATAGCACTGTTAAAGAATTGAGAGAAGCTCATAACATCGAAAAAATGTATAGATCTGGGTCATTTGGTGGATAATTATATTTTATTTATTTTTGAAGGAGAAAAAACAGAACAGCTTATTTTTGACAGCTTAACAAGCCACTTCATGAATGAATCTATTAATACAAAAGTGTGTAGTTACTTTTGTTCTGACATATACAGTCTGTATCACATAATGAATAACGACCCTGGTCTAGATTTATTTTCTTTACTTAAGGAAAAAGACCAAAATTCAGCAACTTTATCGGGCATATCAAAAGAGAGTGTTTCTGAAGTTTATCTACTCTTTGATTATGACGGACATGCCACAGCAGCTTCCGATGAAAAGCTTAAAGCCTTACTAAGCCACTTTGATGAAGAAACAGAAAATGGAAAGTTATATATAAGTTACCCTATGGTAGAGGCATTGAAGCATTTGCACAGCGCTGTTTCATTTCAAACTGTGGTTGTTAAAGGAAAAGAAAATATTAACTACAAGAGCTTAGTACATACAAATAGCGATTCATGTTATCGGGATTTAGCAACTCTTAATCGACAGCGCTGGAATACTATTCTTAGTGAACACTGCAAAAAAATAAACTACCTAATGACTGGTAGCTTCACACTTCCAAGCAGTGTAACAACTCAAATGAAAGTGTTTGAAAAGCAAGAAGAAAAACACATAACTCCAAGAAATGAAGTTGCTGTTCTTAGCGCATTTCCTATTCTCATAGCTGACTATTATGGGTATTCAAGATTACCTTCCTTAGTTCTTGAGGTGTAAGTACCTAATTGGTCATTCACCAATGTCCGCTTTGGGTCGAAAGCAGACATTTGGGTTAATTTTATTGATTCTGGGCTAATTGCTCGCGGATTGATTCGAGTTCTTCCCAGCGAGCGTAGGCAGCCTTTAGTTCCTGCTCCAGTTCCTTGAGCCGCTGCTGGTCTTTCTGAAAGGCGTCGGCATCGCGCTGAAAACAATCCGGATCGCAAAACCTCGCCTCGATTCCCGCTTTATCTGACTCCAGACGTTCAATGACCTCCGGTAAACCATCCAGTTCGCGCTGGTCATTATAGGACAGTTTCGTCCTGTTTCCGTCCTTTTTCGTCTCTTTTTTAACGATTTCTGGCGTTTTTATGCTCTTTTCTTTCTTTTTCTCTTCGGCTCTTCTCAGCTTCCAGGCCTGGTAATCCGAATAACCGCCGGTGATCGGCACAATCTCCCCTTCGCCTTCAAAGGCAAGCACTCGACTCACCACCCGATCCATGAAAGCCCGGTCATGGCTCACGAGAATAATCGTGCCGTCGTACTTGGCCAGAGCCTGTTCCAGCACGGTCAGCGTACCGAGATCGAGATCGTTGGTTGGCTCATCAAGCACCAGCAGATTGGCAGGCTCAAGCAGCAGTCGCGCCAGAAGCAGGCGCCCGCGTTCGCCACCGGACAGGGAGGACACGCGGGCGCGCAGCTTCTCCTTATCAAAAAGAAAGTCCTCCAGATAGCCGGCCACATGCCGGGCATTTACGCCCGCCACATAGACGTACTGACCACCCTGCGGCAACAACACATCGCGCAATGTCTTATCCAGATCAAGCGAACGCATCTGTTCAAGAAAGGCGGGAACGAGCCTCACCCCATGCCGCATCCTGCCGCCATCGGGCTTCATTTCCCCCAACAGCAAACGAAGCAGGGTTGTCTTGCCGACACCATTCGGGCCGATCAGGCCGATGCGATCCCCGGCCATGATCCTGAGGTCGAGATTCCGCACAATAATGTTGTCGCCAAAGGCATGCGACAGATCCGCAGCCTCGATCAGCATCTTGCCCGGCTTGATGCCGCTGGCCACGCGCAGGATGACATCATCACCGCGCATGCGGCGCTCGCAGCGCTGCTTTCTCAGGCCCTCCAGACGGCGAACCCGCCCCTCATCGCGGCTGCGGCGGGCCGGAATGCCACGCCGAATCCAGCGTTCCTCAGATGCCAGGAGCCTGTCGAACTTCCTGAACTGCCGCTGCTCAACCTCGAGTTGCTCAGCCTTCTTATCGAGATATTCAGCGTAGGAGCAGGGATAATGACGCAGTTTGCCGCGATCCAGTTCGACAATCTCCTCGGCCACTGCATCAAGAAAATAGCGATCATGCGTCACGAACACGACAGCGCCGGAGAAATTCGCCACAAAATCCTCCAGCCAGTCAATCGAATCCAGATCGAGGTGGTTCGTCGGTTCATCGAGCAGCAGCACATCGGGGCTTGCCACCAGGATGCGCGCCAGCGTCACGCGCCGCTGCCATCCGCCCGACAGTTCGCTGACATCGCGGTGTATTTCCAGCCCCAGCCGCGAGATCGCAGTTTCGATGCGTATCCTGAACTGCCAGGCGCCGGCGCGCTCAAGCTCCGCCTGCAACTCAGCCAGATGTTCCAGATTTTCTTCCGTGGCATCGGCCTCGATATGCACCAACGCATCATCAAAGGCCTGCAGGGCCGAAGCCTGTTCCCCCAGACCCTGGGCGACAGCTGCAAACACCGTCTGGCCTGGCTCGAAATGCGGCTGTTGCGGCAGGTATTCCACGCGTACGCCGCGCCTCAGGGTGATATCGCCGCTGTCGATAGCCTCAATCCCTGCCATGATTTTCAGCAGGGTGGATTTGCCCTCGCCGTTGCGCCCGATCAGGCCGACGCGCACGCCGCGGCCGATGGTCAACGACACATCATCAAGCAGCACCTGCGGGCCATAGGCCTTGGTCACGCCTTTCAGGCTCAGAACCGGCATGCACGCATGCTATCCGTATCGGCACATAAATCCCCGCAGTGATTACTCCGCATGATTCAAAAGCGTCTATACTTTCTGATACAGAAGCGGCAAGGAGGAAGTCATGGCCATTGCGGAAAGCATCAAACACTATCTCGAAAACCACGGCGTAAAATATGATGTCATCGTGCATACGCATACGTCATCCAGCATGAGAACAGCAGAGGCGGCGCACGTGCCCGGCGACAAGCTGGCCAAAACGGTTGTGCTGCACGACGCTGACGGCTATCTCATGGCCGTATTGCCGGCGACGCATCACCTGGATGTCGAGCGCCTGAGTGAAGCTTTGAAACGCAGCCTTGACCTGGCGACGGAAGAAGAACTCAACGCCCTGTTCAAGGACTGCGAAACCGGGGCAGTGCCTCCGGTCGGGCCTGCCTACAACATGCAGGTAGCCTTGGACAAAAACCTGACGGAAGAGTCAGACATCTATTTCGAGGCGGGAAACCATCTCGAGGTGATCCATGTCAGCGGCACGCAGTTCCAAGCCCTGCAGGGCAAGGCCGAGCTGGGGTATTTCAGCTATCACGTCTGATTAGGATCCGGTTTACATGGTACCCCCGGATCGTATCGCAGGCGTGTTATTTTAGCAGGCCTCATCAGTGAAGCCTTTGCGCCTGATTATGGGTGTCCGATGGCTGATCCCGGCCGAATGTCTATGATTACTGATAAGCATAGGAAAGGAGATCATCTGTGAAGCGCTGGCTACACCTTTTCATCGGCTCGTTATTATGCCTCACTGCTTTCGCTCTTAATGCACAAGCCGGCGGACAGGCATATCTGCTGGAAATTGAAGGCCCGATTGGGCCCGCCGTGGCCGATTACGTGCATCGGGGCATGGACAAGGCCCGGGATGCCGCAGCTGAAATCATTATCCTGCGCATGGACACCCCAGGTGGCCTGGATACCGCCATGCGTGACATCATTCAGGACATCCTTGCCTCCCCCGTGCCCGTCGCCACATTCGTGGCGCCCAGTGGGGCTCGCGCCGCCAGCGCCGGCACCTATATCCTTTATGCCTCACACATCGCCGCCATGGCCCCCGGCACCAACCTGGGTGCAGCCACGCCGGTGCAGATCGGCGGCATACCGACACTGCCAAGCCCGCCTGCCAAGCCTGGCGCACCTGAAGAAAGCAAAGAAAAGAATGAGAAGGAGCAGCCGGCGCCAGCCGGCGCCATGCAGAAAAAGGCAGTCAATGATGCCGTGGCCTACATCCGCAGCCTGGCCCAGATGCGGGGGCGCAATGCCGAGTGGACGGAGCTTGCCGTGCGCGAAGCAGCCAGCCTGCCGGCCGAAGAAGCGCTGGAGAAAGGCGTCATCGACCTGATGGCGGAAGGCATACCCGATCTCTTAAGCAAAATTCACGGTCGCAAGGTAAAGACGCAACTTGCCGAGCTTACGCTTAACACCGAAGGCATAAACATTGAGCAAATCGAGCCGGACTGGCGCGCCGAGCTGCTTGCCGTGATCACCGACCCCAATATCGCCTACATCCTCATGCTGCTTGGCATCTGGGGCCTGTTCTTCGAATTCGCCCATCCGGGCTTCATCGTCCCCGGCGTAGTCGGCGCCATCTGTCTGCTGCTCGCCCTGTTCGCCTTTCAGGCCCTGCCGGTCAATTATGCCGGCCTGGGGCTGATCCTGCTGGGCATCGCCTTCATGATCGCCGAGGCGTTTGCTCCGAGTTTCGGCGCGCTCGGGCTAGGCGGACTCGCAGCCTTCGTTATCGGCTCGGTCATGCTGCTGGATACCGACGTACCCGGCTATGGCATTTCCCTGCCCCTGATCATTACCGTGGCGCTCGTGTCCGGTGCCTTCTTCTTCCTTGCCGTCAGCCTGGCGGCCAGGGCTTGGAAGAGACCGGTGGTGAGCGGCCGCGAGGAAATGATCGGCTCTGTGGGTGAGGCCATCCGAGGTTTCAGGCGCAAGGGACGCATCAGAATCCACGGCGAAATCTGGCAGGTGAAATCCGGCATTCCCATCAGGACAGGCGAAAAAGTGCGCGTCACCGGCCTGGATGGTCTAACCTTGATGGTGGAACCTAAACATACGGAGGAAACATAACATGACCATGGTAAGCCTGTTCGTACTCATCGTTATCATCAGCTTTATCGCCTCGATGCTGAAAATCCTGCGCGAATATGAGCGCGGTGTCGTCTTCATGCTCGGCCGCTTCTGGAAGGTGAAGGGTCCGGGCCTGATCATCATTATTCCGGTCATCCAGCAATGGGTGCGGGTGGATTTACGCACCGTCGTGTTCGACGTGCCGACACAGGACGTCATCAGCCGCGACAACGTATCGGTCAAGGTTAATGCGGTGATCTACTTCCGCGTCATCGATCCGCAGAAGGCCATCATCAACGTCGAGGACTTCTTCACCGCCACCAGCCAGTTGGCGCAAACGACCTTGCGCAGCGTTCTCGGCCAGCACGAGCTGGACGAGATGCTGTCCGAGCGCTCGAAACTGAACACGGATATCCAGTCCGATCTGGACGAGCAAACGGATGCCTGGGGCATCAAGGTGTCCAATGTGGAGATCAAGCATGTGGATCTGGACGAGTCCATGATCCGGGCCATCGCCAAGCAGGCGGAGGCGGAGCGCGACCGCCGCGCCAAGGTCATCCATGCCGAGGGCGAGCTGCAGGCCTCGCATAAGCTGCTGCAGGCAGCACAAACGTTGTCCAAGCAACCGCAGGCCCTGCAACTGCGCTACATGCAGACGCTCACCGAAATCGCCAGTGAAAAGAACTCGACCATCGTCTTCCCGTTGCCGATGGATCTGATCACCCCCTTCCTCGATTTCGCCAAAGACGCCAAAGAAAAGAAGGCAGAAGGAAAATCCGCCTGACGAAAAGGGACACGTGCGGCATGACCGGAACCGTTCCTGGTATGTAAGGGGGCTCTTCCCTTTATGATCTCTGCAGGGAACTCACCATCGGCACAAAAGCCACGGGCAACACATCACGCTCATGAATGTCGCCTGCCGAGTCCTTTTCCAGCAGCAACAGCGACTGGGCGTAGCGATAGGTGCCGACAGGAATCACCATGCGCCCACCCGGCTTTAGTTGTCCCGTTAAAGCCATGGGCACGGCTTCGGGCGCAGCCGTCACGATGATGGCGTCAAACGGCGCATGTGCGGGCAGGCCTTCATGGCCATCAGCCACGCGCACATCGATGTTGTCAAAACCCAGCCGGGCCAGCCGGGCTGATGCCTCTGCCGCCAGCTCTTCGACGACCTCCAGCGTGTAAACCTGGGCGGCCAGGCAGGCCAGCACGGCCGCCTGATAACCACAGCCGGTGCCGATCTCCAGCACCGTATCGGTATCCTTGAGCGACAACAGCTCGGTCATGATGGCCACGATATACGGCTGCGAGATCGTCTGGCCGTGACCGATCGGGAGCGGCTCGTTGGCATAGGCCAGCTTCCGCATATTCTCCGGCACAAACTCGTGCCTCGGCGCCTGCTGCATGGCCTTGATGACGCCAGGGCTGAGATTGCCCCTGCCGGTGGCATAGGCGGTGGCATGCACCTCCGCCATAATCGCTTCCATCATTGTCTGATGCGTCTGCATTACAGAACTCTCCTATGGGAACCTCTGAACTTGCATGCGCATAAAAAATGGCCAGTCTTGCGCGCCCGGTTCATTTGACCGGCCACACCCATGTTATAGATCACGAGGAGCTTTTATGCCGGACAGTTTTGATGCGCTGAGCCACCTGGACGTCGATGGCAGGAAATATACATACTATCGGCTTGATGCAGCTCCCGGCGACATATCCCGCCTTCCCTACTGCCTGAAGATTCTGCTCGAGAATCTGCTGCGCCGTGAGGACGGCGAGAGCGTCACCACCACCGACATCGAAAAGCTGGCGAACTGGGATCCCCAGGCTGAACCGGATCATGAAATCGCCTATATGCCGGCGCGCGTGCTGATGCAGGATTTCACCGGTGTGCCCGCGGTCGTCGATTTCGCCGCCATGCGTGATGCGATGGCGGCCCTTGGCGGCGATCCGGAGAAGATCAATCCGCTGGTGCCGGCCGAACTGGTGATTGACCACTCGGTGCAGGTCGATGCCTTCGGCTCGGATAGCGCCCTCCAAAAGAACGCCGAGCTTGAGTTTGCGCGCAATGAAGAGCGCTACAAGTTCCTCAAATGGGGGCAACATGCCTTCGACACCTTCAAGGTCGTACCGCCGGATACCGGTATTGTGCATCAGGTCAATCTGGAGCATCTGGCCCGCACCGTTTTTGTTGATGACGATAACGTGGCCTACCCGGACACGCTGGTCGGCACCGACTCGCACACAACGATGATCAACGGCCTCGGCGTGCTGGGCTGGGGTGTGGGTGGTATCGAGGCGGAGGCCGCCATGCTCGGCCAGCCGATCTCCATGCTGATTCCGAAGGTCGTCGGCTTCGAGCTGAAAGGCCGCATGCCGGAGGGAACGACAGCCACGGATCTGGTACTGACGATTGTCGAAATGCTCCGGGCGCACGGCGTTGTCGGCAAATTCGTCGAATTCTACGGTGATGGTCTGGACAATCTTCCTTTGGCCGACCGGGCTACGATTGCCAACATGGCCCCCGAATACGGCGCTACCTGCGGCATCTTCCCGATTGATGATGAAACCCTGAATTATCTGAGATTAAGCGGCCGCTCGGAGGAGAATATTGCACTGGTCGAAGCCTATGCGAAGGCCCAGGGCATGTTCCGAAGTGATATGGTCGCCGGCTACAGTGAAACGCTCTCGCTGGACATGGGCACAGTCGTACCAAGCCTTGCCGGGCCGAAACGGCCACAGGATCGCGTGGCATTGACCGACGCCAAACCGGATTTTGAGTCCGCCTTGAAGACGCTGAAGGCCGAAGCCGGCCTCACCTCGAAGCCCGTAACCACCACCATCAACGGCAAAGAAATAACAATGGATGACGGCGCCGTTGTCATCGCCGCCGTCACCTCGTGCACCAACACATCGAATCCTTCCGTCATGCTGGGTGCGGGACTTGTCGCCAAAAAGGCTGCCGCCCTTGGGCTTAAATCCGCGCCGTGGGTCAAGACCTCACTGGGCCCGGGCTCACTGGTCGTCACTGAATACCTGCAAAAGGCTGACCTGATGGAACCGTTGAAGGCGCTGGGCTTTCATGTCGTCGGCTACGGCTGCACGACCTGTATCGGCAATTCCGGCCCGCTGCCGGTCGAGGTGTCGAAGGCGATTGCAGACGGCGACCTCTCTGTCTGTTCGGTGCTTTCCGGCAATCGCAATTTCGAGGGGCGCATACATGCCGAGGTGCGCATGAACTATCTGGCCAGCCCGCCACTTGTCATCGCCTACGCCATCGCCGGCACGATGGATATTGACCTGTTCAATGACCCGATCGGCAAGGGAACCGACGGGGAATATGTATACCTGAAGGACATCTGGCCGACGCAGGCGGAAATCGCCGCAGCGGTCGCGGAAGTGAAACGTGAACAGTTCACCAGATCGTATGCCGATGTGTTCGCGGGCGATAAAAACTGGCAGAAACTGCAAGCACCACAGGGAGACCGCTTTAGCTGGGATGCGTCTTCGACCTATATCGCCAACCCGCCCTATTTTTCCGGCATGCAGAAACAGCCGGGAAGTATCGGCGATATCAGGGGCGCACGCGTGCTGGCCGTGCTCGGCGATTCGATCACAACCGACCACATCTCACCGGCCGGAGCCATCAAGCCGGATTCCCCGGCCGGTCGTTATCTGGTTGAGCGCGGTGTCGAACAAAAAGATTTCAACTCCTATGGTTCACGCCGCGGCAATCACGAAATCATGATGCGTGGAACCTTTGCCAATATCCGGCTGAAGAATCGCCTTGCCCCCGGTACCGAGGGCGGCGTGACGCTACACCTGCCGGGTGGCGAACAGATGAGTATTTATGATGCGGCAATGAAGTATATCGATACGGGAATTGCCTCAATCATCCTGGCCGGCAAGGAATACGGCTCCGGCTCAAGTCGAGACTGGGCAGCCAAGGGTCCGGCGCTTCTGGGTGTGCGGGCCGTCATTGCCGAAAGCTATGAGCGCATCCACCGCTCCAACCTTGTCGGCATGGGCGTGCTGCCGTTGCAGTTTTGTGACAATGAGTCCCCTGAAGCACTCGGCCTGACCGGACATGAGCTGTTTTCCATCGAAGGCGTGAAAGCAGGTGCGCGCAAGGTAAAGGTGACGACCGATACCGGCAAGGTGTTCACGGCCATCATACGCATCGACACACCGAAGGAATGGGAATATTACCGCCACGGCGGCATCCTGCATTACGTACTGCGCCAATTGGCCGCCTAACCTGGACTATTCACAAATGCGCCCGTGCCCTGGTGCCGGAAGCCGTGGCCTTCGCCTTTGTCGCCGGCGTGCATCCGCTGACCGGCCTGTATGCCGCCTTCATGGTTGGCCTGATCACCGCTTGTATTGGCGGACGGCCCGGCATGATTTCGGGCGCTACCGGTGCGCTGGCCGTGGTCATGGTCGCGCTCGTGGCCGAACACGGCATCGAATACCTGTTCGCCACGGTTGTGCTGATGGGCGTGCTGCAGATTGGCTTTGGCCTTATGAAACTCGGAAAGTTCATCCGCATGGTGCCGTATCCGGTGATGCTGGGCTTCGTCAACGGGCTGGCCATCGTCATCTTCCTGGCCCAGTTCAAGAGCTTCCAGACCGATGATGACAGCTGGCTGCCCGGCGGTGACCTCGGACTGATGATCGGGCTGGTCGTGCTGACCATGGCCATCATGCATTTCCTGCCCAAGCTGACGTGTGCCGTGCCGGCGGGCCTCGTGGCCATTGCCGGCATTTCGTGCATCGTCATCTTCGGCGGCCTTGATACAAGAACGGTGGGCGACATCGCCTCAATCGGCGGCGGCCTGCCACCCTTCCATATCCCGTCGGTGCCATTAAGTCTCGACATGCTGATCATCATCTTCCCTTATGCGGTGATCCTCGCTGCCATCGGACTGATCGAATCGCTGCTGACGATGAGCGTCATTGATGAGATGACGGAAACCCGCGGCCACGGCAACCGCGTCTGCATCGGTCAGGGCGCCTCCAATGTGGTCACCGGCTTTTTCAGCGGCATGGGCGGCTGCGCCATGATCGGCCAGAGCATGATCAACATTACATCGGGCGGCCTGCGCAACCTCTCCGGCATCGCCGCAGCTCTGTTCCTGCTGAGTTTCATCCTGTTTGGTTCGGGACTGATAGAAATGATTCCGATCGCGGTGCTGGCCGGCGTGATGTTCATGGTCGTGCTCGGCACCTTCGAGTGGGGCAGCTTCAACCTGCTGAACAAGATTCCGCGTGAAGATTCGTTTGTCGGCATTCTGGTCGCCGTCGTAACCGTGCTGACCGATCTGGCTATTGCCGTCATCGTCAGCGTCATTGCCTCGGCTCTGGTGTTTGCCTGGACGCATGCCCGGCATATCTATGCGGAAACGTCAACGGACGAACATGGCGTAAAGACATACAAGGTGAACGGGCCGCTGTTCTTTGCCTCCGCACATCGATTCAGCGAATTGTTCGATCCAAAGAATGATCCCATTGAAGTCATCATGGATTTTGCCGGTTCACGCGTGGCTGACCACTCGGCCATTGAGGCCATCGACAATCTGGCCGAGCGCTATACCAGGGCAGGCAAGAACCTGCACCTTGTGCACCTGAGTCCCGAATGCAAACAATTGCTGGAAAAAGCCGGTGATCTGGTGGAGGTCAACATCAAGGAAGACCCCACCTACCACGTGGCAGACAACAAACTGGCCTGAGAATTATTCCGATTCGGCGGGTAACAGATATCCGCCGGTGCTGTTTGTCTATCTTGGAGTGGCGTCCGGCAGGCCGCCATCCACGGGAATCGTGGCGCCGGTTGTCGGCGTCTGGCGGGTGGCAAAGAACATAACCGCCCTAGCCACATGCTCTGCCGTAATCCGTTGCCTGAGAAGATTCCTGTCCCGGTAATATTCCTCCAGCCCCTGCTCATCCAGCCCTCTGGCGCGCATACGATCCGGGCCGACCTCAGCCCACAGGCCGGACTTATGCTTTGCATCCCCGAACACGCCGTCCGGCGCCACCATATTGACGCGCACATCGAACTCGGCCAGCTCCAGACTGGCGATGCGGGCCAACTGGTGTGAAGCCGCCTTGGTGGCGCTGTAGGCTCCGAATTTGGCGCCCGGCGCAAACACATTCTTGGTGGATATCAGCACAATATCTCCGCCCGTGCCCTGGGCTTTGAAATGCCGGGCCGACTCGGAAAGCATATGCAGCGTTCCCTCGACATTGACCTTCTCCAGCTTACGAAAGGCAGCCGTTTGCATGTCGGCCAGTGACGACACGTGCGCCAACCCGGCATTGATGACGATAAGATCAATGCCCCCCCAGGCTTCGATGACCTGCGCAAAACCCTCCTCAACAGCGGCCTCGTCGGTAACATCCAGAGGAACGGCAATAATGCGTCCGCCAAATTCCTGGCTGAACTCTGCCGCCAGTGACTCCAACTGATCTCCGGGAAGATCCGTGGCGGCGACATGGCAGCCATTGGCCAGGAGTTCGCGACAAATGCCGGAACCAATGGCGCCACATGCACCAGTCACCAGCGCCACCGAGCGCTGCAACGGCTTTTCGGCGGCGGCTGCCAGCTTGGCATGTTGCAAGCCACGGTATTCCATATCGAACAGATGCTTCTCGCTTAACCCCTCATAGCTACCGGATGCGGCGATGATGGCCTTTGCCGCCAGTGTATGGGCCGCGATATCGCGGACGATGCCGGCATCCTTGATATCCCTGCCAACGCAGACCGCGCCTACGCCCGGTATCAGGATGGTGCGCGGCATGGCATCTAAGCGCTCCAGCTTTTCATCTGCCGCCTCGGCATAGCGCCGGTAATATGTATCGTATTGCTCTGCATATTCGGCAATGGCCGCCACGATTTGTTCCCTGAGTCTGTCCACATCATCGAACTGCAGGCCATCCAACCAGAGCGGCAACGGCTTGGTTCGAATCAGGTGATCGGTCGTCAGCGGTGGCGACAGGAGCACCTCCCTGCCCTGGTCTGAATCAAGCAGATCAAGTACTGGTTGACCGATCAGCGGCTGCAGGATGAACCGCCGGTACGGCGCATCGGCATTTTGCGTGGGAATTGCCAGACACCCTCTAAGTATCGGCGCTAGGTTCCGGTAGCGCTGCCGGGCCAGTTCCGGTGAGGTTGTTTGCTTCGGCTGCAAGGCCTTAGTTGCCGCTTTTTTCAGCCAGGCTTCGGCTCTGCTCACCAGCTCAATTGTAGCCGCATAGGATTGCGGCGCTGTCTCCCCCCAGGTAAGCAGACCGTGCTTCATCAGTATCATGCCTTTCGCTTCAGGCTTTTTGTCAAAGGCATCGGCAACCGCCCTGGCCAGATCGAACCCGGGCAGGATATACTCAAGCACGATCACATCATCGCCCAAGACTTCTGCCACAAGCTGTACCCCATCGGGCCGGTTGGTCAGGGCCAGGATGGCATCGGCATGCGTATGGTCGATGAATTTCTGCGGCAGAAAGGCGTGCAGCAGGGCCTCGATGGATGGTGTTGCTGCATCGGCATCAAAAAGATGTGTGCGCAGCTCATTGACCATGGCTGCATCGGAGAGCTCAGACACAGAGCGCAGGCGCCGGAGGTCACTCAGCGCCAGACCGGCATGGCCTTCAGGCTCAATGCTGGCCAGATCATGACCGGAGGCCTTGACGAAAATCGCCGGTTGCTGTTCACCGAATACATTGGTAAATGTGCTCTTGACCGAGGTATTGCCGCCGCCGTGCAACACAAGTGCGGCCTCTTCCCCGATCAGCCGGCTGGCATAGGTGCGAAGCGCCAGATCCTCGCCCCATGCATCGCCGAATCTAACGATGTATTCCGAGGCTTCGGATTCAGACCAGCGGTTTTTCATGCAGTGACTACTTCAACTCCTGGTACAACTCAAAGGCCACTTCCGGCTTCATGTCTTTGTGAACGACCTTGCGCACGGCCTGGATCATCGCTGTCGGCGCCTCGGACTGGAAGATGTTCCTGCCCATATCTACGCCGGATGCACCCTGCTGGATGGCATTATACGCCATCTTCAGGGCATCGAGTTCCGGCAGCTTCTTGCCGCCGGCAATGACAATAGGCACCGGACATGAGGCCGCAACCGACTCGAAGCCTTCCTCAACGTAATAGGTTTTGACATAGCTTGCCCCAAGCTCGGCACAGATACGCGTGGCAAGGCGCATGTATTTAGCGTCCCGGACCATCTCCCTGCCGACCGCTGTTACGCCCAACACAGGGACGCCATAGCGATTTCCCATATCCACCAGCCTCGTCATGTTGTGGATGGATTGGGTTTCAAACTCACCGCCCACGAACACCTGCACGGCCGCAGCAGCAACATTCAGGCGCACGGCATCTTCCATATCGACCGCAATCTGCTCGTTTGAAAGCTCCTTGAGGATGCTCGGACCGCCACTTGCCCTGAGCACCACGCCCTTGTTGAAGGTGGGTGGGATCGTTGAGCGTAAAATGCCGCGCGTACACATCAGCGTATCGGCATAGGGAAGCAACGGCACAATGCTGACGTCGATTCGTTCCAGGCCTGTCGTTGGCCCCATGAAATAGCCATGATCAACGGCCAGCATCACGGTACGGCTGCTTACCGGATCAAAGATGTTCGACAGCCGGTTCTTCATTCCCCAGTCCAGTGAATTTGAACCCTTGAGCGCAAACGGTTCGTTCTTCACAGGAATATCCAGATGATATCTTTCGGCTTCCTGAATATTGTCTGTATCCGCCATGATGGCTGTTCTCCTGTTTGGAAAAAGTGAAATTAAAAAGATTATAGATTTTCCGGCATTGTATGGTTTCGTATCAACAATGGACAGTACAGCCATGCATTGAAGGGTGAAGCATGGCAGCATAAGCTGCACCGGTTCCTATTCGACTGCGGTTAATAACCGTGTTCAATCAACTACTATTTACCCGAAGGAAACAACTATGCCGATCAAATCCAGAATCCGCACCATCCCGCATTATCCGCATGAGGGCATCATGTTCCGCGATATCACCAGCCTGCTCAAAGACCCGGTCGGCTACCGCGTCATGATCAACGAACTGGTTAACCGCTATACGGACAAGCACATCGACAAGGTGGCAGGCATCGAGGCAAGAGGCTTCATCATCGGCTCAGTCCTGGCCTATATGCTCGGCGTCGGCTTTATTCCGATTCGCAAGAAGGGAAAGCTGCCGGCCGAGACCATCGGCCATGATTACGATCTCGAATATGGCAGCGATCGCATCGAAATCCATGCAGATGCCATCGACAAGGGCGAAAGAATCCTGCTGGTCGATGACCTGATCGCCACAGGCGGCACGGCCATAGCCGCCGCCAGCCTGATCGAGAAGATCGGCGGCAAACTGGTCGAATGCTGCTTTGTCATTGATCTGCCGGATATCGGCGGCGCCCAACGGCTGCGCGACAAGGGACACAAGGTATTCTCTCTCTGCGAATTCGAAGGCGAATAATTCATGCTCAAAAAGCATTTTCTCACACAAAGGCGCAAAGTACGCCAGAAATGTTCCAGAAACCGTTTCTTATCTTTGACCCCCGCCTGCAGATGCGCCGAGCTATCCGGGGCAGAACGGGAAGATCGCAATATGTTGCGCCCGTTCTGGCTTGGATGGCGAGGAAATACGCATATGCCCACGGGTGCCTTTTGATTCGGGCCTTCAACGGCCCTCAGGGCTTTGCCCCGCCCGTTGGGCGTCCAAATATATATTTGTCTTGCTTCTTCTTTGACTCGGGGCATCCTGCCCCTCGCCCTGCGGGCGGCCTTTGGCCGTCCAAACGGCATTCGCCTTTTTGT
>QIFG01000085.1 GCA_003228735.1 Zetaproteobacteria bacterium
TGATGAGTCGTGTCTGAAAAGCGCAAGACTGCTACCGCAGCTTGCTCTTTCAAACTCTCAACAAAGTTGCACTTACGAATTGAATCCGCGTAATACCAGAACACCATTAGCGCTTTTTATCTGTCTTTCCCATATACCCCCCCACTAAACAAACTATGTTGAATGTTCAGCGCCAAATCCTGCCGCACTTGTAACCCTTGCAGAGATAACGTATGCCTCTACAAGACCTCTAAATGAGTTTAGGATTGTCAGCTTCAATTAAATCATCAGGGTTGGCAGCCATGAAGCATTCCATTCTTGTGGTCGGTGATATCATCGTAGACGAGTTCGTCTGGGGCAGTGTAGCGCGTATCTCGCCGGAGGCGCCCGTACCCGTCGTCGATGTCGACCATATCGACCGCAGGCTTGGCGGCTCAACCAATGTGGTGCGCAATCTGCATGCGCTTGGTGTAAACGTGGACATGTTCGGCGTAGTCGGGGATGACGAGCCCGGCCGCTGGCTTTTACAGAACCTGCAGGAGTTGAAAGCCGGAGCCGATGGCGTCGTCATCAAGAAGAATGAACGGCCGACCGCCATCAAGACACGGGTCGTCGCACATAGCCAGCAGGTTGTACGCTTCGACAGGGAGTGGAGAGGCGCTTTACAGCCCGGAACGCAGGCAAAGCTGCGGCAACGCATTCTGGAGGCGCTGCCGCAGGCCGAAGCCATTATCCTGTCCGACTACGGAAAAGGCGTGCTCACGCCTGACTTCCTGTCCGAACTCATGCCGGAGTTGCACGGAAAAATTGTGGCCATAGACCCCAAGCCACAACATGCGGATGCGTACAAAGGGGCCAGCCTGATTACGCCGAACCTGTTTGAAGCCGCGGCCATGTCCGGCCTGGAGGCCGTCAACACAGATGCGCGGGCCGAAGCCATGGCCAAAGCCCTGCATCAACGCCTGGAACTGGGGCTGGTTCTGATCACGCGTGCCGAACAGGGCATGACGCTGTTTGATGGCGACCGGATTCACCACATCCCTACTGCCGCCCGCGATGTATTCGATGTCACCGGCGCCGGTGATACGGTGATTGCCGTATTTACCGCCTGTCTGGCGCGGGGCGACAATCCACTTGCCGCCGCGCAATACGCCAACCGGGCAGCCGGCGTCGTTATCGGCAAAGTGGGTACGGCCACGGCCAGTTGGGAAGAAATCGAAAATCACAGCAGATGAAAACAGTCGTCGGCATTCCTGCCCGTTTTGCATCAAGCCGTTTCCCCGGCAAACCGCTGGCCTATCTTGCCGGCAAGCCCATGATTGTGCATGTGGTCGAGCGCGCCCTGGCGGCCGATGTGGGGCCGGTCATTGTCGCCACGGATGACCGGCGCATTGCCCAGGCAGTAGAGAGCACCGAAGCAAGGGTCTGCATGACCCGGCCGGATCATGCCAGCGGCACAGAGCGCCTGGCCGAGGCCGTAGCAGATATGGATTGTGATATCGTCGTCAATGTGCAGGGTGACGAGCCGCTGATCGATCCGGAAGCCATCCGCGCCGTCATTCGCCCGTTTGAGAGCGATCCGAAACTTCCGATGGCCACCCTCGCCCACCCGATGAAGGCAATGAAAGACCGGCATGATCCGCATGTCGTCAAGGTTGTATGCAATGCCCGTGGCCATGCCATGTATTTCAGCCGCGCCGCCATCCCCTATCCCAGGGGCGAGGCGGGCGTGCCACTGAAACATGTGGGACTGTATGCCTACCGCAAGGATTTCCTGCTTACCTACCCGAAATTATCACCCTGCGAGAGTGAGCAGGCCGAGCATCTGGAGCAATTAAGGGTGCTGTATCATGGTTACGAGATCGCCGTTACCGTCGGTGATTTCGAGGGCATCGGCGTGGACACGCCGGAGGATCTGGCCCGCGCCGAGAAAATGCTGCACTAATCAGGTTTTAATCTCTCCCGGCCCCTCATCTTCATCCAGCAGGTCACGCAGCATATCCCAAAGCCAGTCAAAGCTGCGTTCGATTTCCTCTTGCAGGGCCTCGCCATCATCCCCGGAAACCGCGCCATCCTTGTTTCGATCCATGGCGTTGAACCATTTACGGGCGGTTTTCTCAAGCGAGGCCATCAGTTCCTCAAACGTAAGCCTGCCGTCACCGTTGCTGTCGTATTCACTGATGATGCTTTCCGATGACTTGCCTTCGAAGAAATCAACGGCACTTGATGGCTGGGGCTGAAACAGCAGCAACAGGGTAAAGACCGCAGCGAATCGAATCATCTTGAACTCCATCATGGCGCAAACCATACATGACATCGGCCAACTCCGTTCTCGGGAAAAATCCCCTATTCGCTAAGTCTTTCCCCGTTAACTATTTTCTTTTTTTCCTCACTGGCTTTCTGGAGCCCTTCGCAGTGGTTTCCCCCCGGCGTCCGGGCCTGTTGCGCCCTGGCCTGTCGTCAGCGCGTGCTGGCTTGAACCTCTTCTTCGGCTTTCTTTCCGCCACTGGCTCAGCCGATAGAAGCGATGCATTGAGCCTTTGGCCGCACACGCGTACCTGCTTGAGATCATTGAAGATCGGTTTCGGCATACCCTCGGGCAGATCAACCGTACAGTGATCGTTCATGATTTGGATATTGCCGATAAACTCGCTTTCCAGACCGATCTCGTTGGCAATCGCGCCGACAATATTGCCTGGCTTTACGCCGTGCGCCTCACCCACTTCCAGCCGATAACGCACCATGCCCCGTTCCGGCCTGGGCCCACTGGCCGGCCGATTTACGGAACGCTCACGCTTTGCCCCGCGATCCCGTTTGGACTCATCGTCTTCAAACATATCGCGGGAGAAATTGTGCGCCCTTCTGCGCTTGTCCTCCGGTGCATCAAATCTCGGATTGCGATCCGAACGCGTCCGTTCACGCCTCGGCTCATCCTTGAGCAACAGGGGCCTGTCGCCCTGCACCATCCGGGCAAGGACTGCGGCGACCTCATTCGCCGGAACATTATGCTCAAGCGTGTACTGCTCGACGATATCGGCGAACAGCTCCTGCCCCTCACCCGATTCCAGCATATCGGTGATGCGCTGCTTGAATTCGGCAATGCGCTTGTCGTTGATCGCTTCGGTCGACGGCATTTCGAACTTGTCGATGCGCTGCTTCGTCGCCCGCTCAATGGCATAGAGCATGCGCTGCTCGCGCGGCGCCACGAAGAGGATCGCATCGCCCATGCGCCCCGCCCTGCCGGTCCTTCCGACGCGGTGCACGTAGGATTCGGTATCGTGCGGGATATCGTAGTTGATCACATGCGAGATGCGATCCACATCCAGTCCGCGCGCCGCCACATCGGTCGCCACGAGAATATCCAGATGCCCCTTCTTCAGGCGATTAACCGTCGCCTCGCGCTGTTTCTGGGCGATATCGCCGCTCAGCGCCGCCACCGAAAAGCCGCGCGCCTCAAGCTTCTCGGCCAACTCCCCGGTTGCCGTCCTGGTGCGTACGAAGACAAGCACGCCGTCGAACGGTTCCGCCTCGAGAATACGGGTCAAAGCATCGAGCTTATGGCGGCCGCTCACCATCCAGTAGCGCTGGCGAATGGTCTCCGCCGTGGTCGTCCTCACCTCGATCATAATCTGCACGGGATTATTGAGATGCTGCGTGGCGATCTTGCGGATGACCGGCGGCATAGTGGCCGAAAACAGTGCGATCTGGCGATCCTCGGGCGTCTGCTCAAGAATCCACTGCACATCCTCAATGAAGCCCATGCGCAGCATCTCGTCAGCCTCATCGAGTACCAGTGCGCTCAACTCATTCAGCTTCAGCGTGCCACGGCGCATATGATCCATAACCCGCCCCGGTGTGCCGACCACGACATGCACGCCGCGTTTAAGCTGACGCAACTGAATCTGGTAGCTCTGGCCGCCGTAGATCGGCATCACATGGAAGCCTTTCAGGTGACGCGCATATGTCTGGAATGCCTCGGAAACCTGAATCGCCAGCTCGCGCGTGGGTGCGAGCACCAGCAGCTGCGGCGAGCTCTTGCCGAGATCGATACGGGAGAGCAGCGGCAGCGCAAAGGCGGCGGTCTTGCCGGTGCCCGTCTGCGCCTGTCCCAGCACATCCTTTCCCTCCAATAGCAATGGAATGGTCTTCGCCTGAATCGGCGTGGGCGTTTCATAGCCCACATCCTCAACCGCCTTGAGCACGGCCGGGACCAGATTCATCTCGGCAAATGTGGGTTGATGTTGTTCGTTAGTAGTCATATTTACGCCTGCGGAAATTACCGGCCGCGAAGAGTGCCCGTATCCGCATGAAGAAGCCATGAAATACACAGGTTTATAAGAACACAGTTTCAACCCGCGACCAATCGACTAGTCTGTCGGCATGACCAATAACAATATCCTCAAGAAAATCGCCATTGCCAACAATCTCAGACATTTCGAGATCAAGGAGATTTTCGAGCTGGGCAGCTTCAAGCTCAGCAGCAGTCAGATCAAGACCTTCATGGCCGGCTCGCAAAATAAAAACTTCGTGAAGCTCTCCGACGAACAGTTCGAAGGTTTCCTCAACGGCTTCATCATCTACTCCCGCGGCCCGCTGGACGAACCCACCCTGCTGCCGCGCACCATCGAGAACTTCATCATCGGCCTGATCGAATCCGGCAAGACCGGCGCCATCGAAGAGATTCGCTGCCTGATTGAAGATGCTGAAGATAAAATCGGAGAAGTTGATTAGGCCTTTTATCTCCTCTTACAGCCACACGATAAAGCGAAGTAAACAGGTAAAACAATCATGATGCTGGGCTTTGAATACGAGATCATCCGCAGGCCAAAACGCCGGACGGCATGCATCAGCGTGAAGGCGGATAATGCGGTGATCGTCACCGTGCCGGCCAGGCTGGCCCAAAAGCAGATCGATCAGTTTGTGCAAACCAAGTCTGGCTGGATTCAGGGTAAATTGCGCGCTAACCATGAGATGCGGGAGAAATTCCGGTCGAAGCAATATGTCAGTGGCGAGACCTTCTCCTACCTGGGGAGAACCTACCGCTTAAAACTGATCGAAGGGAAAGCGGAGCCCGTAAGACTCATCCGTGGACGGCTTGTGGTTCAACTGCCCTCACTTGATTCCGGCAAGGCGCGTGATGTAAAGATCGTGGGGCAGCTTACCAACTGGTATCAGGAGCATGCACTCAGACATCTGAGAGAAAAAACTGCGCGTATTGCGGAATGCATAGGCGTGACTCCATCCGGAATCAGGGTTAAATCCTACAAGTCCCGCTGGGGAAGCTGCCATGTCGACGGACACATATTCTACAACTGGCGCATCATCATGGCGCCGCATTCGGTGATCGATTACCTCGTGGTGCACGAGCTCTGCCATCTCGTGCATCACAATCATTCGCCTGCGTTCTGGAAGCTGGTGGAATCAACGATGCCGGACTATCGACAAGCCAAGGCCTGGCTGAAGGAAAACGGCCCGGGGCTACGAGTTTAGATTAATCCTTTTCGGCTTCCTCGGACTCAATCAGGCGGATACCGTCATTCCCAATTGCAATGATCTTGCGCTTGTAAAGCGAGCCGACCGCCTTCTTGTACATCGCCTTGCTGAGATTAAATACCTCCCTGATTTCATCGGGAGAGCTCTTGTCGGTCACTTTGAGAAAGCCGCCCTCGCGCCGCAGTGCGGCCAGGATGATATCGACGGCATCATCGGTCTTGTCGCGCGCTCGCCTGTGCAGGGTTGCGTCGATTCTGCCGTTCTCACGGATATTCTTGATGAAGCCCGTGAGCGTCTCGCCACGCCTGAGCGGACGCACCACCTCGTGCCTGTGCAACATGCCGAAATGCGTGTTGTTGATGATCACCTGATAGCCAAGCTCGGTTTTATTGGAGACAAAGAGATCGACCTCTTCACCCACTTCGAATTCATCCTCTGATTCACGATGCAGGAAGTCGTCCAGCCGGGCCGAGCCCGCGATGCGATCCGTCTCATCATCAAGATAGACGCGGACAATATATCGCTTGCCCTCTTCCATCTTCGGCTTCTGCTCGGAATACGGCGCCAGCAGGTCTTTCGGCAGACCCCAGTCGAGGAATGCGCCTGCATGTGTCACCGAGACCACCTTCAGGCAGGCGAACCCGCCCACCATCACATAGGGTCTCTGAGTCACCGCAATGATGCGGTCTTCCGAATCGCGGTAGATGAACACCTCGATCTCATCACCGATCTCGCAATCTTTGGGTACGTAACGGGAAGGCAGAAGGATTTCGCTCGACTCGTCACCTTCAGAGCCGCCATCAAGGTAAACCCCGAAATCGACCTCCTTGATCACCTTCAGCCTGTTCAATTTCCCCATCTCAACCATCATAAGCCCTCATAAGCAACTGATTCTGCCCGGCATGAGGGCATGAGCATAGAAGAATCCGAATAGTGGATGACTCCCAATCCAGGGTATTGAAGATATTATGAATTATGTTCCCGAAATTCCGGGTTTCTCTAACAGCCCCTTAATTTTATTCAATTCCTTAAACGATATACTTGGCTCATATTTGCAAATGTCCCAATTGGGGTTATGAATAATCACTTCAGTACCTTTCCTTTTAACCTGTGCAGTATACGTTAAACCAAATGGCCGGGGGTTGAACTCACTGTACATATCATTAATTTCTGGAGTGTCATCGTAAGTTACTATCCAAGGTTGTTTGATACCCCTTACACATTCATACAATCTATAATGGTCATCGTGTTCTAAAAAGTTTTGGTATAGCCCTTTTCCCTTCGTGTAATAAGGCGGGTCAATATTTATCAAGCATTTCTCATCAAGGCAGGGAAGCACTTCTGTAAGAAAATCCACCGCATCGTGATTTGATAAATGAATACCGTCTTTCCTGCTTGCGATGTTCTTTATTTTCTCGACCAACATTTCTTTATTAAATCTGCAATCTAATTTGTAGTTCCCATCTTGAGAAAGGTTCCCAATAACTCCGGCATTAATGATACCAGACCGATTTGTTCGGTTAAGAAAGAACGTAGAGAACCCTCTTTCCATTAGCGAGGTATTCGTTGATTTTTGTATCACTGTTTGTTTATGCCACTCATCAATGGTGACAGGTGTATCTTCTATCAACTCACACAACTGTTCTGTGCGATTTATAACGCAATACCAAAACGCATAAATTGATTGATTCAAATCATTGATATAAACACTCTGCACATGCCCTTCTGCTAGCAAATACCATGCAATAGCTGCCCCCCCAGCAAAAGGTTCAACATAGGTTCCTCCCTCTAGCTGATTTAATTTCAGCGTTTCCACAATGTAGGGGATTAATTTGGATTTGCCGCCTGGATAGCGTAATGGGGATGGGGAATGAGACATTAGGGTGCCTTAATATCAATAATTTCTTCAAATAAAGGAACCAAGAAATCCCAAAAACCATTTAAAAAACGTTTTTCCGTATGGTGTGTATCACTTCCATGTATATAGTTATTAAGAGTATCTAAGCTGTAGTGGTTCGAAGGATTTAATAATTTATCCACTACTTTATATGCCGAAGTTTTAGCAGTTAATTTGTTCTTCTTTAAATATTCGAGTTTTTTCTGAAGTACTATGTATTGGATGTCCATATTATTGTATTTTTTGCGCATATCTTCTTCACAATTTTCAGATGCAATATATTCACGAACAGCCAAATCTAAAAAGACACGTAATGAAGCAGCAACACAATTTCTATAGCGAAAGGGGATTATTTTAAACTCTCTAAATATGGCATCCAGTTTATAGTTCTGGGTTTTCAGTTGGCACGTATCTACCACTAGGTTGTTTCTGTCTGGATTTTTATTTATTGGCCTTTTGTTTATCTCTTTAGAGTCTTGGGCATCAGCTTCATCTGCGCTCTTCTGTTGTTTGTTATCGCTAGCAGGCTTTTTGTCATCAGGCGTAATGTCACCCACTCCAAAAGATACTTCTGGCAGACATGCAAGAATGCCATCCAAGTTAATATCGATACTACGTGTGTTTACCTTAACCTTCACATCATAATCATCTCTATGGACAACAAGTTTAATCCAAGCCGCATATGCGTTTAAAAAGCTATCCTCATTGGAAGTGATGTTTACGACATCTTCATCAAATTCAATGCCCCACTTTTCCTTAATAACAGGATTGACAAACCAACGCTCAAAGATAGTTATTGGGATTCGATGGGATTTGACACTGTCTTGCTCTTCAGGGGTTAGACTTTTTAATACTATTGGATTTAAAGCTAAATCTCGGATATGCAAAATACGCAAAGTATAATCCAGCTCGCTTTTTCTTAAACGAGCTTTTGACGCAACTAAATTAATATTTCCATTATACTTATCATAGAGTTCAGCAATCCACCGCTGCTGTTGGAGTCTTGACCAGCGTCTTTGAATAGAGCTGCTCGAATGTCTTTGGTTGATATACCACTCACATGCTTCAAATGATGGAGCAATACAAACCTTTATTTTCTCAATATCCTTTCTATCAATTAATTCTGATTTTCTTCTTATATAAGGCCTGATTGATTTTGGGGCTTTATCAGGGTTTCTAAGTAATTTCAGAATCAAAGCTCTACGATTACCTTCAGCTACATAATACTTGTTATTCGCTTCATTTTTCCAAACAACAACTGGGTCTGCCGGTATGTAACCATCAGTAGCTATTGAATCAATCAACTTAAGAAAGGACTCTTTCTCTGCATTCTCAGCAATAAGGTCTGATACGTAATCAACTAAACTGACATGATTTTCTACAGGGTCTAACCGAGGGTTGTCCGCCCATAGCCTCAACTGGTCGACTGCTCTAGGTGTTCTTTTTTCTAACCAATCGTATTCGGCCATCTAATCACTCCATATATTTCTGCAAACCTTACTCTGAGGCCAAGGCTTGTTCGGGCATGTACTGCCATCTTTTTATTGCTAACGCTGAGACAAACCTATATTTCCCACCCCACCACTACACAATAGCCCTATCAAATAGGGATGCAAATACGTAGTAATACGTATTGACTCTTGGAATGAGGTTTAAATCGAACTCAACTATCGGGTGAGCAATAAAATATCTTCTCATTGAAGATCGGATAATCTACGCAGCATGAATTCAGCAAAAGAGAAAGGCCCTTCCATATTCGAGCATGCCCGGTATTGGGCCGAGGTTTACGGCATCGCCCCACAACTGCCGATGACCCGCGCTGGCATGGGCTCACCCTTTGTCCTTCTGGATAAAGCCAATCGGGCGCTTCTTCAATGGCGGTTCCGCCATCAACTGGCGGATGGCATCAAACACGACCCTGAACTGCTTGTCGTACTTTTTCTCCATTGCCGCAAGCTTTCTGGCCAGGTCCTTATGGGTAGCAATCATCTCCCGCAGTTGGACAAAGGCGCGCATAATGGCGATGTTCACCTGCACGGCGCGCTCGCTTTTCAGCACACTGGAAAGCATGGCCACACCCTGCTCGGTGAACACATATGGAGCATAACGCCGCCCGCCCCTGCCTTCTTTTGAGGTTCCACTTTGGCACTTCAAAAGTTCAGTTTCATGCAAAGAAAGTTGAAACATGAAATCTTCAGGAAAGCGCTCGATATTCCGTTTCACAGCACGATTCAGGTTCTTGGTCTCAACACCGTAAAGCTCGGCCAGATCGCTATCCAGCATTACCTTCTGCTTGTGGATGAGAAGAATCCGCCTTTCGATCACCTCCGCTGGAACAATGGATTCCATGCCGTCTCCTCAGTTTGAGATCGCATAGTAATACGTATTGACTCTTGGGATGAGACTTAAATCGAACTCAACTATCGGGTGAGCAATAAAATATCTTCTCATTGAAGATCGGATAATCTACGCAGCATGAATTCAGCAAAAGGGAAATGCCCTTCCATATTCGAGCATGCCCGGTATTGGGCCGAGGTCTACGGCATTGCCCCGGAATTTCACTTCCCTCTCATTTCAAACAGTCTCACTAAGCTGCCAGCGGCGTAATGTCATGTTCGATTTCAGCCGCCTTATCCGCCTTGGCTGTTTTCAAATCGTATGAAATTTGAAGGTTTAACCAGAACTCTGGTGTGTTGTTAAAGAAACGGGACAGACGAAGCGCTGTATCGACGCTCACGCCGCGTTTCTCCCGAACCAGATCATTAATGCGTAACGCATTCATCGTTGCTTCTCCCTTTCCTTCCAGTAACCGGGCTTGCGGCGCAGGTGCGCCACCGCGAGGATCGCAATCTCCTGAGCGTCAATACGGTAAAGTAAGCCAAACGGGAAACGGCCAAGCAACATTCTCCGGGTATTGCCATGCAGGATGACACCCGACGAGGGATAGTTGTGGATGCGCTGAATGGCTTGTTCAATTTCATCAAGAAACTGATTTCCAAGTCCGGAAACCTGTTGTTCGTAATACCTGGCAGCAGTGTTCATTTCCGCCTCCGCAGGAGCAAGGAAGCGAATGGATTTCATTATAGCTGTTGCCGCGCTCTTGCAATCGCCTCATCGGCGGGCATTGAGGTGATTTCACCTTTTCTAAAGGCGGCATACCGGCATTCCGCTTCTTTTACCCACAGCTCTTCCGCGTCAATATCCTCGCCGGGATCGATGGATGCAATCAGGTGCGCGGCGAGCAACGCGCGCTCCGTGCGTTCAAGGTGCATGGCCTGTTTTTCAATCTCTTTCAGGGCAGGCATGAAAAGGCCTCCTTTAGAATTTCTGACGTAACTCCACTATAGGCATCGAGGTGATATCTGGCAAAATTAATCAAGTCTTCGGGGTCTTTACTTTGCACTTATGGCGCAGTGTCACGGTTACCATTTGCCGATCCAGTCCAGCGCTGGCATGGGCTCACCCTTTGTCCTTCTGGATAAAGCCAATCGGGCGCTTCTTCAATGGCGGTTCCGCCATCAACTGGCGGATGGCAAAGCTTTGGAAAACTTGAGCTTGGCAAGGTGGTCACAATTTGTGATCACCTCGCGCTTTTCTTCGAAGTCAGGCGGGAAGCGATCCAGATTACGTTTGGCTGCCTGATTAAGAGCCCTGGTTTCCACGCCGTACATTTCCGCCAGATCCGCATCCAGCATGACCTTCTGTCTGCGAATCAGCAGGATTTTCTTCTCGACCAACTCAACTGGAATAAGTTGACTCATGTTGATCCCTCACTTCTGTTTGAGATCGCAAAATGCGACCACAAATTTGAGCGACCACAAATTTGAGGTGCCAAATTGACACCTCAAGTTGTTAAGACTTCCTTCCTTCATAACATTCGATCATAGGCATGTTAGGTTGTACTGAAAAGTAAAAGGCCCGTGCCTTTGCTATGAGTGCTTGTTAACAGGCTGATCCACTGATCTTACCCACTCCTTCCCACCAACTGAAGAAACCAAGCGATATATAGGTATATCCACAAAGCCCCTGTGGCGGAATGCGCCATGACCCTCATTTTTATTGCAAAACCCGGTTGACAACCCTTGTAAAGGGTGTACGAATTGGCGATTAGTGGGGGAATGTGGGTAACTTTCCCATGAGCGCAGGGCAGCGGGAGGCGGAAGCGGTCAAATGTTTCAGGGTGAGCATAAAAATAACATGGACGAGAAGGGCCGCGTTTCGATCCCGGCCACCTTCCGCGATTCGCTCAAACGCCACTATGATGATGAGCGCATCATCATCACGCGCGACTTCGACGGCGGCCTGCGCGGCTACCCGCCCAAGGAGTGGGATCGCGTTCACCAGGACATTCGCAAGCTTTCCCGCAACGACCCCAAGGTGCGCGCCTACGAACGCTTCGTAGTCAGCGCCGCCACCGAATGCGCGCCCGACAAGCAGGGGCGTATTCTGATCTCCCAGACATTGCGCACGCATTCCGGCCTGACCCGGGGCGTCGTGCTGGCCGGTATGTTCGATCATTTCGAGATATGGGACGAAGAGCGCTGGGCAGCCAAGCTGGCCGAAGACCTGAAACTGTTAAAAGACGGCGGCCTGGAATTCTGATGTGGCAGGCCTTGTGCATACGCCCGTTCTGCTCGACACATTCGTGGACTCGCTCTGCCTCAATAAAGACGGCCACTACGTGGACGCAACCTTTGGGAGGGGCGGTCACTCCCGCGCCATTCTTGACCGCCTCTCCCGAAACGGCCGTCTTATCGGCCTCGACCGCGATCCTGCGGCCATCGAAGAAGGCCAAAGGCTTGCCAAAAAGGACAGCCGCTTTCAGATCATCCATGCAGCCTTCAGTGAGTTTAATGCCGTGCTTGATGAGCATGGCTGGGAAACAGCCACGGGTGTCGGCTTCGACCTCGGCACCTCCTCCCCCCAACTCGAAGACCCCACCCGTGGCTTTTCCTTCCAGCAGGAAGGACCGCTGGACATGCGCATGGACCCGCAAACCGGCCAGCCGCTCTCTACCCTTCTTGCCAGGGTTTCGGAACGCGATCTGGCGCAGGTCATTCGCCAGCTTGGCGGCGAACGTTATGCCGGGCGTCTTGCCCGCGCCATTCTGCGTGCCCGCCATGAGGGCCGCCTTGTGACAACACGCGATCTGGAAAACGTCTGCTTCCATGCCATGCCCAAACATGCGCGCTTCGGAAAAATCCACCCCGCCACCCGCACCTTTCAGGCCCTGCGCATGTGGGTCAACGATGAAATGGATCAGTTACAAAGCGGTATTCAGTCAGCCATGCACAGGCTCGCCCCTGAAGGCAGGCTGGCCGTGATCTCCTTCCATTCGGGAGAGGATCGCTGCGTGCGCGACATGATCGAATCCCAGGTGAACCCGTGTGTATGCCCCCCTGACTTTCCCGTATGCGCCTGCGGCCGCACACCCACCATGCGCTGGATTCACAAAAAACCCGTTCGCCCCACTGATGAGGAAGCCGATGCCAACCCGCGCAGCCGTTCAGCCAGGCTTCGCGTGGCCGAGAAGTTAGGGCGGCTGGCATGAAGCGCGCTATCTGGCAGCGTCCCCTGCCTCTATTGAGCCTCGCTCTGGCCTTGATGGTCGCCGGCCAGATCAGCCTTGCGCATCAGCGGAACGGCCTTTCACATCAGATCAGCCTGACGCAGAACAAATTTGAGGGTCTGCAAACCGAGCTGGACCGGATGAATCTGGAGATGGCCAGCCTGACCCGGCCCGAACGGCTGCGTGCGCTGGCAACCTCCCAGTTGGGTATGCTGCCGCCATCTCCCCGCCAGGTAGTGCATCCATGAAGCCTTCAAACGATATATATATGCGCCGGCGGCTGGAGGCAGTATCCGGCGTCATCGTCCTGGGATTTGCGCTGCTGGTTATCCGTGCTGTGGATCTGCAATGGCTGCAGGCCGAAGCCTTGAGCATGAAAGCCGAAAAACAGCGGCAGCGACAATATACTGTGAGCGCGCCACGCGGCGCTATCCTGGATCGAAAGGGGCGCATTCTCGCCGAGAGCATCAAGGTGCCATCCATTTCCGCCATTGCCAGTGACATTCCGGCCAGCCGGATCGATGAACTGGCGGAGGCCCTGGAGATCGGCCCGGCCAGACTCAAAAAGAGACTGGCCGGCAAATCAGGCTTTGTCTGGCTAGCCAGACAGACCAGTCCCGAGACCGCCGAACGCGTCATAGCCCTGAATATTCCGGGTGTGCGCCGCGAAACGGAATGGCGCCGCTATTATCCACTGGGGCCGGAAACCGGGCATGCCCTGGGCTTTGTGGGCGTGGATGGCAGGGGCCTGGAAGGGCTGGAACTCAGCCTGGACGACACCCTGCAAGGCCAGCCCGGCCGCATGCATATTCGCCGCGATGCCAGGGGAATCCTGTTGCCCGGCGGCACGTGGTTGCGCCCGCCGCAGGCAGGCAAGTCAATTCCCCTGTATCTGGACGCCACCATACAGAGCACGGTCTATGCCGCCCTGGCCGACGGCGTATATAAATATAGCGCCAAGGCAGGCTCGGTGGTGGTCATGCGGCCCGCCGATGGTGCGATTCTGGCCATGGCCAACTGGCCCAGCTTCAATGCCAACAACTTTCGTAAGTTCAAACCGGAAGAATGGCGCAACCGGGCCATTACCGACGTATTCGAACCGGGATCGGTGCTCAAGCCGTTTGCCGTCGCTGCGGCACTGAATTCCGGCCGTTGGAAGAAGGATTCACGCATTTACTGCGAGAATGGAAGCTTTAAAGTGGCCGATTACACCATTCATGACGATCATCCCGAACGCTGGCTGGACATGACAGGGCTTCTGGCCCGCTCCAGCAATATCGGCGCTGCCAAGCTGGCCCTGGATATTGGCGCCGAACCGCTGTACCGGGTGCTCGCCGATGTCGGCTTCAGGCAACGAACCGGCATCGGATTGAGCGGCGAGTCACCAGGCATCCTGCCGCCGCTGTCTCGCTGGGGCCCGGTAGAGACTGCCACCATCGCCTTCGGACAAGGCATCGCTGTAACGCCGTTGCAACTTGCAACGGCCTTTTCCGTTTTAGCCAATGGTGGTAAATACGTTCAACCCAGGCTTGTGCAACCTTCCGGCAATGGCGAGACAGACAATCTGCCACAGCGGCAGGTGCTGCCGGCGCACATTGCAAAAACCGTCATGGAAATGCTGAAGCATGCCACCGGAACGGATGGCACCGGCAGCCTCGCCGTGCCTGCAGGCTATCAAGTGGCCGGAAAAACCGGCACGGCACAGAAGCCCAGCCCGGATGGCGGTTATGCGGAAGATAAATTTACCGCCGTGTTCGCTGGCGCGGTGCCAGCCGATCAGCCGGAACTGGTGATCGTAGTGGTCATAGATGAACCGCAGAAGGTGATTTATGGCGGCCGGGTGGCGGCCCCCATTTTCCGCAAGATTGCGGCCAGAACGTTGCCCTATCTCGGCATTTCCCCCGGCCTGAAGCGCCAGTGGCAAAAGAACTGGAAGGCCTTACCCCTTGTTGTCGCTCCACGGCAAAAGGCGGCTCCCGAAGGCATGGTGCCTTCCCTGGCCGGCAAATCGCTACGGCAGGTGCGCCGGATCAGCACCCAGTACGGCTACCAGTTGCATGTGCACGGCAGCGGCTGGGTGTCCAGGCAACGGCCTGCCGCCTTCGCCCAACTGCCGGCTGACGGTAGAATCGAGGTCTGGCTCGATGAATAGCCCGGACGTATTGTTTGCCTTGACCGGCAAAGAACCACGCCTCCTGTCGGAGCTGGCAGTAGGCGATGCTGCACCGGATCGTGATGTTGAAATCCACGGCATCTCGGATGACTCGAGAAACATTCAGCCAGGCGACGCGTTCCTCTGCCTGCCCCGCGCAGGCACAAAGGCGCCCGCCTATGCCCAAGCCGCCAGAGAGGCGGGCGCCGCAGCAATTATTACGATTGATGCAAATCCGGGCGACCCGCAGCTTCCCTGGCTGAAGCTGCCGGACATGGAATCGGCCGGACGGCTATTGCGCCGCTGGTTCGGCACGGAAGAAACATCTGTGAAGCTTGTGGGCGTCACCGGCACCGATGGCAAAAGCAGCGTTGTCTGGATGCTGCGCCAAGCCCTGGCACGCCTGCATGACTCTGCCTGGGCTGTCGGCACCATGGGCTGGATGAAGGATGCGGACGAAATCATTCCGCTCGGCAATACCACGCCCTCCCTGCTTACCATGCACAGGCTTCTGGCGGCGGCAGATGTCGCGGGTGCAGGTGCGCTGGTCTGCGAGGTTTCCTCGCATGGCATCGCGCAACAGCGCATCGCCGGACTCGACTTCGATGTGGCCGCATGGACCAACCTGGGCCATGACCACCTGCATGATCATGGTGGCTTCGAGGCCTATGCCGATATCAAGGCAGGCTTTCTGCATACCGTTGCCAATAGCGGCGGCCTGACCGTCTGTAATGCGGACGATAAGGAAGTGGTGGCACGCGCGCCAGAAGCCGCTCGAACATACGGTCACGGCCTGTACCGTCAGGAATTGTCCCTTGCCTGGGAGCAGGAACTGCCCGGCATGCTGCGCCTGCGCACAGGCATGGACAGCGCTGATGCCCTGGAAATCCGTGTGGAAGACATCCCGCTGGGCGATTTCCATGCCGAAAATATGGCCGCCGTTGGCCTGATCCTGAGTGCCGCCTTCGGCATATGGCTGCCCAAGCTGGAAAAACCGCTCACCGGCATTACCGCTCCGCCGGGACGCTTGCAGTCGGTGGATGTCGGGCCATGGCAGGTGTTCATCGATTACGCCCACACGCCGGAAGCACTGGAGCGTTGCCTGCTGGCTATGCGCAGGCTGACGCATCACCGCCTGCTGATCGTATTCGGCTGCGGCGGCAACCGGGATCACGAGAAGCGGCCGCACATGGGTGAGATTGCCGTCAATCTGGCCGATGCCGTCTGGATCACCTCGGATAATCCGAGAGAGGAAATACCGGAGGTGATCGCCGCTGAGATCGTGCACGGCATGCCGCAGCCCTATCCGGCCAAGGTGCATCTGCAACTGGATCGCGGGGCGGCAATCAGTGAAGCCGTCAACGATCTGGAACATGGCGATGTGCTGGTGATCGTCGGCAAGGGGGCCGAAACCTATATGGAAATCGGCGACCGCAAGCTTCCCTGGAGCGATTGGGAAATGGCTGCTGATGCCTTGCGTGAAAAAAATGATTCCATGGTGCTGCAGGCATGCGCATGACGGGCGTGCAGATACAACAGGCCACGCGCGGCCACTGGCTGGGACAAGCGCCTGCCGATATCAACCGCCTGTGCACGGATACGCGCAAGCTTGAAAACGGCGACACCTTTCTCGCCCTGCGCGGACCCCATTTCAACGGTCATAAATTCGGCAGCATAGCCGCTGCCCACGGCGCCAGCGCCCTGGTCGGTGACGCCGAAGGCATCCCCGGCTGGCAGGATATTGAATTGCCGCAGCTTCAGGTCGACGACAGCCTGCAAGCCTTGGGTGACATTGCCGCGGCCTGGCGTAACCGCATCGACACGAAAATCGTGGCCATTACCGGTTCCGTCGGCAAAACCTCGTTGCGCAGCATGCTCGAACACGCATTGAGAAACCTCGGTCTGAAGATCGCGGCGACATATGCCAACGAAAACAACCTGATCGGCATGCCGCAAACCCTGCTGAACATCAACGGCGATGAAGATATTGCCCTGATCGAGTGCGGCATCAGCGAAGCCGGAGAAATGGCCCGGCTGGCGGATATCGCACAGCCGGACGTGGCGGTTATTACGGCCGTGACCCATGCGCATACCGCCGGCCTTGGCGGCATCTCAGGTGTACTGCATGAAAAAAGCGCCCTGCTGAAGACCCTGCGGCCGCATGGTTGGTGCGCACTGGGCGAAGGCGTGAGCGAACTTGCCCGCGAGCATGGATGCGAATTCGATCACCCTGTACTGGACATGGATAAAGAGGATGCCGGCGTGGCGCGCTGGCAGCTCGAAGGCGCGCACCTGCATTTACAACTGGCGGAGCAACATGCCGAAATAGAGCTGGCGCTGCCGGCCCCCCACTGGGCCGCCAATATGGCGCTGGCAGCCAGCATCATCTGCAAGTTGGCCGACTCCACATTATCCCAAGCCGCCGAAGCATTGAGCGGCTGGCAACCTGTTGGCGGGCGTATGCAATTATTGGCCGGTGTTGGCGGCAGCCGCCTTATCGACGACACATATAACGCCACCCCCGCCTCCATGGCCGCCGCTCTGGACACACTGCACCGCCTGCCCGGCCACCATTTTGCCGTGCTGGGCGACATGGCCGAACTCGGTGATGAAGCCGAACAGGCGCATATGGCTCTGGATATTTCCGGCCTGGATGGCGTGATCCTGGTCGGCAAACACATGCAGTCACTGCCCGATACACAGCCTGAAACCGCCTGGGCGCCGGATGCTGATGCCGCCATCGGACTGGCCCAGGCATGGCAACTCACGAATGGTGACCATGTGCTGATCAAGGCCTCACGAAGCATGGGCCTGGATGCTGTAATCCGGGCACTGAAGGAAGAATCCGATGCTGTATAACCTGCTGTATCCGCTGGCCGACCAGTATTCCTTCCTGAACCTGTTTCAGTACATCACCTTCCGCACGGTCTACGCCCTGGTGACATCGCTGGCACTGTGCTGGATTCTGGGTCCACGTTTCATCCGCTGGCTGAAGCGGTATCAAGGCGCCGGCCAGCCAATCCGAAGCGATGGCCCCGCCACGCACCTGGTCAAGGCGGGCACGCCCACCATGGGTGGCGCACTGATCCTTCTTACCCTGACAATATCCACATTGCTGTGGACAAAGCTGTCTAATCCCTTCGTCTGGCTGGCGCTGTTCCTGACCCTCAGTTACGGCGCCATCGGCTGGTACGACGATCACCTGAAGGTTTTGCGCGGCAACCCCAAGGGACTGTCCAGCTATTGGAAGCTTTCGCTGCAAGTGTTGTTCGGCGGTATAACCGCCATCACCCTGATGCAACTCACATCCCCCATCGTCGATGTTCCCATCATCAACTACCAGTGGGATATGGGCTGGTGGTATGCACCCTTCGTTGTACTCGTTCTGGTCGGCACCTCAAACGCCGTCAACCTGACCGATGGCCTGGACGGGCTGGCCATTGTTCCCGCCTTCATGGTGGCCAGTGCCCTGGCGGTTCTCGTTTATGTTGCCGGCAATGCGAAATTTTCCGATTACCTGTTAATCCCCTATGTGCCAGGGGCCGGGGAACTGACCGTATTCTGCGGCGCCATGGTGGGCGCCTGCCTCGGTTTTCTGTGGTTTAACACCTATCCGGCCCAGGTATTCATGGGCGATGTGGGCGCGCTTGCGCTCGGCGGCGGCCTCGGCTTTGTCGCCTGCAGCGTTCACCAGCAACTGCTTTTGGCCATTGCCGGCGGCATCTTTGTGCTGGAGGCGGTATCGGTCATGGTGCAGGTCGTCTCCTTCAAGCTGACGGGCCGGCGTGTTTTCCGCATGGCGCCCATTCACCACCATTTTGAACTCAAGGGCTGGGCTGAGCCCAAGGTTATCGTGCGCTTCTGGATCATTGCGCTGCTGCTGGCCCTGGTCGCCCTGTCCATGCTGAAGATCCGATGACGGCACTGTCCTTTTCCAACGCTGCCATTGTCGGCATGGGGCAAACCGGCTGCTCGGTGGCCCGTTTCCTGGGCCGCTATGGCATTGCCTGCACAGCCTTTGACGAAGGCACGGTTGAATTGCCGGACGATCTGAAGCACATCCCGCTGCACACCGGCGCACTCAATTCCGCAAAGCTTGCCAAAGCCGAATGCATCATCGTCAGCCCGGGCATTCCGTGGCATCACCCGGTTCTGCAAAAGGTGCGCCAGAACGGTATGCGGGTTGTGGGCGATCTCGACCTGTTTCTCGAACAGTTCAACGGCGAGATACTGGCCGTGACAGGCACCAATGGAAAAACCACGGCCATCTCCCTGATCGCCGTACTGCTGGAAACGCAGCCCGGCGGCATCGAAGCCGCAGGCAATATCGGCCAGCCCATGCTCGATCTTCTGGAGGAGGAACACCTGCCCGACCGCGTGGCGCTGGAGCTGTCCAGCTTCCAGCTGGAGCGCTGCGCAGGTATTCGCCCCGGCTGGGCGGCGCTGCTCAATGTGCAGCCGGATCATGCCGACATGCATCTGGATGCCGCCAGCTACCTGGCCGCCAAGCTGAAGATATTCGAACAGCAGGGAGAAGGAGACACCGCCCTTCTTCCCGACGCTGCCTGCTGGCATGAGCTGGCCGGAGAGCTTGCTGCACGCGGCGTGCATGTGCGCCGCTTCGGCGTAACGGAAACTGCCCATGGACTTGATGCCGGACTGCATATTTCCGCAGGAAAAACAGCCCTGTTCTGGTCGCAGGACGGCGACCATCATATCATTGACTGTGACGAAATACTGGTGCGCGGCAGCCACCAGCAGTTGAACATGGCCGTGGCGGCACAGGCGGCAGCTGACTTTGGCGTGCATGCCACAGTCATCCGTGAAGCCCTGACCAGTTTTCGCGGCCTGCCGCACCGGCTGCAGCATCTTGGATCACATGCTGGCCACGAATGGTTCAACGATTCCAAGGCCACCAATCCGGATGCAGCCAGGGCAGCCCTGGAATCCTTTGGCAAGGTGCTGTGGATTTGTGGTGGCCTGCGCAAGGGCCTGGACCTGTCACCCCTGAATCAGGCCATAAGCCGGCACGTATCACACGCCTATATCATCGGCAAGAACACCGAAGCCTTCGCTGCCCTGCTTAAATCCGCCGGCGTCTCCTTCGACAATGCCGGGGATGTTCAGCAGGCCGTTGAACAGGCGGCGGGCTTTGCCGAACCGCTTCCCGTACTTCTCTCTCCGGCCGCCGCCAGCCAGGATCAGTTTGCCAACTATGCTGAACGTGGCCGAACCTTTGCGGAAGCTGTCGACACCCTGGAGGAAGCAGCATGAAGAGGCTGGCGCCACCTGATCCCCTCATGCTGGGCTGCGTGCTGCTACTGGCAGCCCTGAGTATTACCATGGTGGCCAGCGCCAGCCTGAGCATCTCCGAGGTGCGTTATCATGATTCCTTTCGCATCATCAGCCACTGGCTGGTTTACATGCCACTGGGCTTCGGACTTATGTGGTGGATGTCACGCATAGACATCAACTGGTGGCAGGCGGCAGTGCTGCCCATGCTGGCGACAGGAATAGTGCTCATGGCGCTGGTGCTGGTGCCTAGCATTGGAGCGGAAATAAACGGGGCCAGGCGCTGGTTTTCACTGCCAGGCATCACATTGCAACCGGTCGAGCTTTTCAAGCCCGTCGTTATTCTCTACATGGCCTACTATATGTCCGCCTTCCCGGAACGGCTCAAGCGCTTCTCGACGGGGCTGGCGCCCATGCTGGTGGTGTTGGGGCTGGCTGTTCTCCTGCTGCTCCTGCAGCCGGACTTCGGCAACTGCGCCCTGCTGGCTGCCGTTTGCTTAGGGATGTGGTTCATCGGCGGCGTTCCCCTGTACCAGCTTCTGATACTCATTGGCAGTATGTTGCCTGCCGGCATCATTATTCTCGTTGCCGAACCATACCGCCTGCGCCGCCTTCTGAGCTTTATGGATCCGGGAGCTGATCCGCTGGGCAGTGGCTACCAGCTTATGCAATCCATGCTCGCCTTCGGATCTGGCGGCCTGCATGGAACAGGCCTCGGCCAGGGCGTGCAAAAGCTCTTCTATCTTCCCGAACCCTTCACCGACTTTATCGCCGCCGTGCTGGCCGAAGAACTCGGACTGGCGGGCACGCTTGTCCTGATCGCGCTGTTCGCCACGCTGCTGTGGCGCGGCCTGCGGCTGGCCATGCACACCCATGATACGTTTGCCCGCTTGCTGGTGACCGGCTGTATGCTGCTACTGGCTGCAACCTTTACGATTAATCTGGGCGCGGCCATGGGTATTTTGCCCACCAAGGGCATGCCCATGCCGTTCATGTCCTATGGCGGCAGCGCCCTGATCGGCAATTTTATCCTGTTGGGACTCGTTTTTTCCGTGCAGCGCCACCAGCCGAAGAACGCCCGACGTGAGGCAAAATCGTGAACGCCCAGGTCCGGCTCTGTATCGCCGGCGGCGGCACCGGTGGTCATGTCATGCCGGCGCTGGCACTGGCCGATGCCGCCAGACACCGCTGGTCCGGCCTGGAAGTCGAGTTTGTCGGCGCCGAGCGCGGCCTGGAGGCCCGCCTGATGCCTGAACGGGGAGAAAGCGTTTTTCTCATTGGCATGCACGGCTTTCAGGGCGCCGGCCTGCTGCAAAAACTGCGGGTGCTGTGCTGGGAGCTCCCCCTCGCCGTGCTCAGCATCAGCAAACACTGGCGAAAACAAAGGCCCGGGGTTGTTGTCGGGGTCGGCGGTTATGCCAGCGTGGCCGGCGTGGCGGCGGCAGTGATGGGCCGCATCCCCATCGTCCTGTACGAGCAGAATGCCATCCCCGGCATGGTCAACCGGAAGCTGGCCGCAATGTGCAACCGCATCATGCTCGGCTTTGCACAGGCCGCCGATTTCCTGCCAGCCGGCAAATGCGTGACAACAGGAAATATCGTCAGCCCGGCCATCGCCGGAATCGAGAGGCAGGCGCACAAACCTCCCCGGCTGCTTGTCCTGGGCGGTTCCCAGGGTGCAGCTGTCCTGAACCAGATTGTGCCCGAAGCCTGCTGCCTGCTGAAAGAGAAAGGCCATGAATTCACCGTCACGCATGTCACCGGCAGCGGCGAAGGCCGCATGCACGCCGTACAGGCCGCCTATCAACACGGCGGCATCGATGCCCATGTCATCGGCTTCTGCAATGACATGCCCGCCCTCTACGGCAGCGGTGACCTGTTGGTCAGCCGCGCCGGCGCCATGACCGTCACCGAGACCGCTATTGCCGGCCTGCCCGCCCTGTTCATTCCACTGCCACATGCCGCCGACGACCACCAGCGCCACAATGCAGAGGTATTGGCGGACAACGGGGCGGCAGACATGCTCGATCAACGCCAGATCAGCACTCCGGTCATGGCCGGGCGGATTGAACGACTTCTGTTTAACCGCGAAAGGCTCGAGAATATGAGCCGGGCCAGCCGCGCCTCCATGCCGACCGATGCTGAAAAACAGCAACTGGATGTACTGGCCGAATGGCTGGAGGGCGCGGCATGAAAACGCGCGTACAGCACATTCATTTCACCGGCATCGGCGGCATCGGCATGAGCGGTATCGCCGAACTGCTGCACAATCAGGGATTCGCCGTGCAGGGCTCCGATGCCAGCGAAAACACCAACGTAGAGCGCCTGCGAAGGCTTGGAATGACTGTTTTCAGCGGCCACAGCCCCAAACATCTCGGCAAGGCCCAGGTGGTTGTCGCCTCCTCGGCTATCCCAGGCGATAATGTGGAACTGGAAGCCGCCAGAGGCCAGGGCATTCCGGTCATCCCGCGGGCCGAGATGCTGGCCGAACTCATGCGCATGAAGCACGGTATCGCCATCGCCGGCAGTCACGGAAAAACCACCATCACATCGCTGATCGCCCACACCATGGAAGCAGCCGGACTGGATCCGACCTATGTGATCGGCGGCCGCCTTGCCGCCACCGGTGACAACGCCCGCCTGGGTGAAAGCCCGTATCTGGTAGCCGAGGCCGACGAGAGCGACGGCTCTTTTCTGCACCTGTCTCCGATGATCGCCGTGGTCAGCAATATCGACCCCGAACACCTCGACCATTACGGCGACTTTGAACATCTGCTGGCCGCCTTCCAGAGCTTTGTCGATCGTGTGCCGTTCTACGGCCGCGCCGTTCTGCATCACGAACACCCGCATGTCGCCGCCCTGCGCGAGCGCCTGCACAAGCCAGTCACCACCTATGGCACAAGCCCGCAGGCGGACATCCACCTTCTCAATGTGAAGTGTGACGCCTTCGGCCAGCGCCTGCGCGTGGGGCTGCGAAACAAGGGAGCAATAGGCGAGTTCCGGCTGGCGCTGCCGGGCCGGCACAATGCCGAAAACGCCCTTGCCGCTATTGCAGTGCTGCTTGATCTTGGCATCGAAGCCGATGTAATCCGGCAGGGACTGGCTTCTTTTTCCGGTATCCAGCGCCGCTTCCAGCAAATGACAGTGGGCGGCGGCATCCTGGTGGACGACTATGCGCATCACCCGCGCGAAATCCGGGCGACACTGGATGCGGCGCGCGAATGTTGGCCAGACAAGACACTGCTCGCCGTCTTCCAGCCACACCGCTATACGCGCAGCCGTGACCTGATGCAGGACTTCTACAGCGCCTTTGATGCAGCAAACGAGGTGGCGCTGTTGCCGATTTACGCAGCAGGCGAAAAGCCCATCGCCGGCGTCAGCTCCGAGCGCATGCTGGGTGGCCTCAGAGCTTACGGCCATCGTAATACATCCCTGTGCGAAAGCCTTGAAGCAGCAAAAGAACTCGCCCTGGCCGCACTCGCCAAAGACAAGGTTGTCCTGCTCATGGGAGCGGGATCTATCGGCGGCCTGGCTTCTGATATGCGTGCAGAGCTGAAGGAGAAAGCGGCATGAGTCCGGCCTGGGAAACGATCCTGAATACGCTTGGCGCGCTCAGGCTGAACGAGTCCATGGCCCGGCATACGACGCTGGGCGTGGGTGGCCCGGCACGCTGGTATTTCCGGCCGGCCGGCCAGCAGGCCATAGCCGAAGCACTGCAAATGCTGCCAGCCAATGTGCCCCTGCTCCCCCTGGGGAGAGGCAGCAACATGCTGATCGCCGACAGTGGTTTCGACGGTATGGTGATTGATCTTGGTGAACTCAGCCATATCCACGAGGAGAACCAGTGCATCCAGGCCGGGGCGGGTGTGCGCATGAGTAAACTGGCGAATGACTGCGCCAGGCTTGGGCTCTCCGGCCTGGAATTCATGGCAACCGTGCCAGGGGATGTAGGCGGCGGCATCGCCATGAATGCCGGCGCCTTTGGTCAGCAGGTATCGGATACCCTGAAATTCATCGATATCGCACACCGCGATGGCCATTGCGAACAGATACCGGCCGAAGACCTTGCCATGGCCTACCGCCAGACAAACCTGCCGGCCGGCTGCCTTGTCCTTGCCGCCTGCTTCGAACTGCAATCAGATTCACCCCAGGCCATCCGGACACGCATGACGGACATGCGAAACCGCCGCAGCAGCAGTCAACCCCTGTCGAAGCCCACTTGCGGCTCGGTCTTTAAAAATCCGCCACAGGATCACGCCGCCCGTCTCATCGAGCAGGCCGGCCTGAAGGGGTGCAGCATCGGACATGCACGCATCTCCGATGTACACGCCAACTTTATCGTTAACGAGGGTGACGCCACCAGCACGGACGTTCTCAACCTGATTCGGCGCGCCCAGAATGAGGTGCAACAAAAATTCGGCATCCGGCTTGAGCCGGAAGTCCGCATCATCGGAGAAAGCGCATGAATTGCGGCCATGTGGGTGTATTGATGGGAGGCGTCTCCAGTGAGCGCGAGATATCCCTGCGCTCGGGCCAGGCGATGCTGAAGGCCCTGCATGCCAGGGGTGTCCGGGCAAGCAGCCTGGACTTGCAGGCGGACTGGCCGGAACAGATCAGGCAGGCGGATATCGACACAGCGGTAATCGCCCTGCACGGGCGATGGGGCGAGGACGGATGTGTGCAGGGACTTCTGGAAATCATGGGCATTCCCTACTCCGGTTCCGGCGTGACCGCTTCGGCCCTGTGCATGCACAAACTGCTATGCAAGACTGTATTAAATCAGGCCGGACTTAATACCCCGGTGGATATCCCGCTCAAGGACGACGGCCCCATCCGCTATCCCGTCGTGCTCAAGCCGCTTTCCGAAGGTTCGAGCATCGGCCTGCATATCCTGCGTAATGCCGCCGGCTGGCAGCAGCTTGCCATCGGCAACCCTGCCGGATGGATGGCGGAAATGCCGGTGAAGGGCGCGGAAGTCGCCATCTCCGTTCTGAACGGTTGTGCACTGCCGCCGGTCGAAGTAGCTCCGCATTCGGGCATGTACGACTTCGAATCAAAGTACACCAGGGGCGCCACTGAATATTTCTGCCCGGCGAGAATACCGGCCGAGAGCCTGAAACTGTGCATGCAACGGGCCGAAGAAGCAGTTCACATCACCGGTTGCCGCGGCGCTCCGCGCGTGGACATGATCATGGCCGACGGCGGCGAGCCGGTCATTCTGGAAATCAACACCATTCCAGGCATGACGGAAACCAGCCTGCTGCCCAAGGCTGCAGCCGAGGCCGGCATCGACTTCGAGGAGCTGTGCCTGCGTATCCTGCAGGGCGCCGCCCTTGAAGCTGTGGAGGCTCAACGATGACCCGGGAAAACCGCCGGCTGCCGCAGGCCAAGGCCAAGATGCTGGAATTGAGCGAAACCTGGCGTACCGGTCTCAAACGTGCCGGCATCACCCTGCTCGCTGTCGGCTGCCTGGCCATTGCAGGCAATGCCGCCAACCATGCCCTGAGCATCTACTCCTGGCAGGTGGAGAGCGATGACCCCTTTCTCAAACAGGCGATCAACGAGGAGCTTGGCAACATGCAGCCTCTGGATTTTCTGCAATCGCACCCTGCCCGCCTGCACGATCAATTGCTGACTGCCCTGCCCGATCTTGCCGATATCCGCATTGCCCGGCATTTGCCGAACAGGCTGAACATTGTGGCCACGGCGCGCCTGCCGGTCGCACTCTTGCAGCAGAAAGAGACCCTGAAACTCGTCGACCGTCTGGGCCATGCCTATGAATCTCAAAGAACCGGCGTGGCCTGGGATCTGCCTGTTCTGCGTATCGGGCAGGAGAAATTACCCGAGGCAGGCCGCCTGCTCGCCCAGTTGCAGGAGTTGGACAGCAAGCTTTTTTCCCAACTCAGCGAATGCAGATTTCTGCCGCCGGACACCTGGGAAATGTATTTCGAACGAGGCCAGCGCTGGCTTTTGCCCGCTGGAGCGGTGCAGAAACGAATACCTGAGCTGCTGGCCATGCTGAACAAACCCCAATGGCAAGGACGCGCCTGGCGGGTGGATGCCCGCATGGACACAAGATGGTTTTTCCGCCAGGCAAACAAGTATGGAGGTGCGATCTAAATGCCTAAACATGATCAACTACTCGTTGGACTGGATATCGGCACCAGCAAGATTGCCTGTGTGGTGTCGGAAGCAGACCCGGACGGCAAGCTGGACATCATTGGCATCGGCACACACCCATCCCGCGGACTGCGCAAGGGCGTTGTCGTCAATATCGAAAGCACGGTGGAATCCATTCGCCTGGCTGTGGAAGAAGCGGAACTGATGGCTGGGGTGGAAATCAAATCCGTCTTCACGGGCATTGCCGGCAGCCACATTCGCGGCTACAACTCACACGGCGTGGTTGCCACCAAGAACGGCGAGGTAACGGCTGAAGATGTGGCGCGCGTGATTGATGCGGCGCGCGCCATGAATATCCCGGCCGATCAGAAAATCCTGCATATCCTGCCGCAGGAGTACATTATCGATAATCAGGATGGCATCCGCGAGCCCGTCGGCATGAGCGGCGTACGCCTGGAATCCAAGGTGCACATCGTCACCGGCGCCGTTTCCAGCGCTCAGAACATCGTTAAATGCTGCAACCGCTGCGGCCTGGATGTGGCCGACATGGTGCTGGAGCAGGTGGCCTCCAGCGAAGCGGTACTGTCGCAGGACGAGAAGGACATCGGCGTGGTGTTGCTCGACATGGGCGGCGGCACCACCGACATCGCCGTCTTCCTGGACGGCGCCATCCGCCATACGGCGGTCATTCCCATCGGTGGCGATCATTTAACCAACGATCTGGTTGTAGGTCTGCGCACCTCGGCGCGCGAAGCCGACCAGCTGAAAAAGAAATACGGCGCCTGCCTGGTTTCCATCGTCTCGCCCGACGAGCAGGTGGAGGTGCCAAGCGTGGGTGGGCGGGCGCCCAGGCCAATGCCTCGCCAGGTCATGGCACAGATTCTGGAACCGCGCGTCGAGGAACTGTTTGAATTGGTCAAAGCCGAACTGAAACGCTCCGGTTTCAAGGAATTGATGGCGGCAGGTCTTGTACTGACCGGCGGCTGCAGCCTGCTCGACGGCGCCGTGGAACTGGCCGAAGAGGTCTTCGACATGCCCGTACGTCTGGGCCGTCCGCATAATGTCGGTGGGCTGGCCGAGGTCGTAAGCAGCCCGATCTTTGCAACTGGCGTGGGACTGATTCAGTACGGCCACCGCTACCGGCAGAACAGGCCTATGGGCAAGGCTGAAAGCACACGCCTTTTTTCCCGGGTCTGGCAGCGCATGCGCAACTGGTTCGGAGATTCAGCATGAATAATTTAAATAATATTAAAACGGGAGGTGCATCATGAGCACACTATTCACCTTGGAAGATATCAAGGGCCAGGCGGCCCGCATCAAAGTTATCGGCATCGGTGGCGGCGGCGGTAACGCACTCAACAACATGATCGCCCAGCAACTGCGTGGCGTCGATTTCATCGTCGCCAACACAGATGCGCAGGCTATTGAATACAGCAATGCGGATATCAAGATACAACTTGGCGCGGATATCACCCGTGGCCTTGGCGCCGGCGCCAACCCGCAGATCGGCCGCGAAGCGGCGGAAAAGGAACGCGATCGCATCAGAGAACTGCTTGCCGATACCGATATGGTATTTATCACTGCCGGCATGGGCGGTGGCACCGGCACGGGCGGCGCTCCTGTCATTGCCGAGGTGACAAAGGATCTTGGCGTGTTGACCGTGGCGGTGGTCACGAAACCCTTCAGCTTCGAAGGCAAACGCCGCATGCGGCAGGCCGAAGCAGGCATCAGCGAGCTTCGCAAGCATGTGGACACGCTTATCATCATCCCGAACCAGAAGCTTATCGGGGCGGTGGGTAAGCATACCTCCATGCTGGAGGCATTCCTCAAGGCTGACGATGTGCTATTGCAGGCTGTCAAGGGCATTGCCGAACTGATCACGCATACCGGCTACATGAATGTCGACTTTGCCGATGTTCGGGCAGTCATGAGCGAAACCCAGGGTATGGCCATGATGGGTTCCGGTGTCGCCAGCGGCGAAGGCCGGGCCTGCGAGGCAGCCGAGCGAGCCATTTCCTCACCACTGCTCGAGGATGTCGATATTCACGGCGCCAGGGGGATTCTCGTAAATATTACCGGCAACGAGGACATGACCCTGGCCGAATACGATGAGGCGGTTTCCACCATTCACAACATGGCGGACGAAGACGCCAATATCATCTGCGGCATGGTCTACGATAAAAGTGCCGGCGATGAAATGCGCGTTACCGTGGTGGCGACCGGTCTGGCTTGCGAAGCGGCGCCAGCGCTGTCGACGGTAAACGCCGTTGAAAAGCCATTCAGTATCCCGTCACTGGCAACTCTGCCCGGCACAGAAAATCAGGGGCAGGCGGAATCAGACCAGTCTGCGCAACCCCAGTTGTTCGGCAGTGAAGCCGAGTACGATGAGGATGAATTGTCCGTACCGACCTGGATCAGGCGTCAGGCGGATTGAAACTGTTTAATTTTGTGGCATTATGCAGCTTGTATTGTGCATCACATCTTTGGCACGTGCCGCTTTTAGGCTTTGTGAGCATGACAAATGCAGATAATCTGTGCTGTGAATCGTAACATGGAGGGGGATCCGTGATACCGCAGAGAACATTGGAACATCCGATAAGATGCAGCGGCATCGGTTTGCATAGCGGACGCAAGGTCGAGCTCGTGCTCAGATCCGCACCGGAAGATTCCGGCATCGTATTCCATCGAAAATTCACAGGCAAAACCATCAAAATACCGGCCCGGGCCGAATATGTGGTCGATACGCGCATGTGCACGACCCTGGGCAAGGGTGAAGCGCGCATCGCTACTGTCGAGCATTTGCTGTCCGCCATGGCGGGCCTGGGCATTGATAATGCTATCGTTGAGGTTAACGGGCCTGAAGTTCCCATCATGGATGGATCTTCCGCTCCCTTTGTGTTTCTCATTCAATGTGCCGGCATCCGCATCCAGAACAGGGCGAAGAAGGTGATGCGCATTCTGAAAAAGGTCAGCATGAAGGATGGAGATAAAAGCTGCTCCATCTATCCCGCCGCCGGCTTTAAGGTCAGTTATCTTCTGGATTATGAGCACCCGCTTTTACGCAGCCGCAAGGTGAGCGTCGACTTCTCCACACAGGCCTATACGCGCGAGGTCAGCCGCGCCCGCACCTTCGGATTTCTGCACGAGATCGAAGCACTGCAGAAGGCGGGTCTGGCGCTCGGCGGTTCCCTGGAAAATGCGATCGTGATGGATGCCTTCCGGGTTATCAACGAGGGCGGCTTCCGCTACGAAGATGAGTGCGTACGGCACAAGATTCTCGACACCCTGGGAGACCTGGCCCTGGCCGGTTACCCGATTATTGGCGCCTTTGAAGGCATGCGTACCGGGCACGAGATGAACCACCGTCTGGTCAAAGCGCTGCTTGCCGATACCAGCGCCTGGCGAATCGAAGAACTCGAACACTCAGAGGTTGCAGGCGAAATGTCCGCCACGCCTGAGCCTCAAACCGCTTAGGCTGCATCATCACACATCGCACCGGATGGTGCTTCGCATAGGGTCTTCCCGGTCTGATCAGTGAAGATCAGAATCGATATCCTTTCCAGAGAATGAAACCGGACATCTTAAGCTAAGGAAGCTCTGAACAAGCCTCACATGGTCGCGACCTGCGTCGCCTTCCTTGCGATCATCCCGATTGATTGGAGCAACAACGCGGCTCATGGAAGGCTTATTCAGGGCTTCCCTAACTGACCGGCTCGCCTGCCAAACCGTCTACTTTCTGTCCATTGTATACACGCCATCCCAGCCATCGGGAGGTGGTGATTGCATATATACCTGCGTACGGGCCAGCAATATCCCGCTGGGTCCATCCTCAGGAAAATCGGCATGCAGCTTGCCAAACACCTCTGCAGCTTCCGAAAAATCTCTCCGACTCATCTTTTCCCATGCCTGCCTGTATGCAGCAGCCATATTGGCCTGTTCCTCAGATACCTCGTCAAGCTCGCCAAGCGGCACATAGAGATCCACCTGCGTGGAGCGCCCCACCACCTGCACCCGGTCGACAAAGCGGGCGGCAATCTTGTCTTTCACTATGTCGAAGGTACCGCCACTGATTAGCACCGGCACGCGGTACTGCTTACATACGCCCTCAAGACGGCTGGCCAGGTTCACATGATCCCCCATAATCGTGTAATCCATGCGCTCGACCGTGCCCATATTACCAACCACAATAGGCCCCGAGTTCAGACCAATGCGGATATTCACCTCCGGGAAACCCTCTTCGGCCCATTGCTTACGTAAACCAATGAGTGCCTGCTGCTGCTCAATAGCCGCCATGGTGCATTGAAAGGCATGATCGGGCATATCCAGTGGCGCGCCGAAAAAGGCAATGATGGCATCCCCCTCGTATTTATCGATGGTGCCACCGCGCGCCAGGATAATATCGCTCATGGCCGAAAGGTATTTATTGAGGAATCGCACCAGCTCCGCCGGCGTCAATTTCTCCGCAAAAATTGAAAAATCGGCGATATCGGAGAAAAAAGCCGTCAACTCCCTCTCCTCGCCACCCAGATGCAGCAACTCCGGATGATTGGCCAGATCATTCACTACGTTGGGCGCCAGGTAATGGGCAAAGGCATCGTGGATGAAAGCGCGTTTGCGCGCCTCGATTACATACTCGAGCAGGGTAGTTGGAACCGTAGCCATCAACACGCCGAGGAACAGATAAACAACCTTCAGCCACAGGCCATAGAAGGAGAACAACCAGATGGCCAAAAACACGAGGAAGGTGGGAACACCCAATATTGTCAGGCTCTGTACTACCGGGCCGCGGCCGCTGACGAGCCGTCCGCAAATCAGCCCCAGCACCAGAACACCCAATAGCTCCGAGGCCTTCAGCCACAATGGCCGGTCAATATACTCACTATTAAGCATATTGGCGATGGCCGCCGCATGCCCCTCAACCCCCGGAAAAACAGAATCATAAGGGCTGGGGCGGTA
>QIFG01000025.1 GCA_003228735.1 Zetaproteobacteria bacterium
TAAATCACTGATGATCCAACCATATTTTGGGATCGTATGCCCAGACTCGATTACCAAGCGGGAAAACAGCCGTTTTTCGAGCTTCCCCCTACTCGGAACAGAACTGATATTTCTCGGTCAGGGCGCCAAGATTGGCGTTGATCATCAATAATACTTTACTGAGCTGTTCCAATTCCTGTTTGGAAACATGCTTCAGGGCCTCGTCACTCAGCTTCATCAACTCCGGCCACACCTTGATAAATGCCTGTTCCCCACCTTCGGTAATTTGCGCCCGAACAACACGCCGGTCATCTTGGTCTTGAACCCGCCCAACCAATCCGCTTATCACCAATGCATTCATCAGGCGCGTGATTGCAGCTTTATCCTTGCCGAGAATGGAGGCCAACCTCGACTGTGGCAATCCGTTAAAATGATGAATAATCATCAACGTGCCGGCTTCCTCCGGGGTGAGATCATGGCCGGCATCGCTGCATATCCTGCTGATATGGTAGCGAACATGGCTGGCCATACATCCAACCAGAGGCATAATTACATCCAAACCACTTTTGACAGGTTGTTGCGGATCAATGTTCATGACCGGACGCTAATCATTTTGGTTGACTATATCAATAGTTGATAATAGCAACCTTTATCTGTACGGTTGCGCGCTGGTCATAGAACACCTGTGCTTTTGGCTCAGGACGTAATGAGGAAAAACGATGACAAGAACTGCGCGATTAATCTTGCTTCTGGCCTGCATGCTCTGCCTGCTTTCGCTACCGGCTACAGCCGAACCCATATCGCTTGCCGATGTGATCGAAACCGTATTGGAGCGGCATCCGGACATGGCCATCAGCCGTCTGCAACCGGATTTTTCAAAGGCCGACGCCGAAGGTCTTTCCGGCCAGCTAGACCCAACGGTCTCCGCCAGCATCGGAGGCAGTGAGGAAAAACTGCCATTGATCAGCAATTTCGCTCCGATTGGCACCACTGCCGCCCAGCTCAAGGGCAATGTCACAAAACCGCTGGCCGGTGGCGGCAGCCTTTCAGTGGATATAGATTACAACCGCGGCTTTCTGGCATTTAACTCCCCGTTTGCTTCCCAACTTGCCAATCCTAACCCGTCTTTTCGAAACCAGATTGATCTCAGCTACCGCCACCCACTGTTGCGCGGCGCAGGCAGGCCCTCCTACCACAAGCTTCTGGAAGCAGCACAGGCCGATGAACAGGCGGCTATCACGCGCATCCGCACGGTTCAGGATAAACTCGCACTGCAAGCCCTGGAGCTTTATTACGGTATCGCCTCCGATACGACCAACCTCACACTGGGAAACAAGACGGTCGCACGCGCCAAACGTTTGCTGGAAGACCAGCGCATGCGTGAACGCTTTGGCCTGATTGAGGAAGCGGACCGGCTGCAGGCCGAAGCATTACTGGCCACCCGCAAGATGGATAGAAGCAGGGTACATGCCACACTCAAACGCAACCGCGCCGCCCTGAACAGGCTGATGCTGCAGGAACCCGGCGCTTCCCTGAGCGTTGATACGGAAGAAGCCATCCCGGCCGCTTCGCCAAATCTGGATGCGGCCATGCAAACCGCCCGGGATTCCCGCCCCGAACTCAAAGAACTGGAGTCACGCCTGCAGGCTGCCGAAGCCAGAATCCTTGAGGTGCAGGACAGGGAGCAGACACAGCTCGATATCGTGGCCACGCTCGGCAGCCGCGGCGTTGCCAGCAATTACGGCTCGGGCTTCGTCAGGGGAGGCTCGCTGAATGACCGTTTTGCCTCCATCGAACTCGAACTCAGCGACACCCTCGGCAACCGCGCCGTCAAGGCAGAAATAAGAAAAGCCCTGTTGGCACGCAGCCAGATAGAGCTGGAAAAGGAACAGGTTCTGGAGCTTATCAAGGATGACATCAGCCGGGCGTTGACGGCATTCTCAACCGAGCTGATCACCTATCAGTCAGCGCAAACACGAGTGGTCGCTGAAAAGCGGAAGTTTGAGGCGGAGATGCGCCGCTATCGGGAGGGGCGCTCCAGCACAGCCACGCTCATCCAGTTTGAAGGCGAACTTCTGGCTGCCGAAGTGGATATGGCTTTAAGCCGCATCATTCTGCTGCTTTCCCACCGCCAGCTTCAGTGGTCTGAAGGCATCCTGCTGCATGAGTTGGGCATTGCCACTGCATCAAACGATTTGATTAAGACACAGAAATGAAGAACATCATTGCCTTTTTTGTTAAGCGCGGGGTGCTGGTTAATCTGGTCTCGCTGATGCTGCTGTTGGGTGGCGTCTTTGCTGGCAGCAACATGCAGCGCGAAGCTTTCCCCAGCGTTAATTTTGATGTCATCGTAGTTGCCGGCGTATATCCGGGTGCGGCTCCAAGAGAAGTTGAACGCCTGATGGTCGCGCCGATTGAGCAGGAGCTAAAAGGCATCGATGGCATCAATGTCATCCGCTCTACCGCTTATTCCGGCACCATGCAGATCACCATTGAGGTCGATCCGAACTTCAAAGACCGCTCCAGACTGGTGTCCGATATTCAGCAGGCGATCAACCGGGCCGATCTTCCTGTTGACCTGCCTTCCGATCCCATTATCAGTGAAATCAAATCCGAGCAGACGCCGGTACTGACGTTCTCCATCTTTGGCGATTTTAAGCCGCTGGAACTCAAACACCTGAGTGACAAGATCGAAGATGATGTCAGGAATATCAGCGGCGTAGCCAATGTATTCGTGCAAGGCGACCGCAAGGAAGAAATCCGCATCGTCCCCAATCCGGGAAAAATGCATCGCAGCCGTGTCTCAATCAACGATATCATCTCACTGGTGCAAGGCTGGAACGTCAATGCGCCGGGTGGGCGCCTGAAAGCGCCTGAGGGCCAGAGCATCATCCGAATTACCGGTGAGTTTGTATCTGCTGAAGATGCAGGCAACCTGGTGTTGCGCGCCAACGAGCAGGGGCAAGCTCTGCGCTTGAAAGACGTTGCTGATGTTACTGAAACTCTGGAGCGTTCATACCGGTATGTAGGCGCCCAGGGTGATCCGGCCATCAATATGATTGTCATCAAAAAGGGTGATGCCGACATCATTGACCTGGTCGACCGTGTTCGCGCCTATCTTGATACGATCCCCGCCACATATGGCGAAAACATCAATGTCAGGGCCTACAATGACTTTTCAACCATCACCCGCCTGCGCCTGGGCGTGCTGACCAGTAACGGCGCCATTGGCCTTGCTCTTGTGCTGCTGGTGCTGATGCTGTTCCTGCGCCCGGCTGTTGCCCTGACCACGGCCTGGGGTCTGCCCATCATCTTTTTCTCCGGCCTGATGGTTCTTTATGCCGCTGGCATCACCTTGAATCTGCTGGTGATGTTCGGCTTTATTATGGTGCTTGGCCTGATGGTGGACGATGCGATCATTATCGGCGAAAACGCGACCTACCATATGGAGCGGGGCCTTTCCCCCGAACAGGCCGCCATCAAGGGAACGCAAGAATTGATCGGGCCGGTGACCGCCACCGTACTGACAACCATCGTTGCCTTCCTGCCATTGATGTACATGGATGGCATCATTGGCAAGTTCGTCATGTCGATTCCGGTTGTCGTCATTGTGCTGCTGACATTCTCATGGTTTGAGGCGATATTCATTCTGCCCAATCATATTCGTGATTTCGCCAATCCCAACAAACACCCTAAAGAACGCATACTGTTTGTGTGGATCACCAATGCCTACGGATGGCTCCTGGAAAAAGCCATCCAACTGCGCTACCTGACGATTCTCCTTACCTTTGCCGGCCTGCTGGCTTCCCTGGCTTTGGCTGGACAGATGAAATTCCAGCTCTTTCCATCGGGAGCTGAAACCACATTCTATCTGCGCATCACCATGCCAACCGGCACCACATTGGAACAGATGCGTGACACCCTGCAGGCACTGGATCGCGAAGTGCGCAAACGCATCGACCCTGCCATTCTTGAAACCACAACCATGATTGCCGGCGAAAACAGCGCCGATCAGCGTGAAGCACTGAAACAGATTGGCGACCGTTTCGGCTTTGAACGCATCATCCTGATTCCCTTCACCGAACGTAGCATTTCTGCTTACGATGTAATGGGGCCACTTGAAAAAGAAATTCCACCGCTGTTCCCCAATTTGAGAATCAGCTTCGCCATGCAAAAACCCGGACCGCCGGTCGGACGGGCGCTGCAGGTTGAACTCACCGGCAATAATGAGCAAGCCATGACACGAGCGGCAGAACGGCTGATTGCCATACTGGGCGCAACCAAAGGCGTTTACGCCATTGAGAGCGATCTGGAGCCTGGCGACCCGGAAATTCGTATTGTCATGGATCGCAAACTGGCTGCCTATGCCGGTGTAGACTTGGCCACGGCCAGCTCACATGTGCGCGCTGCCTTTGATGGCCTGCGTATTTCAACCATCAAACGCGGCAAAGAAGAGATTGATGTCACCATCCGTTATTCTGAAAAGGCGCAACACGATATCGACACGCTGATGCATCTGGAAATCCCCAACAGAAACGGAGGACTGGTGCCTCTGCACAGGATCGCGCACACGGAGACCCAAGCGGGCACCAGCAGCATCCGCCATAAGGATGCAACACGCGTCATCAATGTTTCTGCTGAAGTCGATCAGAAAAGCATCACATCCAAAGAACTGAACGATCTGGTGGGCCAGCGCAGCGCCGAATGGCTGGCTGAAGATGCACACCTCATGCGTTATAACCTTGGCGGCGAACAGGAAAAAACAGAGGAGTCTGTGCGCGGCCTGGTATTCAGTTTTCTATTTGCCCTGGCCGGCATCTTCGTCATTCTGGCCATTCAATTTAACCGCATCGGCTACCCGATCCTGGTCATGCTGGCGATTCCATTCGGCGTTATCGGCATAATCATTGGATTTTTCCTGCATGGCGCACCTTTGTCATTCATGGCCATGATGGGTTTTGTCGCATTAACCGGTGTTGTTGTGAACTCATCACTGGTGCTGGCTGTGTTTATTCAACGCCAGATCAAGAGCGGCGCCCCCTGGCGGCAGGCCATTATCGAAAGCGGCAAACGCCGTCTGCGCGCTGTATTACTCACCGCCATCACAACAGTGGTCGGCCTGCTTCCCACTGCCTATGGCTGGGGCGGACTCGACCCCTTTGTTGCCCCGATGGCGCTGGCATTGTCCTGGGGGCTGATGTTCTCTACTGTCATCACCCTGTTTTCCGTGCCTGCCGCACTGGGGATCAGCATGGACATCAAGGCCGCTGTATGTCATGTTTGGCAGCGTCTGAGCATAGGCCGCAACACAAAATCAGCGGCTCAGCAACCATGAACGTTTCTTAACCTGACAATCATTTTCCGGTCACATTGCATGTATATCGTTTGCCATGTCTGGTGCCCCTCCCTCCTCCCCTCCCTCCCAGGGCGTCAGACACCGATAAGCGCCCCGGCCTCCCAGCCGGGGCCTTTTCTTTTTACAGGGTACTGGATGCAAAAGCGGATTCCTGCTGCAATGCAACCATGACATCTATTCCGGCAAAGTGGCGGCAGCAGTTCGCCATCGACCTGCCCGATGCATCTGATGATTGCATCTGGATTCACGCCTGTTCCGTTGGCGAGGTCGGCTCCGTTGCACCTCTTGTCCGCGCCCTGATTAATGATCGTTTCCCCGTACACCTAACCGTCATCACTCAAACCGGTATGCGGCATGCCCAATGCCTGTTTGAAGACACCATCAGCATCTCCTATCTGCCATGGGATATTCCCGGCCTGATCACACGATTTGTCGCGCGATTGTCGCCCCGCCTGCTGCTCTTGACCGAAACTGAATTCTGGCCGGGTCTGATTTCCGCTTGCAGCCGCCGCAACATTCCGGTCATCAGCCTGAATACACGCATCTCGGATCACTCGTTTCCGCGTTATCGCGCCAGCCGCATGTTCTGGCGGCGCTGGCTGAAGCCGGTTGATCTCTTTATTGCCCAAAGTGAAATGGATGCCAAACGCCTGGCCGCCATTGGCGCAGACAAAGCCCGGATTCAGGTGCTGGGACATCTCAAATATGCAGTCTCGCCCCCCTGGGTCGATGCCGATGCCTTGCGCAAGCGCTTGGATGGCAGCGGCAAACGCCCCATCGTGCTCGCAGCCAGCACGCACGACGAAGAGGAAAGGCATCTTTTGTCCATGTGGCAAGGCTGGCGGCGCCTGCGGCCGGATATGCTGCTGGTCATTGTTCCCCGACATCCACAGCGTTTCGATGCGGTGGCTGAACTGGTTCGGCAACAGGGACTGAACCTGGCCCGCTGGTCCGAAACCGGGCAGGCCTGCGCTGATGTCATCCTGATTGATGCCATGGGCGTACTGGCAGGGCTTTATACCGTGGCTGATCTCGTCATTGTCGGCGGCAGCCTGATTCCGCATGGCGGCCAAAACCCGCTGGAGGCGGCCGTATGCGGCCGCGGCGTCATCTCCGGCCCGCATGTGCAGAACTTTCGCGGTATCATGCGTGACATGCAGCAAGCCGGAGCCGCCATCGTGACGGCAAATGCGGAAGAATTGGATATGATCGTGAAGCGCATGCTCGAAAGGCCGGATGAACTCAGACAACTAAATGCCAAGGCGGCCGCATTCATGCAGGGTAAATCACAGGTGCTGGAACGCGTGCTCACCGCACTGCAACCGTACCTGCAAAACAGCCCGTCATGAGACTGCATCAAAAAGTCGAATGTATGTGGTGGCAGAACACGCCGCCACCACTGCTACTGCAATGGGCCAGCCGGGTTTATGGATGGCTGAACCGGAAAAATCTGCAGCGGCGTGCAGATCGTTGCCAGACGCCACCGCTGCCGCTGGTATCCATCGGCAACATCACGGTCGGTGGCAGTGGCAAAACCCCGTTCGTCATTTGGCTTGCCCGGGCTCTTCAGGAAAAAGGAATCAAGCCGGTGGTGCTGTGCCGTGGCGATGGCGGCAGTCTGCCTGAGCCGAAGATCATCACCGAGAGCGACTCGGCTGAATTGGTCGGGGATGAGGCGCGCTTGCTGTTTGAATCCTGTACATGCCCTGTCATCGCCGGACGCGATCGTGTTCGGGCCAGCCAGATGGCAGTAGGCCTGGGTGACGTTATTCTTCTCGATGACGGCTTTCAGTATCGCCAACTGGCGCGCATCTGCGATATCGTACTTGTGTCAGCGGCAGGGATTGGCAATGGCCATCAGTTGCCAGCAGGCCCCTTGCGTGAGTCCGTCAGCGCACTGGATCGCGCCGATATCATCGTGCGTACGGGTGAAGGAAAAGTTGAAAAATTAGATTCCGGCCACGAGTGGCTCTGGCAGACAAAGCCCGGCGGCTTGATACATATCGCGGGGGGAAAAAGCCCCGAACCCAGACTTGTCACTGCCGCCTGTGCAATTGCCCGGCCCCTGCGCTTTTTCCAAAGCCTGCAGCAGAAAGGCCTGGAGTTGGGCGAAGAGATCACGTTCCGCGATCACCACCGTTTCAGCGCGCAAGATGTATCCAGGCTGACAAAGGCCGGACTGCCCGTAGTCGTCACCGGCAAGGATGCCGTCAAGCTGCGCCCCATTTGGCCCGCATCAGTTCCGTTATGGAAATTGGAACAGAAGCCTGTCGCCTCGCAGGACTTGATTGAGGCCATTGTAAAGCCCATCCTTGCGGCCCGATAAGCCAGATTCACGCACGGCGGCCTGCCGAAACCAGCGAATGCGGAGCAACACATGCTTGATAAGGAATTGATGGCGATTCTTGCCTGCCCGGAATGCAAGGGCGAAATCCACTACAATGAATCCAGGGACGGCCTGGTCTGCGACGCCTGCCAACTGGAATATCCCATCCGGGATGACATCCCTGTCATGTTGATAGATGAGGCGAAGTCACTGAAGGACTGATGTATTCCATGCAAACTATCCTAATTCAGGTGGTTTTCTGGCTGATACGTTGCTTGCCCGTCAGGCTTGCCGGGGCTCTCGGAGCAGGACTTGGCCGCGCCGGTTTCTATCTGGATAACCGCCATCGCAGTGTAACCTTGTGCAACCTGGCCCGTATCTATCCACAGCATGACCGCCAGTGGCGCCGGCACAAAGCCAGGGAGTCATTCGCCGAACTCGGACGTACGACCTTCGAATTGCCGCATGTGTTTCTGCGCTCCAGGTCATTCCTGCGTTCACGTGTGCAAATTGATGGGGAACAAGCATTCCGGGAAGCCATGCAAGAGGGGCATGGCGTTTTTCTGGCTGCCTGTCACCACAGCAACTGGGAAATGGGTGGATTGATGATTTCGTTGCTGGGTTATAAATCAATTATCATCTACAAACCACTGCGCCAGGCACCCCTGGAAAGCTATCTGAAACGCTGCCGCAAACGCTTCGGCGCATGTCTGCGCTCCAGACTCGATGGCCTGCGTTGGCTGCCCAAGGCGCTAAAAGATGGAGCGCCAATCTCCATAATGATCGATCAACATCAATCCAACGGCGTCCCGATACCCTTCCTGGGACACCTGGCCAATACTACCACCCTGCCTGCATCCTTTGCCTTTAAGCATGGCACGCCGGTATTCGGGGTAGCCCTGCACCGCATTGGCAAGGGCTTCCACTTCAGGCTTCAGTTCTGGCCCATCCCTACGCCTGAATCATCAGGAGACAAGAATGCCGACTATTATCATCTGATGCATGATATCAGCCGGAGCTTTGAGGATATCATCCATCAGCGCCCGGAACTGTGGCTTTGGCCGCACCGCCGCTGGCGCATTCTTGAGCAGGAGCAACAGCTATGTGAGATCGTGCATGGCACGCCATGAGGCCATTACCAAGGCCCGCTGGCTCAAGGCGCAGAAATGCGAAATACAGTTCTGGCGCGGCCAGGAAGCCCTCGAACAGGAACTGCAACGCGTTCATGGCCGTTATCTTCCGGCCATTCAACGCTATGCGAAAGACCTGCCGAAGGATGCCAGCATTCTCGAAATCGGCTGCGGACCGACCTGCGCCGCCCAGCTTATCGAGGCAGGCAGGAAAACCTATGTCGACCCCCTGCTGGATGACTTTCGCCGGGCCTATCCCGGCAAGCTTCCCAAGGGTGAATACCTGTGCCGTCCGGCTGAGAATATCAACAAACAGAATGCCTCCTTTGACCTTATCCTCTGCCTTGATGCGCTAGACCGCGTCATGAATCCCGAGTTGGTCATCAATGAGATTGAGCGGTTGCTCAAGACAGATGGCGTCTTTATTCTGGGGATCGTCACCTCACCGGCATGGCTGGCCAGAGTAAGCTATTACCTCGAACGCTTCTTCCCGCCACTTCGTGACGAAAGAACCCCTTACTCCTACTCATATCGAGGCATCGAGAAAACACTTGGGCGTCATTTGGACATCATTGATGTTACCGAAACTGACAAGTCGTTTACTCCGCTGCACCGGAAAGGCTGGGTGTTCGCCTGCGGGCGTAAGAAAAATAGCCGGGTCGCTGCGACCAGAATTAGTGTTAACAGGCCCTAAGCCACCGGCATGCACGGAAAAAAACCGCCATCTTTGCATCCTGCCACCGAACTGGATCGGCGATGTCATCATGGCGCAGCCGGCCATGCGCGCCTTAAGCCAGAGTAATGCCGGCCATACCTCTATTGCCGGCAGGCCATGGTTAAAAGCCCTACTGCCTTTTCTGAATGTGGACAGGGCGGCATATGCCGGTGAAATCCCGGACGATGCCGACACGGCTGTGCTTTTCCCCAACAGCTTTCGCACCGCCTGGAATGTCTGGCGAGCCGGCGTTCCTGAACGCGTCGGCTTTTCCGGCCAGTGGCGGAGCCTGCTGCTGACACAGGCCTGCCAGCCGCGCATCAATATGGCGAATGAACATCACCGGTATTATTTCCTCGATCTTGTTGAGCAAATGGGGATTTCTGTCCACAACCCGGAGGTGCAACTGGCCGTGCCGGAGGCAGAGGCGCGGGCTGGTCAGGAGACCATCATCGCGCATGGCCTGGATCCGGCACGCACGGTTTGTGTGGCGCCAGGTGCACAGTTTGGCGGCGCTAAACGATACCTATCCAGCAGCTATGCCGAGGTGCTCTCTGATTTAAGTGCACAGGACTGGCAACTACTGCTGCTTGGCGCACAGGAAGAGCACAGTATTACCAATGCATGCCTTACCAACATGCGTGGTAAGCACTGGAATGCCGCTGGTGAAACCAGCCTGAGCCAGGCGCTGCAACTGCTTGCGGCTTGCCGGCTGTTGTTGTGCAACGACTCCGGATTGATGCATGTAGCCGCCGGCATGGGCAAGCCTGTCGTGGCCATATTCGGCGCCACCGACCCTGCGCGCACGGCGCCATCCGGTTCAAATGTACGCCTGCTATATCATCCGGCCGAATGCAGCCCGTGTCTGCAGCGCGAGTGCAACACGCCCGGCCAGCCCTGTATGGCCAATGTGCCGCCCAAAGAAGTCCTCAATGCCTGCCTGGATTTCCTGGTGTGAGGCTCCTTGTCATAAAGCTTGGGGCCTTTGGCGACATCATTCATAGCCTGCCGGCGCTGCATGATCTGTTGCAACGGCCGGGTGTCGATGAGCTTCACTGGCTGGTGGATGAGCGTTATGCCTTTGTCACCGGAATATTCCCGGAAGAAGTAACAGTCCATCGTGTGGCATTGAAAGGCCCTTCCCCCTGGCGCTCTGCATATCACTGCATACGCAGCCTGCGGCAGCTCGGATTCGATGCTGTGCTGGATCTTCAGGGACTGATCAAATCCGGCCTGATCGCCCACGCCATCAACCCGCATGCCTATGGCTTTGATGCAGCATCCACACCCGAGAAAGGCAATGACTGGCTTGTCAGGCCCGTACGTTTCCACCCGGCAGAAAAACATGTCGTGCAGCAATACCGTAGAATCGCCACAGGCCCCTTCATTTCGGATGTTTCACTTCATCCGGAAACGGCCATGCCCTATGCCGCACCAACGATCAGACCAACCGAAACCATGCAGCAGGCATTCGACCGGGAGAAAAAGAACCTGGATCTGGGCGATGCGGAGTTTGCCGTGCTGCACCTGGGCGGTGGCTGGGAAACCAAACAACTGCCCCGCAAAAAATGGCAGGAGATCATTGCCGGCGTACGTGCATCCGGATGTCTGCCATTGCTCTCCTGGGGCAATGCCGGGGAGCAGCGCCTGGCAACCGATCTTGCCGCCAAAGGGCATGCGGTCGCACTGAACAGACCTCTGCCGATGCAAATGCTATGTGGACTGCTTGTGCAGGCTCGCGCCGTCATCGGCACCGATACCGGCGTGCTGCATCTGGCAGCCGCACTGGGCACGCCGACAGCCACCTTCTGGGGGCCGTCGGCATCCTGGCGCTCCGCCCCCTTGCATGACGGGCATGTGCATGCAGAGTCCGCTCCCGAATGCGGCCCGTGCTTCAAACGGACGTGCGATCATTTTACCTGCATGGACCGTATCCGGGCAGAAGACCTGCTGGAGGTATTGCGTGACAGATGAAGCTAAGGCTTCCGGACTTGTATCCGGCTGGCGCAAGCTGGTGATCGAGCATCGCATCACTTTAAGCCTTGCCTTCGGTCTGGTGGCGCTGATCTTCATCCGCCCAAGCAGGATAAGCCTGCTTTACGGCCTGCCGCTGATTGTCATGGGTGAAGCGATTCGCATCTGGGCCTCCGGCCATATCCACAAAATGCGGGAGGTCACTCGCACGGGACCGTATGCGCTGTGCCGGCATCCGCTTTATGTCGGCCACTTTCTGATTACCTGCGGTTTTCTGGTTATCGGCAGTTCGCTATCCATCCTGGCTGCCGGCCTGCTGGTTTTCTGGCTGATTTTCCAACCAACCATGGAGCGGGAGGAAAAAGAACTGCAAAAGGTCTTTGGTCAGGAGTACACAGACTATATGCAACAGGTTCCGCGTTTTGTTCCGCGCTGGCATGCTGACGCGATGCTTGGCGGACACAACTGGTCACAGGTGCGAAATCACCGGGAATGGAACAATATTCTGGGGTTAATAGCCGGAATCGGCATCATGACTGGACTGGGCCTGTGGCACGGAACCTGGTGAATAGATATATGCGATTTCTTTCCGCATCGCTGACTCTGACAGCGCTTCTGTTATTGACGCCGACTATTGCCCATCCAGTCGAAGCCCCCACTGCCCCATGTATGCCTTTTGTGGGCGAGCGCATGGAGTTTGCGGTTGGCTGGGAATTCATCAATGCCGGCACCGCCGTGATGCAGGTGTCATCCCCGAAGAGTAATGCCTATCGCATCCATACCCTGGCCAGAACCAACGCCTTCTTCGATCTGTTCAAGAAGGTGCGCGATGAAATTACGGCTGATGGCATATGCAATAACGGGCGCTTGCAAAGCACCCTGTTTGAATTGAGGCAGCTTGAGGTGAAATACCGGGCCAACAAGAAAACCGAATTCTTCTGGCCTGAAGGCAAGGTGCACTACACGCAGAATAACCGCACAGACATCTACGACGTCAAACCCAATGAGGTCGACATCATGGATGCCTTTTTTGCCATTCGTTCCATGCAGTTGAAACCAGGCGACGTCATTAACATTCCTGTTTTTGATTCACGGAAGAATTACGACGTCGTCGTGCATGTGCTCAAGAAAGAACGCCTGCGCGCACCATGGCGAAAATGGGTTGAATGCCTTGTAGTCGAACCCAAGCTGAAAACGGAAGGCATCTTCTCCAGCAGAGGACAGATCAAGGTCTGGCTGACCAATGATGACCGGCATATCCCACTGAAGATGACCGCCAAAATACGTTTTGGCCGTATCGTCGCCAGGCTCACTGGCTACAGAAAGGATTCGTAACATGGCAAGGTTGTTTGACCATCCGCTGAAAAGAAAGGCCCGCTTTGAAGATGCATATGCCGATAAAAAGGTGCTGGATATCGCCTGCGGTGATGTCAAATTCAAAGGCGCTACGGGACTGGATTACAATATCCGCTCCTACAAGCCGGAAGGCCTGCAAGCTGACACCGAGTATGGCCTTACAAAGTTCCCTTATCCCTTCGACGATTCCAGTTTTGATCTGATCTGGTGCTACCATTTTCTTGAGCACTTCCAGAATCTGCCAAAAATCATGGAAGAGTTTTACCGCCTGCTCAAACCGGGTGGGAAGGTCATCATCAACTCACCGCACTTTTCAAGCGTCGAGGCATACCGGCACTGGCAGCACTGTCATTTCTTTTCACGCGGATCGTTCGATTATTTCTGCGAAGATTCGCATGAATGGGAGTTTTACAATTGCCGCTTCAGATTGACCGACAGCAAGATTTTCTTTGACGATCTGACCAACTGCCTCGGCATCGGCCTGCTGGCCAATACCTTTTCCTGGCAGTACGAGCGGCGTCTGGCCTGGTTGTTCCCAGCGGCCAGCGTCTATATTTCGAACTTGAGGCCCTCAAGGATTAAAGGGTGAATCCAGAAACACCGCTGTTTCCTGCCTGTCCGGTCGGTTGCCCCGGAGAGTTGGAGACTTCAGGCATTGCGCTGCCTGAGGGATCATTGCGCATTTGCCCCAAATGCGGCCAGTTGCTCAGCGCCTGTTCCAAACAGTGGTTTGCGGACTCGATGCAGGAATTCAACCAGCCTGAAGGCACCCTTCCTTCAGGTAAGAACGCACTGCGATATAAAAATCGTATGGGGAAAATGCTGGCGGATGCTGCGGCAAGGCTCGACAAACAGCCGATTGAGATGGAAACGCTTGATGTCGGATGTTCCAGCGGCGCCTTGCTGCGTGTGGCCGGCGACCTTGGCTTTTCCGTCTGTGGCGTCGAACCGGCAACCGCAGCCGCAACCACGGCTCGCACACTGGGCTTCGAGGTCTTCGACGGGTTGCTTGAGGAAACCGCTTATGCCGACAACCGTTTCGATCTGGTGACATTGTTCGAGGTCATCGAACACCTGACGGAACCGGCCGATCTCCTTCTCGAAATTCGCCGCATCCTCAAGCCCGGCGGCATTCTGCTGGTTGGCACAGGCAATGGCGCCTCATGGACCGCACAGGTGCTTGGCGCCAAATGGGAATATTTCGACATCAGCCTGCATGGCGGCCACATCAGCTTCTTCAATCCGGCTAGCCTGCGCCTGCTGGCAAAACGCTGCGATTTTGATGTGGCTTCAATTCAGACCAGCAAAGTGAACTTCGCCGAGCGCAAGGATGTCGGCCCCGTTGCATACAGGTTCAGCCGAGCCGCCCGTGAGCTGATGCTGTGGCCATCCCGCTGGCTGGGTAAGAGCCACGATATGCTGGCCACGTTGCAAAAACCGGAACAGCCGTGACACCTCCGAAACCCATCGCTGTTGTTGTTTCTACATACAACAAGCCGGAATACCTGCGGCTCGTTCTCAATGGCTTTGAACAACAGACCGACAACAACTTTGTCCTGTATATCGCAGATGACGGGTCGGGCGAAGAAACCCGGAGGCTTGTTGAGAAATCACAGGCGCGCTTTCCTGTCCCCATCCGGCATATCCGGCATGAAGACCGGGGATTCCGAAAATGCCGCATCCACAACCGGACGTTGCTGGAAATACAGGAAGATTACATCATTTTCACGGATGGAGACTGCGTGCCGTTGCCGGCCATGGTTGCAACCCATCGCAAATATGCAGTGAAAGGCTGTTTTCTGAGCGGTGGACGCATCCTGTTGTCCCGCGCCTGGACAAATAAGTTGTGCAAGGCCGGTAAAATGCCGGAACATCTGCCAGTAACTGGCTGGCTCAGGCACCGGCTGCACGGAAACATCAACCGGCTGTTGCCGCTGATGCTGCCCATAAGTCTGGGGCGGCCTCATGTCAGGCTGAAAGGCATTCGGGGTTGCCATCTTTCGTGCTGGCGTGAGGATGTCATCCACGTGAACGGATTTGATGAGAGCTTTGAAGGCTGGGGCCGCGAGGATTCCGATCTGGCGGCCCGGCTGCTGCATGCCGGCATGCAAAGGCGCAACCTGCGCGGCATGCCCGTATTCCACCTGTGGCATGAGGAGGAATCCCGCCACCGGCTGGATACGAACGATGACATGCTGGAGCAATGCCTGGACACAAAACGCACGAAAGCGCTCAAGGGCCTCGATGAAATCTCAGGAGGGAATCATGGCTAAGCTTTCCGCCTATATCCTGACCTTTAACGAGGAAGATAAAATCAGGGATGCCATCGCCAGCATCGACTGGGCTGATGAAATAATCGTTGCCGACTCTTTCAGTACGGACAAAACACTGGAAATTGCCGCGGCCATGGGGGCGCGTGTCGTGCAGATTCCGTTCGAGGGTTTCGGCAAGCTGCGCAGCCAGGCTATTGCCGCCTGTTCGCATGAATGGATATTCAGTCTGGACGCCGACGAACGCTGCACGCAAGCTGCCCGCGCCGAGATTCAAAAGATCATCGCAGACCCAAACGCACTCGATGCCTATTACGTGCCGCGCCGTAATTTCTTTCTGGGCCGCTGGATCAAGCACTCCGGCTGGTATCCGGATTACCGCCAACCGCAACTGTTCCGCCAGGGGGCTCTCAGCTTCACCGACGCGGATGAGGTGCATGAAGGCTATACCGTGCATGGGCGTACTGGACACATGCAGCAATTCATCCTGCAGATTCCCTTCAAGGATTTGTCCCAGATGGTTCACAAGATGCAGCGATATTCGTCGCTCGGCTCCAACAAGCTGGAACGCAACGGCGTTGATGCGACCATGGGCAAGGCCTTTCTGCATGGGCTTGGCGCATTCATCCGCTTTTATATCTTCAAGCGAGGGTTTCTGGACGGCTGGGCCGGCTTTGTCATCGCTCTGGGCAATTTTGAAGGCGCCTTCTACCGCTATGCGAAGCTGGCCGAACGCCAGCAAGGCTGGAACAAGCCGACACCACCACCAAACGGCTGATGTCCCTAACCCAACGCCGGAACCAAACAGGAAAGATTGAACCACAAAGGCACCAAGACACAAAGTCTATATTCTTCGTGACTTTGTGCCTTTGTGGTAAAATATCTTGTGCATTTCGCATCAGCTTTTATGGATAAGAAACTAAACGTTCTCCATATCGTTCGCCGTTACGGCCCGACCGGCGGTATGGAGCGTTATGTCTGGGAGGTCACGCGAGAGCTGGCGAAAGCCGGTCATGATGTGAGCGTTTTATGCGAAGCCTGCTGTACGGACACACGACCGGAAAACATCCATGTTCACGAGTTGGGAGAGCAGGTTTCAAAACCACGCTGGCTCGGGCATCTCCGCTTTTCCAAGTGCGTGCATAAATGGCTGCAGGATCATGGCAAGCCAGATACGATCATCCACAGCCACGAACGCACTGGCAACCATCATGTTACAACCTTCCATTCACCGCCGTTCGCGCGCATCAAGGACGCCCCCTGGTGGAAGAAACTGTCCCCACGTGTACAAACCAACCTGTGGCTGGAGCGGCGCGAGGTCTGTTCCTCACAGGTAAAGGCCGTGGTGCCAAACTCGGCTATGACAGCTTCGTTGCTCAGCCGCTATTACCCCTGCATTGGCAAGCGTATGGCAAAATCTGTTCCTCCCGGTGTTTCACCTGGCCCGAAAAGATCTGACAGGCCTGTTCCTCATGATGCCGGCGTGATCGGTTTTATCGGCCGCGAATGGAAACGGAAGGGCCTGGATATCGCTGCACTTGCCGTTGCCGAACTGCGCAAGAAACGGCCCGGGTTGGAGTTCCGGGTAGCAGGTCCCGAGCCGGACGAAATCAGGCATTTGTTCACAAACTGGGATGGTGGCTTCCGGCTACTGGGACAAATCGACAGCAGTGAACTGTATCCGCAACTTGACCTTCTGCTGCACCCGGCCCGGCAGGAGCCATATGGCATGGTCATCGCTGAAGCCATGGCTGCCGGGGTGCCGGTCGTTATTTCTGACCAATGTGGCATCGCCCCGGAAGTGCCAAACAGAATGGGCGCCGTTTGCCCACTGAACGCATTGGCGCAAGACTGGTCAATGGCATGTGAGAAACACATCGGCACATCTTTCCCGACAGATGTTCGCAACTGGCAACTGGTTGCCCTGGACTACATCCATCTCTACCAAAGCCTGGCGCAAAATGCCGCTCATTAAGTTGAATGCCGATGTGTTTACAGAAGCAACGACGGTGACCAACATAGTGTGCATATGAATCATCGTGATGCCGAAAAGCTGCTTGAGCGGGTGTGGACTCAGGCCCGGCCATATTTTACAAAACCCGCCCGTGCTAAAACAGTCAGCACACCATCCGGCATAGCCTGGGAAAGCAGTGGGAATCAGTCGATCCATGATCTGGAGGAATATTTCCAGGGAAGCGCCACACGTTTCGCCATTCTGATTTCACTGTTGGGCCGCCACCTATCACAAGGCGCCCGGGTACTCGATGCCGGGGCAGGACACGGACTGCTGGCAGCGGCCATACAGGAAGCCGGCTATTCAGCAGAGGCATGTGACCTCCATCAGGGCCTGAATATATTTGATGGCCTGAACATCCCCTACCAACCCTGGCACCTGGAAGCAGAAGATGCCCCCTATGCGGATAACCATTTCGATGCCGTAGTGCTTTCCCAAACCATCGAGCACTTCACATATTCAGCCAAACACCCACTCGAAGAGCTTATTCGCATTACAAAGCCCGGAGGGCTAATGCTGATTGACGCCCCCAATATCAGCTGTTTTCGGAATACATCAAGGCTACTAAGGGGAAAATCCCTGCACTGGGACTTCAAGGAAAATTACCTGGAGCAGGAGCCTGTTATCGTTAACGGCATCCCATATTATGATCGCCATAATCATGAATACTGCATGCAGGATATGCGGGACATTGCAAGTTATTTCCAGCTTGAACTTGTGAAAGCCCGTTATTATTCCTCATACAACCAGCACAAACGCGGGAGATTTGCCGTCTTCGCCTCTCAGCTTCGCGATATAATCCCGCACTGGCGCAAGGCGCTTTACGCCATCCTTCGCCTTCCTCCTAAATCTAAAAAGATCAGGCATTTCCCCGACGATGGGACAACCAATGCATCACGCGCTGATGTGTGAGATAAAAATATTCGCCACTTTGCGTAAGAAAAAGAGGCAGGCGATCCTGGCTGGTGCGATAGAATAAGAAACCTCCCAAGCCACCCCAGGTCAACTGCCCCAACCACATACTCCACCAGGCAAATTCGCCTGCTGACACCTTCTGGTGCAGGATAATCTGAACATTATAGACGACTAAGATCAATGCTATGCCAAACAAATACAGGCCAACTTTGCCAGAACGTTTAGGCGCAACAGATAAAGGCAAAGCAAACAGCAGCAAAACAATGATGGTTGTTGGCATAATCAAGCGCCGGTTAATTTCCGCCGCAGCACCAGGCTCCCCCTTGTCAGCAAGCACTTGCCACAATTGTGAGACGCTCATTTCCAAAAGCTGGCTAGACCATGGCATGGGTCTATCAGAGGAGAGCTGGGTAAAAGGAATTAAGACGCTGTATCTATCAAAGGCCAGCATGCGCAAATTGGACATATCTCCCTCTTGCCGCACACCATGACTTAAGATTAGCTGAACACCATTTGCCACTCTGTCAATACGGGCGGTTTCCGCCACATACATCACAGGGGTCGAACTACGCTTGTCTTCCATCACCAGACCGTAATACAGGCCGCTTTCATCCTGACCATCAACATAGAGGGTGACGTCATCAATATCATGAGAGAAGCGCTGCGCTGTAAAGCCAACAGATGCCAGGTGGTCACTACCATAGAATAATGTTCGAAACTGCTGAATGCCGGAAGGCATCCAAACCAAAGACGTATATATCAATAACAACAAAAGTACGAAAGCTACCGAGAAAAAACCCCGGAAAATTCTTAAATATGATACGCCAGCAGCCCGCAGGGCATCTATCTCACTTTCCTGATGCAAACGGATCATCACGCTCTGGAGCGAAAAAAGAAAAGCAATAGGAACTGTCAAAACAAGAAAATAGGGTAGTATCGCCACTAACAATTGTGACAATAGCCCCAAACTTAAATCACCATCTGAAAATGATGCCAGTATTTTCAGAGTTCTGCCAATCAACAGAACACTTACAGCTATCAACAGGCTGGCTCCAAATGGAGCAAACAACAGCCTAAGCATATAAATATCCAGAATCATATCGCTCTCATTGTATCCAAAAAAACCTAAATTTATGCGGCCACCTTTGTATATTACGTGGATTCAACTCGTAAGTGCAACTTTGTTGAGCGTTTGAAAGAGCAAGCTGCGGTAGCAGTCTTGCGCTTTTCAGACACGACTCATCAA
>QIFG01000082.1 GCA_003228735.1 Zetaproteobacteria bacterium
AGCCATGCCTTTCGAAAACCGCCGGACTCAAACAGCCCATGCACATATGTGCCAAAAACTTTTTTATCTTCCGAGTGGGCGGTAAACGGAAACAGGCGGGCATCCATCTCGCTCTCGCCATGATGAATCTCGTATCCCGTAACAGGCACCGGCGCAGGCCAGCGGGCCAATGCATCAATACGCCGCAAGGTTTTTTCAGGCTGCATGGATGTATTAAGCGGCAACCACCCCATGCCTGTAAACGAACCGCTTTCTATCCCGTTATCAACAATGCCGGTTCCGAGCATCTGCATACCGCCACAAATACCAAGCACATGACCGCCATAGCGCAGATGCCTTTCCAACTCGGGAACAAAGCCCTTGCCTTTCAGCCATAGGAAATCAGATGCAACATGTTTGGAGCCGGGCAGGATCACTACATCGGCCGGTTGCAGTTCCTCCGCCTGGCGCACAAAACGCACCTCAACCCCGTGCTCGGCCGCCAGAGGGTCGATATCGTCATGGTTGCTCAAATGCGGATAGGCAATGACGGCAATTCTGAAGCCATCCTGCTTTCGATTCCCATAATGCCGGTAAGGCGCATCCTCTTCCGGCAATTCCAACGGCAGGTATGGAATGACACCGGCAAGCGGCAGGCCGGAGTTAAGTTCGAGCCAGTCCAGCCCGTCCTGTAATAACTCACGATTCCCACGGAACCGGTTGATCAACAGCGCCTGAACGCGCCCCCGTTCCGAAGCGGAGAGAATTTCCAGACTCCCCGTCAGAGAAGCGAAGACGCCGCCGCAATCGATATCGCCTATCAGCCAGACCGGCACATCAGCGGCTTCGGCAAAGCCCATATTGGCAATATCGCCTTCGCGCAGATTGGGTTCGGCCGGGGAACCCGCACCTTCAACCAGAACCACATCGTATCCCGCCGTAAGGCTTGCAAAAGATGACAGCACCGTATCCATCCAGACCAGCCGATCCTGGCGAAAACGCCGAGCCTGCAAACGTCCGGAAACCCGGCCTCGAATAATAAGCTGAGCCTGCTGATCTGCCTCCGGCTTGATCAGCACCGGGTTCATATCCACCGTTGGCTCGATACCGCAAGCAAGTGCCTGCAATGCCTGGGCGCGGCCGATTTCGCCACCATCCACGGTCACGGCGGCATTGTTGCTCATATTCTGCGGCTTGAATGGCGCCACCCGCACCCCGTTTCGCGCCAGCAGGCGGCAGAGACCGGCTGTAAGCACGCTTTTGCCGACGCCGGAGGCCGTGCCCTGCAACATCAACGCTTTCATGCGCCGTATCCATCCTCAAACAAAACATCCCTGAGCGGCAGGTGTTCACGCCAGTTTTCCTGCTGCAGCATGGGCTTCCGGTAAAATTCCCTGACCGGTCCGAGACAGAGCAATGCCAGCGGCTTTGCCCCTTCCGGGCATTTCAGGATGGATGCCACCTCGGATGGCTCGAAAATCGACACCCAGCCCATGCCGAGATTCTCCGCCCGCGCCGCCAACCACATATTCTGGATGGCGCAGGCAATTGAGCACACAACCATCTCTTCCGGCATGGTGCGGCGCCCAAAAATACTGCCGTCATCCGGAGCCTGCACCACGGCAATCAATTCGGCGCATTCGCGCATACCCTCCACCTTCAACTTCAGGAATTCGGCCTTACGCCCGCCAAGCGCCTCAGCGGTTCTTTTACTTTCTGCCGAAACAACATCGGTCAGCCTGCTCCTCAGGCCTTTATCGGCGATACGAATAAATCGCCATGGCTGCATGAACCCGACGGAAGGCGCGGCATGGCCAGCTTCGAGAATGCGCTTTAGTACCTCTGCGGAAACCTCGCCACCGCAAAAATGGCGCATATCCCGGCGGGCATAAATGGCGCGGTAGACAGATGCCCGCTCCACATCTGAAAACGCACGCTGCAAATCCATCGCCACAATCTCATCCGCCAAATCGCTCATTTTCCGGCCACCTCCTGCAAGGCCTCCTGCAAGGCTTCCAGCCCATCGAACAGCCGGGGGCCGGGCCGGTGCATCAAATCGGGGTCAACCTCGATAAACTTCACCTTGTTTTGGCCAAACCAGCTTTCCCAGAAGGATTGGCGGGCATGCACATCCCTGTTTTCGCTGGGAATAATAATGACCTGGGGTCTGGCGTGCAGAACGGCTTCCACATTCACCTGCGGCGTATCCTGTGGCACATCGGCAAACACATTACGCGCTCCTGCCTCGTGCAATACTTCCGTGATAAAGGCCTGCCCTCCGGCCGTAAGAAGAGGGTCATGCCAAACCTCGTAAAATACGGAGACCAACTCCTGCCTGTGAGCGCGCACCCTTGCCAGCCGCTCGCCAAGCCTGGACACAAGGTGCTTTGCCTCTTTCTCCCTGCCAGTCGCTTTTCCAAGTTTGCGTATATCGGAAAAAATCCCGTCAAACGAATCAGGGTAAGATTCGATCACCTTGACGCCCAACTGCTCAAGCTGGGCAACACCGGGAACTTCCCGGTTCATCACAACCACCAGTGTCGGTTCAAGACGCAAGGCCGATTCAACATTAATGCGCTGATAGGTTCCTACATGGGGAATATTTTTGGCAGCAGCAGGATAATCACAATAATTAACCGCCCCAACGATATCCGGCCCCGCCTCTATCGCAAACAGGATTTCACACACATGGGGAGCCAAAGCCAGAATGCGTTCTCCAGCATGGGCGTTGGCCGCATAAAATACTGTCATCAGCAGCAGAAGACGTTTCACATACAGGGCCGTCATTGCAGGCGAAACCTTACAGGCAGGCGGTAAAACCCATCGGCCAACGGCAGCCGCTCGGCTGAGACAACCCCTTTATGTGCGGCATCGTCGAGCATGCTGTAACCACTGGATACGAGCATGGTCACCTGCATAACCTGTTGCGCGCGAACATCCAGCCGCAGCGCCACTTCACCCTCCCAGCCCCGCTTTCGCGCTACCCATGGATAGCGAACATGCGTCAGAATCATGCCTTGCACCTTTTCGGGAACGCTGGCCATTTGCCTGTTTACATGAACACCATCAGATGCCTCTTGTGCTGGTGAAGTGACGATTGACTGAACTCGGTTTATTGCCGGTCTGGATATTTCGACTGCCTTGGGTACTGATTCGGACTTGGCATGGTTCATGGTCGGCCTTGATATTTCAGCCGCCATGGATATTGATTCAGCCTTGGTATTACGAAGAGAGGGCTTCTCCTGTCTCACGATATTTTTAGACAGCGCTCTTGCGGGCTCCTTCCGGGGTGCATCCTCGCTATGAAGTTGCACGCCCAGTAACTCGACCAGCAAACGACCACTCCCGTTTGCCGATGTGTTGGGAGACGACCCGGCCAGCAGCCAGAGAAATGCCGCATGCAGGATAAGCGCGCCGATAAAAGCCGCTTGCAGACGGATGTTTCCGGGCCAGGGCATTGTTTAGAAAACCGCGCTCACGCCACCATAAAAGGTGCGTCCCAGGACTCCGTAGCCGGAGACCTCTTCATATTTTTTATCTTCCACGTTCTCAAGCCGGGCCTTCAATTTCCAATGCTTATTGACCGCATAGGCAAAGCGGAGATCAGTCTTATGGTAACCCTCCATCAGATTGGTATTGCCTGTGCCGGAGAAACGCGGGCCAACGATATCGGTCTGCACCTCGGCACTGAATCCCTTGATCTCCGCACCCAGAGTAACACTGCCGGAATCCTTGGAACGGCGATTCAGCCATGTGTCATCATCCTTGTTCCTGGCGGAAAGAAAGGTCCAGTTCGCCCGTAAATACGCCGGCCCCCATGCCAGACTGCCACTTAATTCGAGCCCCTTTGTCTTCGCACTACCGACATTCGAGGGTTGCCAGAAACCCGGGGAAGTCTCCGCCCATGCAATGAGGTTTTTGAAGCTCTGCCAGAACCAGACGGCCCCAAGTTCGGCCTTTACACCACTCCAGTCCGCGTCAAGCCAAAGACCTGCATCCCAGCCCCTGCTTTTTTCCGGCTTGAGATTTGAATTTCCCGAAGACCATGCCGTTGCAGGCCAGTAGAGATCGTTAATCGACGGCGCTTTAAAGCCAGTGCCGTAATTGGAGGTCAATTTCAGGCCTTGCCATGGCCGCACGACGGCGCCAAGGCGATAGGTGGTCTGATTACTGAAAATGTCATTCTGGTCGAATCTGGCGCCGGCGCTCAGATCATAGTGCTCCGCATGGATCCCCAGTGTCGCAAACCCGGCCCTTTGGCTTATCTTTCGATCAATATTCTGTCCCGGATTCTGGCCACGATCCTGACGCAGGTTCAGGCCAAACAAGGCAGAGAGCACATCCCACCTCAGGTCATTTTGCCAGGTCAGTTCCCTGGTTTGCGTCTTGATATCCGCATCATTTACGGCACTCGCCGGATCGCGGCTGACAAACTTTTCTCCAAAGCGGGATAACTGCAAACTGCTTTCCCCGATATCTGAAAGTGGGTAGCTGGCCTTCAGGCTCAGCACGTCCTGCCGGGTGGTATTGGTAAAGGTAAGCACATCTCCAAACGGGGTGCCCCCATCCAGATCGTTTTTCCCTTGAGTGAAACGGCCTAGTAATTGCAGTTCGCCTAATCCAATTGGAATATTGAATTTCCCTGACGCGGTATAATGCCTGTAGGCGTCGGGCTCGACTCCGTTTGCCGCAGCAGATATGCCATCGGTCTGCCTGATCTCACCATTGATGGCATACCGGACCCCGGAGTTCCCGCCGCCACCAACATAAACAGCGCTGGATTTATAGCCATAGCCGCCATACTCGACATCAGCCGATGCCTGGAATTCCCCGGCGCCACCCTTGGTGAATATTTGAATGACGCCACCCATCGCATCGGCGCCATACAATGTGGACTGGGGGCCGCGGACAATCTCGATTCGTTCAATATCCATCGTCGAAAGATGCGCCCAGTCGAAGCTGCCTGTAGTCGAAGACCCGACACGCACGCCGTCGATCAACACAAGCGCCTGTCCGGGGTTGGCGCCGCGCAAGTAGACAGAAGTCGTCTTCCCGGGACCGCCACTCGCAGCAACATGCACCCCTGTTTGCCCGCGCAAAACATCCGCAGCAGATAAAGCCTGCGAACGCTCAATCTGCTGGTGATTGATGACTGTCACATCCGAACTGACAGAGGAAATATCCTCAGCAAGACGTCCGGCAGTCACCACCAGGGGTGACAACACCTCATCCGCATGGGTTGAAACAGTGAAAAGTTGTGATGTTATTGCTGCAATAATCGCAACCTGTTTTATTTTATTAGAAATGATCGAATTCAAAAGTTACTCCATTTTGCGCCCGCCGCGCACGTAGATTTGCGGGTTGAGCATCAATGGAGAAAAATCTGGTTGTCGGAAGTCATCGGTAGAAACGACCAGCCCACGACCAGCCTCCCACCGAGACACAATCCCATTCGGAATCCATAGATTCCTTGCCGTGGGCCGGTCTCCTGGCTTACCCTTGATCGCCTTCGTTCTGCCTTCCCATGCAATGCACAGTGACGTGTGAACTAAAAGCGTCGGGCCTACAGTAGCGGGGGCTGCGCCGGACTTGGTTTTCAATCTGATTACAGATTGAACCGCACCGGACTTCCCGTTTCACCCCTCACGCTTGAATCACGCTCGGGGCACCCAAAGCGGAATGAACTTTATGCCGTGTTAAGAAGCCCGGCAAGCAGGATATTTGCATTTCAATCATTTCAACAAGATAGAGCTGGGTTGGACGGTGTTTGGAAAATCGTGTCTGCTGTAAACCGCAACAGGGCAGGTGTCAATTAAGGCCGAGTTCACGCCAGATGTCATCGACCCGTTGTTTCACCTTTTCCGACATCCTGATTGGACGGCCCCATTCGCGTGTGGTCTCGCCTTCCCACTTATTGGTCGCATCAATGCCGGCCTTGGAGCCGAGTCCGGCCACCGGAGAAGCAAAGTCGAGATAATCAATCGGGGTGTTTTCCACGATGGTGAAATCACGCGCCGGATCGCTGCGGGTAGACATGGCCCAGATGACTTCGGGCCACGAGCGGCAATCAATATCGTCATCAACGACAATGATGAATTTGGTGTACATAAACTGGCGCAGGTACGACCAGATGCCGAACATCACGCGCTTGGCGTGTCCCGCATATGCCTTTTTTATCGACACCACGGCCACGCGGTATGAGCAGCCCTCCATCGGCAGATAAAAATCCACGATTTCGGGAAACTGCTTCTTGAGAATGGGGACGAATATCTCATTGAAGGCAAGCCCCAGCACGGCCGGCTCATCCGGCGGCTTGCCCGTATAGGTGGAATGGTAGATGGCATCCTCGCGCATGCTCATGGTTTCCACGGTGAAAACAGGGAAGCGCTCGACCTCATTGTAATAGCCCGTGTGGTCGCCAAACGGCCCTTCATCGGCATATTCATCAAGCGAAACATAGCCCTCAAGCACGATTTCGGCTGATGCCGGAACCTGCAGGGGCACACTGAGGCAATCCGTCAGCACGGTCTTGCCGCCGCGCAGGAGGCCCGCAAACTGATATTCGGACAAGGTATCCGGAATCGGCGTCACCGCAGCCAGAATCGTGGCCGGATCGGCCCCGATCACCACAGCGCAGGGGAACTTTTCGTCTCCGGCCAATTTGGCTTCGCGGTGATCCTGCGCCCCGCCCCGGTGTTTCAGCCAGCGCATGATGAGCTTGTTTTTGCCGATGACCTGCTGTCGATAGATACCGAGATTGTGCCGTTCCTTGTTCGGGCCACGGGTTACGACCAACCCCCAGGTGATAAGCGGTGCGGCATCTTCCGGCCAGCAGGTCTGAATCGGCAGCCGGGAAAGATCAACATCCTCCCCTTTCAACACGACCTTCTGCCAGAGCGCCTTTTTCACAACCTTCGGCGCCATATGCATGACCTTCTTGAAAACCGGAAGCTTGCTCATCGCATCCCTGAATCCCCTGGGCGGTTCCGGCTCCTTCAGGTAGGCCAGAAGTTCTCCAACCTCACGCAGTTCATCGACGCTCTCCCGCCCCAGCCCCAAGGCGATGCGCTGGGCCGTGCCGAACAGATTGGCCAGTACCGGCATGTTGCTGCCTTCGACATTCTCGAACAAAAGCGCCGGTCCGCAGGTCCGCAATACACGCTCTGATATTTCCGTGATTTCCAGTTGGGATTTGACCGGAACCCTGATGCGCTTGAGTAAACCACGCGCCTCGAGATCCACGACGAAGGCACGCAGATCAGGATAGTTCATGCAGACTCGGAATCCTCCGAAATTTCAAAAACGGTATCCAGCTTGGACAGTGAAAATACGTCGTGCACGTTCTCTGTCAGACCCGAAAGCACGAAGCGTCCGCCAGTGCTGCGGCTCCATTGCAAGCCCTCCACCAACGTGGCAATGCCGGCCGAATCCATAAAGTTCACACCACTCAAGTCAATATGAATTTCCTTGTGCCCGGCATTCAGCAAGGGCTTCAGCCGCTCGCGCAAATCCGGAGAGGTGTGAATATTCACTTCACCAATTACAGCCAGATGCACGCAGGATGCATCCTTACGTTGTTCATTGATTTCAATTTTCATTTAGAATCCTCCCCCTTCAAATACCGAACCAGCACCCATCGATTGCCATCGGACATAGCCTGGTGGTGAAATTCATCCATGACGGCATCAATCAGGTGCAGTCCCAGCCCTCCCGGCCGTACCTGTTCAATATCCCGGCCCTGCAAGTCATCCGGGTTTTCAATCGGTGGCGCATAATCACGAAAAACAAATTTCAGTGCGTCATGTCCAAGCTCGGCGTTCAATTCGATTGTCCCGCAACTCCCCTTGTAGCCGTGTTTGTTGATGTTGGCAAACAACTCATCCACGGCCAGCACCATGCGGTTGATCTGCACATCATCCATGCCCACACGGGCGCCCATAACCTCCACCATGGAGCGAAGGATATGAATGCAGTCACAGGCGCTGTTGAGCTTGCAACTTAGTTCACACGGCTGATGCTTCTCCATGCCCATCATCTCCTCCGTATTTGGCATTGAAACTGCCAGTGGCCTTGAGTGTTTATCCATTCGATCAACCAGCTACAGGCTGCATTCAGTTGCTATTCCACGCTGCAACACGTTTCATTGCAAGCCTTGCGCCATCCTGACATTGCTGGAGCAAGGATCGGACACGATGGACAGACCCGACAATCTTGCGCCTGTTACAACCCTTGGGTAGCGTCCCGAACCCGCTAAGATACGCGTCAAATAAAGCTTTTTTTGAGGGCCTCATGCTTGAAATTATGCGTAAACACGCCCAGTCCTGGATATCCAAGGTTATCCTGGGCGGCATTATCCTATCCTTTGCCCTGTGGGGTGTCGGTGATTATTTCCTCGGCTCCCGCGTGCAGGTTGTGGCGGAGGTCGATGGCAACCCCATACCCGACAGTGCTTTTGCGCAGGCCTACGAGCGCCAGCTAAACATGTATCGCGCCTTACTGGGGGATAAATTCTCCAAGGAAATGATCGACCGCATGGGGGTAAAACAGGAAACGGTACAAACCATCATCAACCGTCAGCTGATGCTGGATGAAGCAATGGAAACCGGGCTTACCGCTCCGGAAGCCACGCTGCTGGCGCGAGTGAGGGCCAATCCGGCTTTCCAGGCTTCGGGAAGTTTCGATCAAAATCGCTACCGTATTCTTACCCGCAACATGGGCTTTCGCACGCCGACAGATTACGAGGCGGAACAGCGCCTGAACCTGATGGTCGATGCCTTGCAGAAGGGCATCATCAATAGCGCTGACGTCAATGATGAACAAATCCGCGACCGTTTTGCGGCTGAATACGAGACCCGTGTAATCGCCGCCATCATCGTAGACCCGGCCAGTCTGGAATCCAAGATTAACATTACCGATGAAGCGGCTCGCGAATACTATGAAGCACACAAGGAAAACTACCGTTCGCCTTTACGCCTGAAACTGGCTGTGGTCGAAATCGAGCCCGGGGTTGACGATATCGAGATCGATGAAAACGAAATACAGGCCGCCTATGAAGAGCAACGCGACCGCTTCAGCAAGCCTGAACAGCGGCACGCGCGTCATATTCTCGTTCGGCTGGTTTTAGATGCCGGAGAAGACGCCCGCAACAGCGCCTTTGAGAAAATCGAAAAGGCGGCTGCCCGTATCAAGGCAGGAGAGGACTTCGCCAAGGTTGCCAGGGAAATGTCGGATGACGCCACCGCCAAGAACGGAGGGGACTTGGGCTCCTTCGGGCGCGGCGAGATGGTGGCGCCGTTCGAAGAGGCCGTATTCTCCATGCAGGACGGCGAAGTCAGCGAGGTGGTGGAAACGCAATTCGGCCTGCATCTGATCCAGTTGCTTGATATCAAACCGGAACAGACAACACCATTAGAACAGGTGAGAAATGAAATCGCCGAGCAATTGCGTCTTGTCCGGATCAGGGATGAGGCCTACAGACTGTCGCAGGATCTGGATGATGCCCTGGGACAGGAAGATACCCTGAAGGCAGCAGCCGAAGGCATGAATCTGGCAGTGCGCGAACTCGGCCCGATCAGCCAGGATGAGGCCCTGGCCGAAGATCTGTTTGTTGTCGATTCAGCTTTCCGGCAACAGATTTTTGCCGCATCACCGGGCGATCCGGTGAACGTAGTGGAGTTAAGTGAAAGCCACTTCGTTGCAGTGGAAGTCCTGGAGCGCCTGGAGCCGGATGTTTTACCCTACGTCAAGGTCACAGCAAAGGTGTATGAAAATGCCAGACGCAGCATGGCGGCAGAGCAGGCGCGTACGCTGGCCGATGAAATTCTGACCAAGGCCGATCAGGCAAGGCTCGACAGTCTTGCACAGCAATACGGCCAACCGATCTACATCTCCAAGCCGGTACGGCGTATTGGTATCGGTGATGATTCAACATGGCTGACCACCATGGTGCTGGAAGCCGCATTTGATACAGCCAAGGGAGACGCATATCAATCCGCGCTTGATGTGCCGCAAGGACTGGCGCTGATTCAGGTACGTGATGTTATCGCGGCCAAGGACAGTGAATTCGCCAGACAGAAGGAAGCCATTGAGAGTGAGTTGTTAAAGGGCAATGGCGCCGTGCGTTTTGCACGTTGGATGGCATCCGTTCGCGATCGTCACGATATTATTGTGCACAATGATGTGCTTGATCGCTTCTAGAGAAAATCCGGGCAAAAAAAATACCGGGCGCGTAACACCCGGTATGCGTTCTGGTGGAGCCAGGCGGGATCGAACCGCCGACCTCTTGCATGCCATGCAAGCGCTCTCCCAGCTGAGCTATGGCCCCGATTTTCCGCTCTCGTCGAGGGCGCGCATTGAGCCATAGCACACACTTGATGTCAACGCCCTGCACATGACTGCTTCAGACCAATTGTACAGGCGTACGCTGTCGGCAGACTGCGTTACTCCACCTGCTGTTTTCGCCCGCCTGACGCATCGCGGCGACTGCTTCCTGTTCGAGTCGGCCGAGGGCGGGGAACGATGGGGAAGGTTCAGCATCCTGGGAATCAGCCCGGCTTGCAGGGCGATGGAGCAAGATGGGAAAACCATGCTGCATCACCGGGATGGCGCAAGTGAAAGCCATGAGAAAGGCATGCTCGACTGGCTGCGCAGTCAGGTGATTGATCAGGAGTATCTGCCGGTAGATGATCTCCCCTTCGCGGGCGGAGCCGTCGGCTATTTTGGTTATCAGTGGGTCTCCAACTTCGAGAACATTCCCGCCGACCTGCCGGATCCGGTAGGCGCGCCTGATTCCGCCTTTCTGCTGGTCGACCGCTTTATGGTGTTCGATAACCTGCGCGGCACCCTGACCTGCTGCGTGCGTATGGAAAAAGGCAGGGATGCGGAGGCTGCTGAGGTGCTGGATCGCATGCAGACCAGCCTCAATGAAGGCGAACCGGCCGGCGCTATGCGTCTGGATGCAGACCTGTCGCAAATCGACATGCCGAAGGCGCAGATGGCGCAAAGTGATTACGAGGCGGCTGTGGAACGCGCCCGTGAATACATCCATGCCGGCGATATCTTTCAGGTCGTGCTGTCACAGCGCTTCGGTAAACCGCTTGGCTGCGACATGTTTGATATCTACCGCGCCGTGCGCCATATCAATCCGTCGCCCTATCTGTTTTACCTGCATATCGGCGACACGGCACTGATCGGCTCATCGCCCGAGATTCTGGTTCGGCGTGAAGAAGGCCGCGCTGTGGTTCGCCCGATTGCCGGTACACGCCCGCGCGGCGCCACGCCCCAGGAGGATCAGGCGCTCGAAAAAGAGCTGCTTGCCGATGCCAAGGAACGGGCGGAGCACATCATGATGGTGGATCTGGGGCGGAACGATCTGGGCCGTGTCTGCAAATACGGGTCGGTTGAGGTTACCGATCTGATGGTGGTCGAGCGCTACTCACATGTCATGCACATCGTCTCCCAGGTGGAAGGCGAACTGCGTGACGATGTTGACAGCCTGGACCTGCTGGCCGCCACCTTCCCCGCCGGCACGGTCAGCGGCGCTCCCAAGGTACGGGCCATGGAAATCATCCACGAACTGGAACCCGTGGCGCGCGGGCCTTATGCCGGCACCGTCGGTCATATCGGCTTTGGCGGTCAACGCATGGATACAGCCATTGCCATACGCACCGCTGTCGTCCACGGCGGCGAGGTTTTCGTGCAGGCTGGCGCCGGCATCGTGGCCGATTCGGCGCCGGAGAAAGAACATCTCGAATGCGTTAACAAGGCGCAAGCCATGTTTCGCGCCGTAACACTGGCCGAAGCACAGCAAGACAAGGCGGGAGAAGAAGCGTGATTCTGGTTATCGATAACTACGACTCCTTCACCTACAACCTCGTACAGTACCTGGGAGAGCTCGGGCAATTGCCGCAGGTTCACCGCAACGATCAGATTTCGCTCGATGAAATTGAGGTGATGTCACCCAGCCATATCCTGATCTCGCCCGGCCCGTGCACGCCGAATGAAGCGGGCATTTCAGTTGATACCGTCAGAAAGTTTTCCGGACGCATCCCCATACTCGGCGTCTGTCTCGGACATCAGTCCATTGCCGCGGCCTTCGGCGGCAACATCATCCGGGCGCCAAGGCTGATGCATGGCAAGGTAAGTGATATCCAGCATAAGGAAGAAGGAATACTCGCCGGCATTCCCTCACCGTTTACCGCCACGCGTTATCATTCGCTGATTGTCGAAGAGCCCATGCCGACATGCCTGAAGCGTACGGCCTGGACGGCCGAGGGAGAGTTGATGGGACTTGCACATGAATCTCATCCGACCTTTGGCCTGCAGTTTCACCCTGAATCCATCCTCACCGAGCATGGACACCGACTGCTGGAAAACTTTCTCAAATGCTAAATCCGGGTATGTCCATATTATTGAACCGCAGAAGGCGCAGAGAAACGCAAAGTACAAGGAACTCGCCAAGCAGTCAGAGCTACCGCATGCTCTTGACCCCGCTTGCAGATGCGCCGAACCATGCGGGCCAGAACGGAACAAGTGCAAAATTCGTGTTTTATTTTGCGCCCATTCTGAGCCGGATGGTGAGGAAATACGCATATGCCTGCGGGTGTCTTTTCTTGCTTCTTCTTTGGACAAGCAAAGAAGAAGAGATGGCCTGCTGGCATCAAATGGGAATGAAATGAGCCACATTCAGGATATATTGAAAAAATTACAGGCTGGCGAGGATATATCCGGCAAACAAGCCGAGTCGGTGTTTACGGACATCATGCAGGGAGAGACCACTCCGGCGCAGATCGGCGCGCTTTTGATGGGGCTGTCTATCCGGGGCGAAACGCCGGATGTCGTAGCCGGTGCGGCCAAGGCCATGCGGGCGGCCTCGCTCACCATTCACCCCAAGACCAGACCTCTTCTCGACACCTGCGGCACCGGCGGCGATGGCGCCTCCACCTTCAACATCTCCACCTGTGTCGCACTTGCCGTAGCCGCCTGCGGCCAGGCCGTGGCCAAGCATGGCAACCGGGCCATATCTTCCAAATCCGGCAGCGCCGATGTTTTGGAGGCATTGGGCGTACGCTTGAATGTTTCTCCGCAGAAGGTAGCGGACTGTATCGACGAAGTAGGCATCGGTTTTCTGTTTGCGCCGGGTCATCATCCGGCCATGAAACATGCCGCGGCTCCCCGCAAGGAGCTGGGCCTGCGCAGCATCTTCAACCTGCTGGGGCCATTGACCAATCCTGCCAGTGCGGAATATCAGGTGCTCGGCGTATTCGCGGCCGACAAACTCAAACTCGTTGCCGGCGCCTTGCAGCAGCTTGGCATCAAGCGCGCCCTGGTGGTGCATGGACGCGATGGCCTGGATGAAATCACAACCACGACGGTAACCGATGCCATTCTCGTTGAGCAGGGAAGTGATCTGAAACGCTTTGAAATCGACCCGAAGGCCTTCGGCATCCCCTATGCCCGGCCGGAGGATCTGGCAGGCGGTGAAGCCCTGGCCAATGCCTCCATCCTGAGAAAAACGCTGACCTGCAAGCAGCCGAGTCCTGAGCGCGACATCGTGCTGCTGAATGCTGCGGCTGCCCTGTGGGTGGCCGAACGCGCCGACAGTATCGCCCAGGGCATCGGCCTCGTCGCCGAAGCCATCGATTCCGGCAAGGTCAAGCAGGTTATCCAGAACCTTATCGACTTTACGCAAAAGCAATGAGCTCCATTCTGGTAGAAATCGCCGACTACAAGCGTGGCTGGGTAGCACAGTGCAAAAGCCGTGTTTCCGAGCAGGAACTTCTGCAACGTTGCCGGGAGAAAACGCCCCTGGATTTTGTCGGAGCTTTGACTTCGCGTATTGCAGGCCGGGAAACCGCTGTCATTGCCGAGGTCAAGAAGGCCTCGCCATCAAAAGGCGTCATCCGGCCCGATTTCGACCCGGTTGCCATCGCTTTAGGCTATGAGCAGGCAGGCGCCTGTTGCCTGTCGGTACTGACGGATGAGAAGTATTTCCAGGGATCGGATGCGTATCTCTCGAATATACGCACCGCCGTCCGGCTCCCCATCCTGCGCAAGGATTTCCTGCTTGATTCCTATCAGGTGCTTGAGGCGCGCACCATGGGGGCGGATGCGATTCTGATCATTATGGCCATGGTCAATGACGAGTTGGCTGCCGAGCTGTGCGCCACCGCAACTGAACAGGGCCTGTCCGTATTGCCAGAGGTTCACAATCGTGAAGAACTGGAGCGCGCGTTGGCGCTGAATACAAGGCTTCTCGGCATCAACAACCGCGACCTTCACAGCTTTGAGACCCGCCTGGGTACTACACTGGGACTACTTGAACATGTGCCGGGGAATCGCACCATCATCACCGAATCCGGCATTTACACACACGACGATATCGAACGCATGCAATCGGGTGGTGTTTACGGCTTTCTTATCGGAGAATCACTGATGTGCCAACCCGATCCGGGCCATGCATTATCTCACTTATTAAAGGCTGACTGACGCTCAAAGCCGTTAATGCCTGATTATTGCGCCCTGCTCAGCCTTCTTCGGCACAGGCCGGATTGTCTCACCCTGTTCGGCCTTCTTTGGTGCGCTGCGGGCCAGTTGCTCTTCCACTGCGGAGAATAACTCTTCACCCACCTTGCGCTTGAGCGGCCTGTTGACCCAGTTCTTCTCGATACGGGTTTGGCCAAGCGTTCGTATTTCCAGTTGTGTCTTACCGGAACCCTTCAGCCGAAATACCCGCACATTAAAACGATGGCGTATTGCCTCTACCCTTCCCTCTGTCAGCCTGATGCTCTGGCTGTCTGCATTCTTCCATATCCATTCCGTGGTAATGATCCCAGTGGGCGAATCCACTCTCTGCACGGGTATATTTAAAGCCGTCATGGCATCTATCACACTTGAAAATACGCGGCCGGCGCTTGCATAATATATCCTGGTATCCAAAGAAACCGCTTTGCCGGTAAAAGCCTTGTCAATGACTACGCCCTGCGCTTTCATCGCGACCTGATCCGGCAAAGGCACGCTCGCTTCTCCCCGCAGGCTGGGCAATTCATCCTGCGAAGCGATGGATTGCGCCTTGCCAGAGCCTTGCACCGATACAGGCTCATCGTCTTCCCAAAGGCTAAAAGATTTTTCTGCACAAGCCGTCAACATAAATCCGGCAAGCAGTAGATACCATACGGCGCTATTATTTTTCATGGCTGCGCATTCAAGCGGTTAACGTAAGCTGGGTCAAATCGATTTTACGCCCAATATGGATTTCACCGCAAGCGGCGCAGGGGAAAGAAGATGTTATTCACCGCGGAGGACGCAGAGGAAGAGAAGATCATTTATTGGTTCAATCTCTGCGTCCTCTGCGGTGAAATCCACATGAAATGACGCTAAGGCTTGATTGCTGTGCCCTGCTCGGCCCTTTTCGGAACGCGCCTGGCCAGTTGCTCTTCCACTGCGGAGAATATTTTTTCGGCCACCGAACGTTTAAGTGCTTTGTTGACCCAATGCCGGTTGATGTACTGTTGACCAAGTGTTCGCACCTCAACCCGGCTGCCACCCCTGTCCATGCGGAGCACGCGTACTACGAAGCGGTAGCGCGTATACGATGGGCCGGCGCCAAACATGCCCAGGACATCAGCTATATATGGGTTCAGCTTGCTCGAATCACTGCGAATCCATTCCGTGGTGACAGTGCCGCTGGGAGAATCCACGCTCTGCACGGGCATGTTCAAAGCAGTCATGGCATCCACAACGGCTGAAAACACATGCCCAGCGCCTGCATCGTATATCCTTGCATCCAGGGATACTGCCTTGCCTGCCACAGCAGCCTTATCCTTGATGCCGGCACCGGCTGTGACATGCTCAGAAGCAGGAACACTTATTTCGTCCTGCAGATCAGGCGGCACATCCAATGGCATCCTGCCTTCAGCCTGCGGGTTGCCGCTCTTTCCACGCGCATACGCCGGTTTGCCGTCTTCAGCCGGCCAGAACAGTTGCGGCATACCATTGCAGGACGCAAGCAGCAACGAGGATACAAAACAAAACAACAGGGGGAAACGTTTCATGCGCGGCATTCCAACGGTTGATATGTTGAAGGTCAAGCCCTGTAGAGAGAAATAGGGTCAGACTCGAATAATCAGAATTAATCATGAGTGGGGCGGCCTCTTTTCATGGGTTTCGCCCGGCGCTTGGAAAGTTTTTCAACCTTAGCCTTAAAATCATCATCACCCAACACCCACGCTTTGTTAGTAGATTCCCGCATTTCTCTGATAAATTGCGTATCCAGACTTTCCGTGCAGAGGTTTCGATACGTTGGCCGGCACTGCTCCTTCGTGGCGCCAATTGCCCAAAACAGCTTATGCTCAGATATAATCCCATCCGGCTTTCCATACGCATGAAAATTGTAACTGGACCAGTCATAGTCCCCGGGATTATTCACGATCCCAGCTCTCACGGGATTTAACTCAATATATCGATAACAGCTCAACAGATATTTTTCGCTATCGATAACCGTAGACCTGTATCTCCCTTCCCATAGCGTGCCCGTGCGCTCGTAAGCCTGGTTGAAATATTGCACATACTTCCGGCCGATGGACTGCATCATTTTTGATATGCTGTCGCGCCGATGTGGTGAGGCAAGCAAATGCACATGATTTGTCATAAGTACGTACGCATGAATCCTGACATCGCAATTTTTCGAAGCATCAGCCATACACCTCAGATAAAACCGGTAATCTCCGTCTCCACGAAAAATATCCATGCGATTGTTACCGCGCTGAATGATATGTTGTGGCTGTTCTGGAATACTGTAACGAGGCAAACGGGCCATAGAACGCCTCCGATAAATGGATAATTGGGGTCAGACTCGATTTAACTTGCATCTTGCTCGCTGTTACAGCAAAAGGCAACTATTTAATTCGAGTCTGACCCCAATTACACCAATTACATGACCCCAATTACACCAATTACACACCCAAAAAAAGGGAGGCCCAAGCGGGCCTCCCTTCCAATGCATATCCCCAGGGGGACATTTACATAAGCGCTTCAAACTCCAGAACGGTCGTACGCGTCGTTGTTGAAGTCGGTACAGCGATCGTACCAGCATTGGTGCGCGCGCTATCGAAGACCAGGTTCAACTCAAAGTTCTGGTAAATCTGGTAGGTTGCAGCCAGATGCAAGGTCTTGACCACAGATTCCGCATTTAGAGAACCGGCGACCTGACTCGTCTTGTTGTAGCCATAGCCAACACCAAACAGCGCAGAATGGAACGGCTTGATTTCAAGACGAACTCCGAATGCGTCAAAGTCCTGACCATTGGTAACACCGCCACCATAGAAGTTGTTAGGCAACGTGGCACTACCAACCCCGGTCTTGCCGTTGGCATGCGCCCAGTCAGCAAGGAGAGCAACGCTCATGTCGCCGACATCGCCCTGCATCTGGAAGTCAACGAACTGCAGATTCATTGGCTGCGCAACGTCACCAACAGTGGCGACAGCGCCAGCTGCGGTGCCGCGGCCGGCTGTGCCGGTGACAAGGCCCAAGCCGATCAGCGTATCCCAGCCAGCAACATCCAGCGTGGCAACAGCACGTATGAGCTTGCCGAATCTGGTGCCCACGTTAACCGTGCCATTGGCGGCAGCATTGTTCGCAACGAGGGCGATCTGGACGACGCCAAGACCATTGCCGATCCAGGTGCCAACACCCACCGTGCCCTGGTCAAAGCCGGCAGCATGGATGGCGGAAACGTTCTTGCCGCCAAGCTTGCCGCCATGCTGACCGAAGACGTTGGAAAGCTCCAGAACGCCGGAACCGCCGAAGGTGGAGTTGTGGGCGCCGAAGCCGACCTGGAAGCCGCCGAGATCGACGGAGTTAATGAGCTGCCAGTTGGTAGTCTGAGTATTAGCATTAAGCGTAGCACTGCCGAGTTCAACGAAACCGCCGGTGATGGGGCCGATACGGCCGGCGATCATCAACATAGAGTCAGCCGGAACCGTCCAGGTGCCTTCGCTGGCTAAGCCAGTTGTGTTGGTGCTCGTGTAGTTGCCACGCAGAGTCCAGGTGGCGTTCAGTACGGCCGGGATGGACAAGCCATCATCCTCGACCAGGGCCTGCTCGCCCACATCCGTGAATGAACCCATCTTGAATGCGCGGCCAAAAGCGTTAATGGCCGGGAAGGCCTGGAAGTGGCAGGCAAGGCAAGCAGCGCCAGTCTGGCGTGAAAATGCTGGAATAGCCTCAGCTGTGTTAGGAGCAACCGCGATAGCGGAAACAGCAACAACAGCGAAGGCGGCAGCAGAAAGAAAAAACTTTTTCATTTGTGTGTATCCTCCGAAAAATTAGCCCCGTAGGGCCTTTATAAGTTTGTCATCCCCTCCAGTCTTCGCATTCTCTTCGACCTGCCTCCGAATCATGATTTAATCTGATCCAAATCGCGTCCGGTAGGCAGAGAAAAGCAAACCCATATGGGAGGACTCGTGAACAGTGCGTGATACAGATCACAGGGTCAATACGCCACACCCTCAATGTGTCATTTTGCAACACCTCCTTGTGAGATACTGAACCACAAAGACAAAAAGGCAGCCCTGCCGTTTGGACGCACGAAGGGCGCCTGAAGGGTGAGGGGCAGACTGCCCCGAATCACACGAATGTACGAATGTAATTGGGGTCAGACTCGAATTAAATAGTTGCCTTTTGCTGTAACAGCGAGCAAGACGCAAGTTAAATCGAGTCTGACCCCAATTATAGAGTCTGACCCCAATTATACCACCAATTATACGCATATGCCTGCGGGCGCCTTTTGATTCGGGCCTTCTACGACCCTCAGGGCTTTGCCCCGCCCGTTGGGCGTCCAAATATAATATTTGTCTTGCTTCTTCTTTGACTCGGGGCATCCTGCCCCTCGCCCTGCGGGCGGCCTTTGGCCGTCCAAACGGCATTCGCCTTTTTGTAGAAATTAAAAGGGCAATTAGCTCAGAACATAAGCGCCGCAAAGGACACGGAGGCGTACGAAAAAACTCTGCACACCTCCGCGCCTTCGGCGATTACTTACACATGGTCAGGCGTAACGCCAACCTGTCGGCAGCATGGACGTGGATTTGCCCACAGTCAGATAGGGGCGAATCTTCTCCAACGTCCTGGCGCCAATGCCTTTTACATTGACCAGGTCATCCAGGGAACTGAATGCCCCATGTGCTTCACGGTAAAGCACAATGGCGGCCGCTGTTTTGGCGCCGATGCCCTTCACCTCCTGCAACTGCTCAGCGGTTGCAGTATTTACATTGACCTGTCCGGCCGCCGTAGCCGGAACCTGCATGGCAAGCAGAGCCGCCAAGAGGACAGGGATTGCTGTCATCAGATATTTTACTTTCATTGTCTTTCTCCTCCCCCTCCTATTAATATGAATTAGTGGTAACAGTTGTAGTAGCAGGCATATTGACGATGCGCAAGTTTTTGCACTCCAAAGATTCGAATTCATTGTGCTGCAATGTAGAATGTTCTACATTTCACTCTGAACGACACAGGAGCAATCTAAATGGGACAACAATTCGCTAATATTAGAGACGTAAATCAGCGCCTTTCGCATTTCATTGAAGCCGCTGAAAACGGTGATGAAGTCATCATCATGCGGCGTGGAAAGCCTGTCGCCAAACTGGCCTCATTAAACAGGGAACCCGGACTCACAGCCGAACAAAACGTAGCCAAAATCCGGTGCCTAAAGCGGATGAAGGCAGGTTACCACCTGGGAGGCAAACGTTTAAACCGGGATCAGGCGCATGCGCGCTAAACGCATCAGCCTCGACACAAATATCCTTATCTATGCAATCGACCTTGATGCAGGACGTAAACACCAGCAAGCATTGAACCTGATAGACCGTGCGGCAGAACTTGACTGTGTGCTAACGTTGCAGGCCTTGAGTGAATTTTATGCGGTCTCGACGCGAAAAGGCCTGTCCGCCCACGAGGCCAGCCTGTTTGTTCGTGACTGGCAAACCATCTTCCCGGTCGCCTGCCCCCGCACTGCCTCATTAACGAGCGCTATCAAGGCTGTACAAAAACACGGGCTGGCATTCTGGAATGCAATGCTCTGGGCCGTTGCCTGCGACGCCGGGGTGCATACAATCTTCACTGAGGATTTTCAGCACGGTCGCGAACTTGGAGGCGTGCGCTTCATTAACCCATTTGGAAAAGACGACCCCCTCAAGTCAATGCTCGACGGCTAAGTCATGGTGACTCTCACTTCGCTATCACAACTGACTGACTACTTCGCCTCGGGATGCAAACCGAGAAATGCTTGGCGCGTCGGCACCGAGCATGAGAAAATCGGCTTCTGTATTGATACGCTCAGGCCCATCCCCTATGAAGGCGAACGCAGCATCCGGCGCGCCCTGGAACTGCTGGCCACGGAGGACTGGCAACTTGTCTTTGAGGGTGATAACCCGATCGCCCTGAAACATGGCACAGCATCCATCACACTGGAACCCGGCGGCCAGCTCGAGCTTTCCGGGGCGCCACTTGAGAGCATTCACGAAACCTGCCGGGAGGTGGCCGAGCACCTGCATTCCCTGCAGCGCGTCACCGAACAAATCGGCATCGGCTTTCTCGGCCTGGGCTTTCAGCCAAAATGGCAACGCGACGATATTCCGTGGATGCCCAAGAAACGTTATGAAGTCATGCGGAACTATATGCCCAAGGTAGGCGCCCATGGCCTGGACATGATGCTGCGCACGACCACGGTGCAGGCAAACCTCGATTTCTCCTCGGAAACCGACATGGCGAAGAAGATGCGCATCGGCTACTGCCTGCAGCCGCTCGTCACCGCGCTGTTTGCCGCTTCCCCGTTTGTTGACGGCAAACCCAGCGGCTTTGCCTCCTACCGCGCCCACTGCTGGCTCGATACCGATCCGGCCCGCACCGGCATTCCTGAGATGATCTTTGAAGATGGCTTTGGATTTGAGCGGTACACGAACTGGGCGCTGGATGCGCCTTTATATTTCGTTATCCGAAATGGGCGCTATATAGATAGTGCCGGACAGAGCTTCCGGGATTTTATGGCCGGCAAACTTCCGGCCCTGCCGGGTGAACTGCCGACCTTGGAAGACTGGGAAATGCATCTGAGCACCGTATATCCCGAAGTGCGCCTGAAACAATATCTGGAAATGCGCGGCGCCGATGCCGGCCCCCGGCCGTGGATATGTTCACTACCGGCCCTGTGGAAGGGGCTGCTGTACGACGACACCGCCCTGCAGCAGTGCCGGGACTGGATCGAAGACTGGCAGCACGGGGAAGTCTGCGCCCTGCGCAATGCCGTTCCGAAAACAGCGCTGCAAACGCCCTTCAGAGACACGACAGTGCTGGCCCTCTGTGAAAAAATGCTGGATGTCGCCCATGCCGGACTCGAGCGCCAGCATCTGTTAAACAGTCAGGGACAGGATGAAACGATTTTCCTGAAGCCCCTGGAACAGGCTGTCGGCTCCGGCAAAACCCAGGCCGACCTCTGGCTTACGGCCTTCCATGGCCGCTGGCAACGGAACATCGATTTCATCTTTGAAGAAGCCATTCACCCATAGTCCTGCAAAGCCGAAGCCAAACAAAAAAAGATTGAACCACGAAGACAAAAAGGCAGTCCTGCCGTTTGGACGGCTGCAAGCCGCCCGCAGGGTGAGGGGCATGGTTGCCTCGAATCACACCAAGACACAAAGGTTAAACTCATTTGTTTCATTTATTATTTTGGCTCTTCCCCTGATCGTGTGGGTAACGTGATTACTGGAGGTTATGCTATGGGGCATGAGAGACAAAGCACTTTACACACAGATACT
>QIFG01000020.1 GCA_003228735.1 Zetaproteobacteria bacterium
GTACCCGGAAAATATACCGGCCCGGCTTAAGTTTCAGGACTTCGGACTTGGCCAACCGCTCTTCAGCCGTCTGCGCGTTGATCCGATTACAATCTGCGGCGCTCATGGGTTTGAATCCATGATCCACACCCTCAGTCTCAACAAACTGGCAACCAGTCTGCGTCAGCCGGATTAGTTTTTCCTGCGCCCCGGCATGGCTATTGGAAACAATCCCCAAAAGACCGAAAGCCAACAATATAAACCTGTATTTTGCCACATCCTGCATCATGCCCCTTCGTCGAAAGGTTGCCTATATACCTTACAAGCGCTGCACGACCTGATTGCTGAAACGAGTGTTTTCCGGGTGGAGAAACCCCCGAAGAAGTAAGGATTATATCCCACGAATGCGCGAAACAAGACCTAATGGGATGATCCGTCCCGCTCCCTAACGGCATCGCAATGTGCCAAAATGGATATGTCCGGTGAGGACATCCATTTGAAGAAAGGAGCGGAACGAACCATGAACAAGCATAGCAAAGCAACAGGAACCATCAATGCAGTCATTCATTCCTGCGCCTGATAGGCGGCAATCGAATCCACGATTTCCTTTCTGGCGGCATCAGCATCACCCCAGCCGGTGACCTTGACCCATTTGTTCTTCTCCAGATCCTTGTAATGCTCGAAGAAATGCCGAATCTGATCGAGCAGGAAGCCGGGCAAATCCTCCGGCTGCTGCACATGATCATAGACCGGCTTCAGCTTCGAAACAGGTACCGCCAGAAGCTTGGCATCCATCCCCGCTTCGTCCTCCATCTGCAATACGCCAACCGGGCGGCAGCGCACCACACAACCGGGAATCAGTGAAAAAGCGGAAACCACCAGCACATCCGTTGGGTCGCCATCATCGGACAAGGTATTCGGAATGAAGCCGTAATTGCAAGGGTAATGCATGGCGGTATTCATAAAACGGTCAACAAAGATCGCGCCGGACTCCTTGTCCAACTCGTACTTGATCGGATCGCCGTGCTGCGGCACCTCGATGAACACATTGATGTCCTCGGGCGGGTTCACTCCGGCCGGCACCTTGCTGATATCCATAACTACTCCCTCTGTTGATTTTTTTACATTGTAGAGATTCGTACAAGCCGTACAAGCGCTAACCCGGAAAATCCCCTAGACTCGCAAGCGTGATTGTCATCTCCATCTCCGAACAGCGGCTCTATCACCGCAGGGCAAGCGGCGTCTGGTATGCCTACCCGGTTTCCACCGCCCTTGCCGGCTGCGGCAACCGGCGTGACAGCCTGCAGACACCGCTCGGAAAACACCGCATCAGCGCCATGATCGGCGAAGACATGCCGATATATACAGCCTTTATCGGCCGCGAGCCGGTCGGCATCTTTGACCCTGAGGCATCCGATCCGAAGCGTGACTGGATTCTGACGCGCATCCTGTGGCTGGACGGCATGGAACTCGGGAAAAACCTGCGCGGCGCCGTAGACACGGAAAGCCGCTATATCTACATCCACGGCACCCATGAGGAGGACAAGCTGGGAACCCCTGCCTCGCATGGCTGTATCCGCATGGGCAATGCCGACATTCTGGATTTATTCCAACATGCCAGGGTCGGCGAGCATGTCGCCATCCGGCCCTGATTATGATGCTGGCCGGATTATGCGGCCACCCGCCCTGCCCGGCAGGCACAACCCGCCTGCTGGAAGCTTCGCATAGATTATCCCCCTCGACACAGGCGTAACCTGCTGTTGCAGTCCGGCAATTGCTGCCCTAATGTATCGAAATAAAGAGCATAATTTTTTTGTGAGTATGGTGTTAATCAACGCGGGAGAAACGATTAAACCTTAAGAAACTGACGTTTCAAATAATGGCGTATCACGCGAGGGAGAAAGCCGGAATGGCCTTGAGTTCGGCAAGACTTTTATTGTTATGTTTCTTTCCACTTGCCCTGTTTTTTACAGGGCAAGCCCAGGCGGAAACGGCAATAAGCCCACAAACTGCTGGCGGCGCCATCATTCACATCGAAATCACCCATGCCAGCCATTTACGTTCTCCCTGCCCGGTTCTGGAACCTGAAGACGGGCGCGAACACCACGTAGTCTTACTTTTCCAGGATGAAGAAAGTCAACGGGCGCTGCAACCCGAACAGGTGCATATCCTGGTGCGCGATGCCCAAGGCGCCGTGTTGCTTGAAGCAGAACTTGAACAGGTCCAGGCCTTCGGCGTTACATCATACTGTCAGTTCATTTCCAGGGATTCAGCCAAACCACTGTACATTGAAGTGTCATTTGAAAACGGCGGTGAAAAAAGCACGGCTGTTTTTGATATTCCGGCCATAGAGTCAAGCAATGACTAAGGTTCGCCATTACGGGCTGCAGAACCCCACCAGCTTCGGCGTTAAGGGTAAACGGCGTTATGCCATGGTCGTGGACCTGACGCGTTGCACCGGTTGCATGGAATGCAGCCTGGCCTGCAAGGCCGAGTTCGATACGCCTCTCGGGGTCATGCGCACCTGGGTCAAGGTCATCGAACGCGGCCAGTTTCCAAATGTGCAGCGGCGCTTTATTCCCCGCTTCTGCAATCATTGCGACAACCCGCCATGCGTGCGTGCCTGCCCTGTGCAGGCAACATTCAAGCACGAAGACGGCTATGTGTTGCAACGCTATAACCGCTGTATCGGTTGCCGCACTTGTATGATTGCCTGCCCTTATAATGCCCGCCACCTGCTGCCGGCTGACCGTTCCAACCCGCACGATCCGACGCGGGTGGCCGACAAGTGCACATTCTGCGTACATCGCGTCGAGCGCGGTCTGGCCCCCGCCTGCGTAGCCGCCTGCACGGCCAATGCGCTGATCTTTGGCGACATCAATGATCCTGACAGCGAGGTGGCCAAACTCGTCGGCCTTTTCCCGACGGATACGATAAAAAAGGACCTGGGTACACGGCCGCAAGTTTACTACATCGGCCTGGAAGACATGGACAATGTCGAGAGTTACCACCATCGCAGCGCCCAGATGAAAAAGGAATTCAATACCTTCAAACGCAATTATCCAAATAGCCATTTCATGCATGGCGATATGCTGGAAGAAGAGCAGGAGGATTAGTGTCCTATCCCGTAAATTCACGAGCCATCAGAGCCACCCCATGGAACCAAGGCAAGGCGCGTCCCGCCGTCAATGGCGTGTCCTTGGCAAGGGGCGCAACGCCGCATTGGTTCCTTGGGATGGTTCCCTTCGGGCGAGGCCGGGCGGGCGTGCGGCGGCGCCCAGCTCGCTTGAATTGGCTATGGCCAGTCCCGCGCTCGCGCGCCTTGCCGCACATCCCGCCCAGTCTCGCTGATGATCTGCGAATTTACGGGATAGGACACTAGGCCATGGAACAGGAAATCGTCTGGAACGCCTTTCATAATGTCTACTGGGGCACTCAGATTTCGGTCTATTTCTGGATCGTGGGCGCCAGCGCCGGTTCATTTGTGATCTCCAGCCTCGGATGGGTCTTCGGCATCAAGAAATACAAGCCCGTATCATTGTTTGCCTCCAACGCCTCCATCGGACTGCTGATGATTGTGCCGATCGTACTTATTGCCGACCTGGGGCAACCGTGGCGCTTTTTCCATCTGATTAACTGGGGTTTCTGGCACTATAGCTCGCCGATGGCCTGGGGCGCCTTTCTGATTCTGAGCTATCCGGTATCGATGATGGTCTACAGCTGGTTCATTTACCGGAAAAATGAAACCCTGGCACGCATCATCGGCCTGATTTCGGTGCTGCTCGCCGTGAGCACCCACTGGTATACCGGCATTGTCATGGAACTCAATCCCAACCGGGAGTTGAATCACACGGCCATGGCGCCGCTGATTTTCCTGACCGGCGCATTTATCTCCGGCATTGGTTTTCTGATCATTCTCCTGGTGATCCGCAACCATTTCCTGGAGCCCGCCAAGCGCATCGGCAAGGACTTCATTCTGGGCCTGGGAAAGATGATGGGCTTCGGCGTTCTGTTTGACGCCTGGCTGATCTACTGCGAATCCGTGCAGATGCTTTATGGCAACGAGGAAGAATACACGACGTTGACGGAAGTCCTGTTCGGTGTCTTTCAGGGACCCTACCTGTGGATGGAAATACTGTGTTCCCTCGCGCTTCCCCTGATTCTGATCTTCTCGCGTCTGGGGAAAAATGTCTGGGCCATTGTCGCCGCCGCCATACTGGTGGACATCGGCGTATTCGGCATGCGTATCTGGTGGGTTAAGGCCGGCCAGTTTCTGCAGACGTTCTATTAGGTCTGAGCATGGACATTAATCGCAGAGACTTTCTCAAAATAACCGGCGCCGGCGCCATGGGCATTGCTTTGAGCAGCATGCCGTTTTCGCTCAGGGCCATGGAACTGCGTAAATGGGGAGAGGACTATTCCTACCTGAGCGTACACGACCGCATTCCTTTTCCGTACACGGGATTGTCCGGTGAGGGAGGCATCGCCTTTGTGCAGGGCGATCGTGTCGTCAAACTGGAGGCCAATCCTCACCACGTATCATCTCAGGGTCTGCTGTCTCCGGCTGAAACGGTATCCTATCTCAAACTGTATGACCCGGATCGGATCGTTCATCCCCTTAAGCGCTTCGGCAAACGGGGCGAGGGCGCCTGGTTGAAGATTTCATGGCAGCAGGCCATAGCCGAAATCGGCAATAAACTTAGCGCCACGCTGGATGCGGGCCAGGCCGAAGCCATCGGCCTGTCTTATGAGCGGGATTTCAGCGGCGGTAGCCTGAGCCGCTTCCTGCACACGCTGGGATCGGCCCGCCATATCGTGCATGAGGAATGGAACGACCCCAATCGGGCAAGGGCTTTCCAGGAACTATGGGGCGAAAACAGCATGCTCCCCGATGTCAAACGCAGCAAGTTTGTGCTTAATTTTGGCGCTAACCCCATGGAGACGGATCACCATCTGGCACATGATCTGGTGGATGGTATGGTGGAAAACAAGGCAAAGCTGATCACCTTCGATGTACGCCTGTCCAATACGGCGGCCAGATCCGATGCCTGGCACCCCATCCTGCCCGGCACTGATTCCGCAGTGGCTCTGGCCATGGCGCGCACCATCATGCATCACCGGCTGGCCGATTACGGCTTTATAAAAAGGCAGACAAACATTAACGCCAAGAAGCTTGCCCAACATCTGGATCGCTATACACCTGCATGGGCGGAATCGGTCAGCGGCGTGGCGGCACAAACAATCGAGAACCTGGCATGGGAATTCGCCCGCTCCAGGCCTGCCTGTGTGATTATCGGTGGCGGCGTCAGCCATCATCAGTTTGGCGCCGAACAGGTACGCGCATGCATGCTGCTGCCGATTATCACCGGCAACATAGAGGTTCGTGGTGGCAATTGCCTGCCAAGGCGTGTCGAACTCGGCCAGCCCCAGCCTGTGCCGGCAGCCCCACCGCCAGCGAAAAATGCATTCGATGCTGGCAAGGACAGACTGGCCATGCTATTCAATTACCGTGCCAACCCGGCTTTTGCCAATCCATCACCGGATCGCTGGAGACGACTCCTGCAGGACGAGGGGCGCGTCGGCACCATTGTGGATTTCGGCCCCTATCTCACTGAAACCGCCATCTTCGCCGATTACATCCTGCCGGACACCCTTGCCCTGGAGCGCTTTGACCCGGTCGCTTCGGAAGACTCTTTCTGGCCATGGCTGAGTATCAGGCAACCGGTAATCTCTCCCGTGGGCAAGTCACGCGATCTGCGGGAAATTCTTACAGACATCATTAATCACGTTGATCCGGACGGAAAACGGAAGATGAAATCATACTGGTCATTCGGCGATGGCGAGGCCTGGACCTGGGCCTGCCTGGAAGCAAGCGAGTTTGCCAAAGATTCGAATGAAGCCGCCGCCAAACTCAAGAAGTTCGGGGTCTGGCCCGTTTATGGGCGCCTCGACCCCGTCCGCCACGAGATGACCAGCTTCCATACCGGCCGTGATCTGGAGCCTTATTATGAACTGGACCGCAAACTGGAGGTAAAACGATCCGGCAAGTCCGAAGTCTCATGGCCGGACTGGTTCCCGCCAACTCCGGAACCGGCGAACCCGCGTGATGGCACACTGACGTTGAGTGTTTACCGCTGGAACGCCCACCACCGCCCCGGTACTGCGAACAACAAATACCTGCAAGAACTGTTTCACAGCAATCCTGCCTGGATCAACAAGGCTACCGCCAGAGCGCTGGGCATCCGCGACGGCGGACTCATCCGCATTACCTCCAGCATCGGCACACTGGTTACCAAGGCGCGAGCCACTGAGGCTATCCATCCCAATGTTGTCGCCATGGCGCAAGGTTTCGGACACACGGCCGGCGGCCGGGTAGCCCAGGCCAAACCCAGGGAAGCGGCGCCGAAGGGAAACCTGTACCGGGACAGGGATATCGAAAACAACCTGTGGTGGGATGATACGGGCGTAAACCCCTGCGAGATCATTCCGGATGCACATGATGCCCGTGGAGGAGGTTATGCCTGGTCCGACACCAGGATCAAGGTCATGAAAGCGCAGTCCGGCGACCGCTACGGCATGATCATCAGGCACAGCAATGCCTGAGCAGAAAAAAAGCATTCATGACTGGATCGATCTGGGCGTCGAATGGCTCCTGACCCATCTTAAGCAGGTGATTGGCGGGGCAGCCTTGGTTGCCCTCGTGCTACTCAGTATCCTGATGGGAACCTTGCACTACGGCAGCTTCACCAACGCCGGCACCTGCGCCCTGTGCCATGAAACACGTTATGATTATGAGGACTACCGGCCCCATCCGGCCTTTGATTCAGTTGGCGGCCTGAACGTGGGCTGTGCCGAATGTCATCCGCAAAATTACTACGAATATACAAAATCCGCCCATTACCGGGGACTAAACGGCATCAACCCAGGCTGTGTCACCTGCCACGGTGAAACACATTCACCCGCTGACTTCGTGCGCTTTATGTTTGGAGCAGGCCCATGGTTCTGGTCCGAAGCGGGCAGCGGACCCGGCGGAGAATTCTGGGATATCTCCAGTCCTGTGGCCGACCTGACGCGCGGGGAGAAGTTCAGGCCACGCCTGGCAGAAAAAGTGCGCCAGAAGTTCCGCGACTCAAACAGTGCCGCCTGTCTGCAATGCCATGATCCGGACCTGCTCGCAGCCAGCAACAGCATCGAGGCCGTTGCCAAGGTGCACACGCAGGCCAAACAGGCGGGTGCGAGTTGCATCGAATGTCATCAGTCAGTTGTACATGCACCACCCATACTGGAAAGAAAGAGCCTGGTCGCCGATGCCGACCTGAATGCCGGCCGTGAGGTATTCGCTGAAAATTGTGCCGGTTGTCATGGAGATACAGGCCAGGCGGTCACGCCGGGTGTTCCCAGCTTTGCCTGGAATGAACGCCTCTATAAACCCGATGCCACACTCCTTACAGTCATCAAACAGGGCAAAAGCGATGCCATGCCTGGCTTCGGCGAGTACCTTTCCGATCAAGATGTGCGTTCTGTGCTGGCCTATGCTCGCTCCCTCAGCCGTATCGGCCCCCACTATTACCCAGCCAAGACCACCGGCATGGCTGCTGCAGGCCATATACAGACAGCTTCAGCCGGCATCGAGGGTGCGGAGCCACAGCGGCTCGCAGGAGACGGCAGCACAATACCTGCGGCAGCGGAAGCATGCACGGCATGCCATTACCTGGACCGTGACAAGAAAAAAGTCGGTCCTTCGCTGTTCAATAAGGCTGGGGGAAAAGTCACGATTAAGGGGTTGCCGTTTGACAGGTGGACGGACAAGAATTTGGACACCTTCCTGACCGATCCGCGAGCTTTGAAGCCGGGCACCCAAATGGCCTTTGGAGGCATCAAGAATGCCGAGGACAGGGCTGCTGTCATCGCCTTTCTGAAAACCTTGAAGTAGCCAGCATCCGCTTCTACTGCTGCTAACAGTTGCCGCGCATCCGCTTCCGCCGGGCCGTTTGTTCCGTCACCCCCTTGCAGGTATCATGCGCGGCCCGAAAAGGAGGGCGACTGCTTGTTTAAACGCATCCTGATCGCAAACCGGGGCGAGTGCGCCATCCGCATCATGCGATCCTGTCACGAACTCGGTATTGAAACCGTCGCTATCTATACGGAAGCGGACAGTCATGCCGTGCACGTCAAGAAGGCAGACAAGGCCGTTCTGATCGGCCCCGATCCGGTCAAGAGCTACCTGAACATGCACCGCATCGTGGATATTGCCCTGGAGACGGCCTGCGAAGCTGTACACCCCGGTTACGGCTTCCTTTCGGAGAACGCCGATTTCGCACAGCGCGTCACCGATGCCGGACTCACTTATATCGGGCCAAGCCCTGATGCCATCCGAAATATGGGCAGCAAGACCATGGCACGAACCGCCATGATTGCCGCCGGCGTACCCGTCATCCCCGGCACGGAGAGCAGCCTTGAAAGCGTGAGTGAAGCCGTCAAGGTGGCCAGGGAGATGGGTTTTCCTGTTATGCTGAAAGCGGCTGCCGGCGGCGGGGGTCGAGGCATACGCCGCTGTAACAACAACCGGGAATTGCAGGAGAACTACGAGATCACCCAACGTGAAGCCATGGCGGCCTTCGGAAGCGATGAGATGTTCATGGAGAAGTGCATCGTCGATCCGCACCACATCGAATTTCAGGTGCTGGCCGACCAGCATGGACATACCGTTCACCTGTTCGAGCGCGACTGCTCTATCCAGCGCCGCAACCAGAAGCTGATCGAGATTGCTCCGTCCAATTTTATCAGCGACAAGCTGCGCACAGAAATGGGCAAGGTGGCAGTGCAAGCCGCTCAAGCCGTAAACTACGTTAATGCCGGCACCGTTGAGTTCCTGGTCGATGCCGATCACAACTTCTATTTTATGGAAATGAACACGCGCCTGCAGGTTGAGCATCCGATTACCGAAGCGGTGACCGGCGTGGATATCGTGGCCGAACAGATCCGCATTGCCGCCGGTGAATCCCTGGCCTTCAGCCAGGATGATCTGCAACTCAAGGGGCACGCCATCGAATTCCGGGTCAACGCTGAAGACCCCAAGAACAACTTCCTGCCTACACCCGGCACGATCACCCGCTATTTCTCGCCCGGCGGTCCTGGCATCCGCGTAGACGGCAGCGTCTACGCCGGCTACATGATTCCGCCGTTTTACGACTCGATGTGCGCCAAACTCACCGTATGGGGCCCCAACTGGGAGCAAACCGTAAGACGGGCTCAGCGCGCCCTGGACGAATACGATATCCGTGGCGTACGCACCACGTTGCCTTTTTACCGGCACATTGCGGAGTCGGACATCTTCAGGAGCGGTGTATTCCACACCGGATTTCTGGATGAAAATCCTGAATTGCTGGACTACAAGCCGTTTGAAGCCAGAGAAGATATTGCCGCCGCTGTAGCCGCCTCGATTGCGGCCCACGCAGGCCTGTAGAAAAATACATGAATTCACCACGAAGACACAAAAAGGCCGCAGGCCGTTTGGACGCCCGCCAGGGCGGGGCGCAGGCCCCGAGGGCGGAACGCCCGAGTCACAAAGACACCAAGAAAAATCCACTATGGATTCAAGATGGCAATGTTCGCACCGGATTGAGTCCCGATGGAGATTTTTCTGAAAACAAAAATCCTCCTTTGCGCCTTGGTGCCTTTGTGGTAACCCCTCTTTTCCCTAAGGAGTTCAAATGACAAAACGCAAACTAGCCATTACCGAGTTGGGCCTGCGCGACGGCCACCAGTCGCTGCTTGCCACGCGCATGCGGCTGGACGATATGCTGCCCATTTGCGAAAAGCTGGATGCGGTCGGCTTCTGGTCCATTGAAGCCTGGGGCGGCGCGACCTTTGATACCTGCCTGCGCTACCTGAAGGAAGGCCCCTGGGTGCGACTGCGCGAACTCAATGCCGTTTTGCCAAACACGCCGATCCAGATGCTTCTCCGCGGCCAGAACCTGCTCGGTTACCGGCATTACGCCGACGATGTGGTGAAAAAATTCGTCGACATGGCCTGCGCCAATGGTGTGGATGTATTCCGCACATTCGACGCCATGAACGATCTCAGAAACGTGCGCGTGGCCCTGCAACAGGTCAAGGAAAACGGCAGGCATGCCGAAGGCGCGATCTGCTACACAATCAGCCCCGTGCACAACCTGGAATATTTCGTGGATATGGCACGCGGCCTCGAGGATATGGGCTGCGACACCCTGGCCATCAAGGATATGGCTGGCCTGTTGACGCCAAAATCAGCCCGTGAACTCGTCAAGGCCCTGAAAAAGGCCGTCTCAATGCCGTTGCACCTGCACAGCCACGCCACGGCCGGCCTGGCCGAAATGGTGCAGTGGGAGGCGGTAAAGGCCGGCTGCGACATTATCGACACAGCCATCAGCCCGCTGGCCGGGGGCACCTCGCATCCACCCACCGAGACCATGGTCGCGGCATTCTCCGGCACGCAATATGATACCGGCCTGAATCTTGAGGCTTTGCAGGATATCGCCGCCTATTTCCGTGAAGTGCGCAAAAAGTACAAGCGTTTCGAGTCCGATTTCACGGGCGTGGATACGCGCGTGCAAACGAACCAGATACCGGGCGGCATGATCTCCAACCTCGCCAATCAGTTAAAGGAACAGGGCGCGCTGGATCGCATGGACGAAGTGCTCGATGAGGTGCCGCTCGTACGCGCCGACTTCGGCTATCCGCCGCTGGTCACACCGACCAGCCAGATTGTCGGCACGCAGGCCGTGCTCAATGTGATTTCCGGCAAGAAGTACAAGGTCATCACCAATGAGACGAAAATGTATCTGGCAGGCAAGTACGGCAAGGCCCTGGGCGAAATCAACGAGGATGTGCGGAAATTAGCGCTGGGCGATGAAGAGGTTGTCGATGTACGCCCTGCCGACCTGCTGGACGATGAACTGGATGCGCTGACGCGCGAGGTTGGCGACAAGGCCAAGAGCGTCGAGGATGTGCTTTCCTATGCGATGTTCCCGGCCATTGCGCTGGAGTATTTTGACGAGCGCGAGAAGGGTGTATTCAATCCTGAGCCGCTGGATGAACCGGAAGCGGAGGCTCCTGCTGCGGCAAGTGCAATGCAACTGGCGCCGACCGAATTCAATGTCGTCATCCATGGCGAGCAGTACCACATCAAGATCGAGGGCACCGGCCACAAGAGCGAAGATATCCGCCCGTATTATGTGAAGGTGGACAACGTGCTCGAAGAGGTGATGGTCGAAACCCTGACCGAGGTAGTGCCTACCCTGGATGGCCGCGGCATCGACGCCAAGAAGGCATCGAAGGGCTCCAAACGTCCGAAGGCGACCTCAGACAATCATGTCACCACGCCGATGCCGGGCCGCATCGTGGCTATTAATGTCAAGGAGGGTCAGACGGTTGAGGCTGGCGACATCGTGCTTGTGGTCGAGGCCATGAAGATGGAAAACCCGGTGCATGCACCGGTATCAGGCACTGTCAAAGCTGTTTATGCAGCCGTTGGCGACAACGTCAACCCGGATGAATGCCTGATGGAGATCGCCTAAGTCTCAGGAGATCGATAAACCGCAGGGTGAAACAGAAAAGGGCTGCTTCGACAGCCCCTTCTTGTTTAGGGCAAAGCCGAATCAAGCAGATGTATCCAGAATTTGAAGGGTCTCGGTAGACTGGAAAGCTTTGTGAAAGAGGAATACGATGCAGGCAATTGTTGAAAATACGGCTGGAAAGGAGGCTGTGATGGCGACATTAAAGGAGATCGAATCGCAAGTGGCGCAGTTGCATTCCAGCGCCCTTTCAGAATTTCGTGACTGGTTCATTCGATTTGATGCCGACGCTTGGGACAAACAGTTTGAACAAGATGTCCAGGCCGGAAAACTGGATAGCCTCGCAGACAAATCACTTGCAGAGTTTAAGGCTGGGAATTGCCGAAAGATTTAACGCATTTTGCCAGCAATTCTTTCTGGAAATGCTACGATGAAATGCCTCGGTTGGTTCAAAAGCTGGCAGACAAGAATTTCGAGATTCTAAAAAAATCACCACAACATCCTTCACTCCACATGAAAAAAGCTGGCAAGTTCTGGTCTGTACGGGTTGGTATTCAGTATCGTGCCTTGAATTAAATTACGGTGACAGTTTACTAAATACACTCAACTCTCATCCACTATCTTTCTTTTTGGGCCACGTTTCTGAGGCTTTAGTTGTCGACCTGTCAATACTTCAAGCTTTTCAACCCACCTGTCAGGGCCCAAAGGGCGACCTGTCGTTTCTGACTGACGAAGCACCCTGAAAGCCTCAGAAAGTTCCTCCCTCTGATCAAGAAAAGTAGCAAAATCCCCATAACGCTCAAGTACGGGGGCAACTTTTATCAGTTCGCTGTCACGACCCGACACATGGCATGCAGCACTTGACCAAGGCCAGTCCTGAGCCCGCTCAACCAATCCGGCGCGAACAGGATTGAGTGAAACGTAGCGTACTGCATACGCCAGGTGTTCTTCATCCATCACAACTGAACCAAATCGCCCTTGCCACAAATGTCCTGTAACCCGCATCCGAGCATTAACATATCCAGTATAACGCCGGTGTGCATCAGCAAAAGTACGGCGCAAGCCATCTTCATCCGACGGTACAATGATGATATGGACATGGTTGGGCATCAGGCAGTAACACCATACCTCAGCCGCCGCTTTTTCTGCCGCTTCACGCAATAAAGACTCATAAAGGGCATAGTCGCCATCTTCAAAAAACGTCTGTGCATGACGGTTTCCACGCTGAGTCACATGGTGCGGATAACCGGGGATAACAAGACGAGCTAATCGAGACATATGCCTAGTAGTTCGTTTCCTAAAAGGCATTACAAATCAAGCAAGTTCCAGGTCGAATTTTTTCCATCGAAAGGGAACAGGAGACTCGTTGATTTCAACAATTCCTTTGAGTATCCGTTCCTTTAACTCATCCTTGGAGGCAACACGGATATGACGCAGGAATGTTCGAGCCATCTTTGAGAATGCACATTCAACCAGGTTGAGCCAGGAACCATGCTTGGGCGTATGGACATATTCAAACCTTCCCGGTCGCGTAGCCAGGTAAGCCATAGTTTCCTTTGAAATGTGCGCGGAATGGTTGTCCAGCACCACACGGATGATCGCCTCAGCCGGATAGTGTGCGTCAAGGCGCTTGAGCAGATCAATAAACTCACAGCTACGATGTCTTGCTTCAACGTTGGCAATAATCTCCCCTGAATGTAAATCGAGGGCGGCAAGAATGGATAACGTTCCGTGACGGACGTATTCATAATCTCGTGCAACGGACGATTCCTTTCCTGGAACCGGTGGAAGGTCGGGGGCTGTCAGCCCGATAGCCTGTATGCCCGGTTTCTCATCAACACTGACGCTATAGACAGGCGTTGGCCTGGCATCGCCGGTAGCGCCAGCTGGAAACAACGAAACGTCCCTCTTACCTTCCGCATTAAGTTGCTCTACAGCACAAAGGTTGGCTCGGGTTCTTTTAGCGAAATCTCGAATGACTTCTTCATACATCATAGCTCCACCCCCTTAGATTAATAAGATCAATTGGGTCAGACTTGATAGGTAAATTATTCCACCCGCTCCTGAAACTTCTAGGACTCAGGATTATTACCACTCTACCCTAAATCAACTGAGTCTGACCTCATTGATTTGGCAGCAACATTCAAGCTCTTAAACTGACGAAAGTACTCTTCGTTCTTGATTTCGAAGGTCAGTGATTCCTTATCGGCTTCAACGATTCTTACTGGCTGATAACGAGGAGCGAATATCAGGAAGCCTAATGTCATCACGAAGGATCCGATTCCGACCACTGACAAGATGGAGTCTAATGCTTCACCTTTGATGCCAAAAAGGACAGCTAACGTAAGTCCCATGAAAACCAACAGCACCCCTGGAATAATGAGGAGTGCCCAAAATTTACCAACGAATCCCCATCGACTTGGTCGATCAAGTACTGAACACAGGAATCGATGTTTCCTGCATACAGGGTAATCGGAGAAGTGAGTTCGCTGTGCGTAGGCGAAAAGGTAGTAGCCTGTTGCCACTGTGTGGCTCACGCGAGCCCTCATCATCGCGGGTGCGCCACATATGGCGCATCCTTCTGGCCAAGATATTGGATGATGAATATCGAAGCGGAGCTTACCCATCATGCCTCCTCTACTGGTGCCTACTACCACTGATACAAGGAATTAATTCCCTGCTGGGTTAAAAAGTGTGGGCAAACTTTTCCCACATTATGTTTTGGATGGGAAGCACGAAATTATCGTGAAGCCCCACCCAAGGTGAAATCAGTATAGCGATGGAGAGGGAAAAGGCGCTACCGGAGTTTTTATGTCAGGCTGGCAAAAACCTTTTCGACGGCTTTGAGGCCGTCTACGGCGGCGAAAGCAATACCCCCGGCATAGCCTGCGCCCTCACCAACCGGATACAGGCCCCCAAGCGACACGCTCTGCATCGAATCATCGCGGATGATGCGCACCGAGCTGCTGGTACGTGTTTCGCTGGCCAGCAGATTTGCCTCCTCCGTCACATAGCCGCACATGCGGTGCTCGAAGCCACAAATACCTTTGGCCAGCGACTGTACGATGTTCATACCAGCTTCTTGTATTTGATCCGGTGCGGTTGCAAGGCATCCTGGCCAAGGCGTTTTTTCTTGTCCGCCTCGTAGTCGGCAAAATTCCCCTCGAACCAGACCACCTCCCCTTCGCCTTCAAAGGCGAGCATGTGCGTGGCAATACGATCCAGAAACCAGCGATCATGGCTGATAACGACGGTGCAGCCCGCAAAATCCAGCAACGCCTCTTCGAGCGCACGCAGGGTTTCAACATCCAGATCGTTCGTCGGTTCGTCCAATAACAACACATTGCCGCCGGTCTTCAGCATTTTGGCCAGATGTACGCGGTTGCGTTCGCCGCCGGACAGCGCCTTCATCTTCTTCTGCTGGTCGCCGCCCTTGAAATTGAAGCGCCCGCAGTAGGCGCGTGATTGCACCTCCTGCTTGCCGAGGTAGATGAAATCATTCCCATCGGAAATCTCTTCCCAGACGCTCTTCTCAGGATCGAGCGCATCACGGCTCTGATCGACATGCATGAGTTCAACGGTATCGCCAATCGTCAAGGTGCCGGAATCGGGCTTCTCCTGACCGGTGATCATCCTGAACAGGGTCGTTTTGCCTGCGCCGTTGGCGCCGATAATGCCGACAATGCCGCCCGGAGGCAGGTTGAAATCAAGATTCTCGATCAGTTCGCGCTCACCATATCCCTTGCAGACCCCTTCGGCCCGGATCACCGTATCGCCAAGACGTTGCGACGCAGGGATGAAGATTTGCTTGGTGGCATTGCGCTTCTGCACTTCGATGGAGTTCAGTTCGTCAAATGCCTTCAGGCGCGCCTTGGATTTGGCATGCCTGCCCTTAACTCCGGCGCGCACCCACTCCAGTTCGTGCCTGATCGCCTTCTGGCGTGAAGACTCCACCTTCTCCTCCTGGGAAAGGCGTTTTTCCTTCTGCTCCAGCCAGGCCGAGTAATTACCCTCGAACGGGATGCCGCGGCCGCGATCCAGTTCCAGAATCCAGCCGGCCACGTTATCGAGGAAATAGCGGTCGTGCGTCACGGCCACGACGGTGCCCGGATAATCGTGCAGGAAACGCTCCAGCCAGGCCACGGACTCGGCATCGAGATGGTTGGTCGGCTCGTCCAGCAGCAACATGTCCGGATTCGAAAGCAGCAGGCGGCACAGGGCCACGCGGCGGCGCTCACCACCCGAAAGCCTGGCCACGTCCGCATCCCAGTCCGGCAGGCGCAGCGCATCGGCAGCGATTTCGAGCTTGCGCTCCAGATCCCAGGCATCGGCATGCTCGATCGCTTCCTGTAATTCGGCCTGCTCGGCCAGAAGCTTGTCGAAATCCGCATCCGGATCGCCAAATGCCTCGCTGACGGTATTAAACCGGTCAAGCAGCGCCTTTGTTTCGGCCACGCCTTCCTCAACATTGCCGCGCACATCCTTGGCCGGATCAAGCTCCGGCTCCTGCGACAGAAAGCCGATCTTGATGCCAGGCGCAGGCCGGGCCTCGCCGAGAATTTCCGTGTCGATGCCCGCCATGATTCGGAGCAGCGTGGATTTTCCGGAGCCGTTCAGGCCAAGCACGCCGATCTTGGCGCCGGGAAAGAACGACAGGTAGATATCCTTGAGGATTTCCTTCTTGCCGGACACCACCTTGCCGACGCCCTGCATGGTGTAGATATATTGATAATCAGCCAAATCCGGACTCCTGATAGAAAAGTTTGCGCAGCTTACTGTGACTCTCCATCCAGTAAAAGGCTGCACAATATCTTTAACCACAAAGACACGAAGGCACAAAGAAAAACTGTGACGCAGAGCAAACAGCTTCTGTGCTGAAGGATGGCGACACAATGTCAGATAGCCATGACCACTAAAAATTCATTTTGATCACTTTCATGCTTTGTGTCTTGGTGACTTTGTGGTTCAATCTTTTCCTGTTTAATTCCGGCCATGTCGGCCTAAGAGAGAGCTATGAGTAAACGTTTTGCCGATCGTATCATTATGGTGACCGGGGGCTCGTCGGGACTTGGACGGGCAATCTGCATCGCCCTGGGAAGCGAAGGCGCCAGTGTGCTGGCGCTGGGGCGGAATGAAGAGGCGCTTGCCAATACCCAGGCCGAAGTCGAAAAGGCCGGCGGTAAATGCCTGGCCATCCCGTTTGATCTGGCCCGCTACGGCGAATTTCCCCGCCTGTTCGAAGCATTGAAACAGCAGGTGCCGCATCTGGACGGCATCGTGCATGCCGCCGGTGAGCTGAATCGCTGTGCACCCATGCAGCATGTCGAGGCCACCAAATTCCGCCGCATGCTCGATATCAACCTGACCGCGCCCAATATGCTGACCCAGGCCCTGTTTCCGTTGCTGGAGCAGGCTGAAAGCGCATCCGTGATTTTCACAAGCTGCGATATGGCGGAAGAGGCCCAGGCCAACTGGCACGGCTACGGCCTGGCCAAGGCGGCCCTCGTGCAGTCTGCCGCCATGTGGCAACTGGAGCACCCGCAAAAGGCCATGCGCTTCAATGCCGTCAATCCGGGACGCATGCGCACCGAACTGATGAAGCGCGCCTTTCCCGGCCTCGATCCGATAACAATTCCGGAACCTGATGGGGCCTTGGAGGCGTTTCTGTATCTTCTCTCCGATGCGGCCATCGACATCCGGGGCGGCCATTTCAATGCAAAGGAACTGATCCAGACTTCTTCCCAGTTCTGAAACCGTGCCAAGCCGTAGCCGCACGGTTATGATTCGAATATGCCAACCAAGCCAGACCTGACCGTCCAGTTCGCCGGGCTGACGCTGCAAACACCGATTGTGCTGTTGTCCGGCTGTGTCGGCTTCGGCAAGGAATACACCCGTGTTGAGGGTTTTTCCAACCGCGATGTCGGCGCTGTCATCCTCAAGGGTACGACGATTGAACCACGCATGGGCAACGACCCGCACCGCGTCTATGAGACACCCGCCGGCATGCTCAATGCCATCGGCCTGCAGAATCCCGGCGCACGCCATGTCTGCGGCAATATTCTGCCCGGACTGCCGCATGACGAAACCCAGTTCTGGGCCAATGTCAGCGGCGCTTCACTGGAGGATTACGCCGAGGTGGCGCGCATCTTCGATGACTCCCCCGTCACCGCCATGGAGATCAACATTTCCTGCCCCAACGTCAAGGCCGGCGGCGTGCATTTCGGCAATGATGCGGCCATGTCGGCGCGTGTCGTCGCCGCCATGCGAAAAGCCACGGACAAGCCGCTGATCACGAAACTCTCGCCCAACAACGCCAATATCCAGGAGATCGCCGAGGCCTGCATCGAGGCGGGTGCGGACGGCTTCTCGGTTATCAACACGCTCGTCGGCATGGCCGTTGATATCGACTCGCGCCAGCCTGTGCTCGGCAACATCTCCGGTGGATTGTCAGGGCCGGCCATCAAGCCTGTCGCCCTGTGGAAGGTTCACCAGGTCCGCCAGGTTGCCGCCCAATATGCCATTCCGATCCTGGGCCAGGGCGGCATCACTTCTGCAAAAGATGCCATCGAATTCGCCATCACCGGAAGCGACGCCATCGGGCTCGGCACCGGCCTGTTCTATGACCCCCTGCTGTGCACAAAGGTTCTGGACGGTCTGTCGGATTATCTGAAGCAGCACAATATGGCTTCCTACGCTGAGTTGGTCGGGAGCCTCAAGACCGGCTGACATGCGCCCCCTTCTTGTGATTCGGGCTTTCAGCCCTCACCCTGCGGGCGGACTAAAGTCCGTCCAAACGGCTTGCGGCCTTTTTGTGATTCGGGCTTTCAGCCC
>QIFG01000081.1 GCA_003228735.1 Zetaproteobacteria bacterium
CATTATGGCGGAGACTGCGGCAATGCCAAGCATGACCCTGGCGCCCAAGCGCATCACATCCCGCCCGTCCGCCCAGCCGGCGTCAATGCACAAAAAACGGACGCCATTGAGAAGGTGATAAATGAGCGCCATGCCAACCAGCCACAGCGACGCCCTCCCCCAGGCAGAACGAAGAAAATCGACACTATGCTGAAAAGCTTCCGGTGAACCTGTCAGGCCGAGTAGCAACCAGAGATAAAAGGGAACGAACAGGATCAACACCAGCCCGCTGATTCTGTGGGCGCCGCTTGCCAGCGTTACCGGATGCAGGCGGTAAATCGAAAGCCTTGGTGACAGGGGCATGGATTTTCGCCGCACGTTGATCTCCTCAGGCATGGTTTATCTTATACCACAGTCGGTTTTTTCCGAAAAGCGCCATTTGTAAAAACGGATCACCCTTTGTCGATACAATTTGTCGGCACAAACCCTCTTTTCTATCAAACAATCTGTGCCGCTGAGATACAGGCCGGTTTATCTGGAAGAGATTCTAACGCAAATCCGATAGTGTTTCACGCGCAAGCCGGCCAAGTTCGCCGGCCAGAAACCAGTCATCACGCTCACCCGTCAGTGCATGCAGTCCAACCGCAGCGGGGAGGGCAACTTCCGGCGGCTGCCCGTGGCCAAGCACGCCGGCCAGCATGCCGGCCAGCACATCGCCGGTACCGGCCACCGCCAGATTCGAAGAGCCGAACGGACACCCCCATACATCGCCTTCAGGCGAGGCAATCAGACTGTCCGCCCCTTTCAGCACAATCCAGGCGTGAAATGTCTTCGCCAGCGACAACACGGCAGATAAGCGGTCGGCCTGGACAAGCTTTGATTTCATGCCAAGCAGTCTGCCGGCCTCTCCGGGATGCGGAGTCAACACGGTCAGGGCCTGCCGCTTGCTTACCTTTTTCGCCAGAGCCGCATCCGCAGCCAGCATGTTCAGGGCATCGGCATCCAGCACCAGCGTCTTATCCGCCGCCATCAGTTTCACCAATTGCTGTTTTTGCGCACTCCCCCAGCCAGGGCCGGCCAGCACAACATCCGCCACCTGCCACGGCGCTTCGTCCTGCGGGTGAACCATCGCCTCCAGGCTGGAGGCAGCGACAATCGGATAGACATTCTCCGGGCAGGCGATACTGACCAGGCCTGCGCCAATGGCGAAAGCGCCATGGGCCGCAAGCCGGGGCGCACCCGTATATCCCTGGCTGCCGCCAAAAATCCAGACGTGGCCAAAATCCCTCTTGTGACAGATATACGGGCGGACCGGAAAAGCCGCCCGGATATCCGCCTGCTCGATCAGTCTGGCGCTCTTGCACACGCCCGGCTTCTCACTCTGTGCCCGGGCAATGACATCAGCATCAATGCCAATCGCCGTCGGCGGCAAAATGCTGCCGGCATATTCACGGCCTTCGCCAAGCCAGTGGCCCCATTTATAGGCGGCAATGGGCAACGTCCATCTGGCATGCACCGCCGTTCCCAGAACGCTGCCGTCATCGCTGTTGATACCGCTGGCGATATCCACACTGAGCACGGACGCCGGCGCCGCATTGATCTTGCCCACAGCATATGCCATCAGGCCGTCCAGGGGGCGCATCAACCCGGTGCCGAACAGCGTATCGACAATCATGCCGGCGTGATCAAAGGCATGCTGCTGGGCATCCAGCGCCTTCTCGTCCGCACATTCGATGATGGAGACATAGGCCGATGCCGCCTGTTTCGCGTGTCTGGCCGCATCGCCCCGCAGTGAATCCAGGCTGCCCAGCAGAATGACCTGCACGTTGACCTTCCAGCGCATCAGCCAGCGCGCCGCCGCAAAGCCATCGCCGCCGTTGTTGCCGGGGCCGGCCACAATCAGCACCAGGCTGTTCCTGCACAGGTTGGCGCGCACGTGTTCGGCTACCGCCCTGCCTGCATTTTCCATCAGTATGCTGCCAGTCACGCCCCTCTCTTCGATACAGAAGATATCGGCCCAGCGCATCTGGGCGGACGACAGGATGGGCTGCATCAGGTGGCCTCGGCTATGGCAAAGGCCATGGCAATACCGTCGTCATCGGTCAGCGATATGTGCACCGCATCCACACCGAGGCGGCTGGCGGCAGCTTCCGCCGCCCCATGCAAAAAACACTCAGGTTTTCCTGTCGACTGGTGAATGGTTTCGATAAGCCTCGGCGCAACGCCCTGATGAAAGCCTGTGCCAAGCGCCTTGGCCACTGCTTCCTTGGCGGCAAACAGCATGGCCAGCCGCCGGGCCAGGTCGCCCTTGGCTTTGGCCTGCTCGTATTCACATTGTGTGTATACGCGTTGTACAAAGCGGTCGCCAAAGCGTTCCACCGAAGAGCGGATGCGCGCCACCATGACCCGGTCGGTGCCGATGCCGACGATGGCCATCAGCGACGCCTTGCCATCAACAATTTGAAATCGGCCACAGCCCGCTCAAGCCCCTTGAAGATACTGTCTGCAATAATGGCATGGCCGATATTTAACCCTTCGATCTCTGAAATAGCCACAATGGGAGGCGTATTATCCAGGGTCAGGCCATGCCCGGCGTGCACAATCAGGCCAAGGTCAGCCGCCAGCGCGGCGCCTTTCCGGATCACTTCCAACTCCTTTTCCCTGTCCAAACCGCTCAGATTTGCGTAATGGCCTGTATGTAATTCGACCACCGGCGCGCCGATAGCGGCCGAGGCCTTGATCTGTTCCGCATCCGGGTCGATGAACATGGATACACGCACACCGGCATCATTCAGTTTTTCGACGATGCTCGCCATGCGGGTTCGGTGCGAAACGACATCAAGCCCGCCCTCGGTGGTCAACTCCTCGCGTTTTTCCGGCACCAGGCAGCAGGCGCCAGGCTTCAACTCCCGGCAAATGGAAACCATCTCGTTCGTGGCCGCCATCTCCATATTCAGATGCAGGCCGGGAATCGCAGCCAGCCGGCGCATGTCATCGTCGCAGATATGCCTTCTGTCTTCGCGCAGGTGGGCTGTAATACCGTCCGCCCCGCCGGCCAGGCAATAATCAACAGCCTCGACCGGATCGGGGTACAGGGTCAGGCGCGCCTGGCGGACAGTGGCAACATGATCGATATTTACACCCAGATACATCTTCACTCCCTTCCAGCCCGCCCCTGTGAATCCAGCGCCTGTCGCGACCCATGAATTAAACCACAAAGGCACGAAGGCACAAAGGTTAATATCTTGTTCTCGCCACTACGCGTCGAGAATGTTGTTGAGCTTAGTAAACTCGATTGCTTTGTCCCCGCCGCTCCGCTACGCGGACAAAAATGAGAGAGTAACAAAATCAACCACTTACTATTTTGTTACTCAAGAGAGTCCAAGCTAAGAACAAGACGATAGAGGCTTCAGGCCATGAGTTTGCAGCATGTCCTGAACAATCGCACGCCATGTGACCAAATCCTGCTGCGGCAAATATACCTGCGGGCTTTGCATGTGGCCACGCATGCCTCGAATCAGCCCCAGACTGACCTTATGTCCATTGCCGCATGAAGCGCAGTGCAGCTTACCGTGCGACCATCGCATGGCATCGCTTTTGCCGCCGCAAATCCAGCAATGGTCGAGATCTCCGAGCCAACCACTGGTCTCAAGCAGAGACCATATGGCTGCCATCAGGCCTGAATCAGCCGGACGCTCGGCCAGCAACCGGCAGGCCGCACACAGTTCGGAATAACCGTGAAGCTCCCCATCTCTGAATAGCCGGGATGCCACCGATAAAATCTCCAGCCCAGCCATGTGATGCGTTTCCGGCAGCAGGCATTGACCCCGCTCCACCTCAATCAGGGTGCCCATACCGGTACGGCCCGGCCGCCAGCGAAGGCTCATGTTATACAGAGGCTCAAGCGTTGCCCGGAGCGGGCTCTTCATGCGCCTGGCGCCCCTGGCCATCAGTGACAGGCGGCCATGACTTTCGGTGATGATGTGAACGATCAGGGAGGTGTCGCCATAAGGGATACGCCTGAGCAACAGACCGTTATCGCAAATCTCAGCCATGGATCAGCCGGATCAAGCGTCCAGACCGAGCTCGTGCAGGCGCTGCGGATTGTCGAACCAGCCGGGCTGCACCTTGACCCACAGGTTCAGCCGCACCTTGCAACCCAGCAGCTTCTCCAGGCCAAGCCTGGCCTGCGTGCCGATGGCCTTGATGCGCTCGCCACCCTTGCCTAACACCATCGGCTTATGGCGTTCGCTGCCGACCAGAATGACTGCATCGATTTCAATAAAGGCATTGTTTCCCTGCTCTTCATGAAAACGCTCGATCTCCACAGCAGTCTGGAACGGAATCTCCTGATGCATGGCCAGAAACACCTGTTCGCGCACATATTCGCCTGCAAGCCGCCGCTGGCTCTGATCCGTATACCAGTCCTCCGCATACAGCGGAGCTCCTTCCGGAAGGCTCTGAGCCAGAGCATCCATCAACGGCCTGATCTGCGTGCCCTTGAGGGCGGACAGGGGGATATAGGCGGCAGCGCCGGCATCCAGTTCGCGTGTCTCCACCAGCCGCGGCAACAGATTCGGCTTGGCAATGCGATCCACCTTATTCAGTACGTGAATGCGCGGCTTGGCGGATTCGGTTTCGGCAAAATGCCGGATCATGGCGCGCGTACCCGTATCCAGCGGGCGCGTCACATCCTGCAGCACGACAAGCACGTCGGCTTCTGTTGCGGCGGCGTAGGCCATACGCACCATATTCCTGTTCAGACGGTTTCCGCCCCTGTGGATGCCGGGCGTATCGACAAACACCATCTGGCAGTTCGCATCGGTATGAATGCCGAGTATGCGATGGCGTGTGGTTTGCGGCTTGGGCGTAACAATGGCAATACGGCTACCAATGATCTGATTAATCAGGGTTGACTTGCCTGCATTTGGCCGGCCGAGCAGTGCGACCAAACCGCAGCGGAATGGTGCTTTATCGCTCACGAACCCTGCTCCGACAATTGTTCCCATGCCTGCCCGGCAGCCAGCAACTCAGCAGATTTTTTCCTGTTCCCTCTGCCGGCGCCCATTTCCCGGCCCTGCACATAGCATGTGGCGACAAATCGCGGCGAAGCCTCAACCCCGAGGTCTTCCACCTTGTACTCCGGCAAACCCCAGCCTTTGGCCTGTGTCCACTCCTGCAGGCGCGTCTTGGCGTCACGCCCATCCGGCTGACGTTCCTCTGCAAGCATATTACCCCAGCCGGACAGCACGACGGTGCAGGCGGATTGCCAGCCGCCGTCCAGAAATACAGCCCCGATCACCGCCTCTACGGCATCGGCAAGAATGGATTCGGCCTTGATTGCTCCTTGTGCATCGCGCTCGCCCTTACCCACCGTAAGATAATCGGCCAGAGCCCACTGCCGGGCGGCTGTAAGCAGGCTGTCACGGCAAACCAAATGCGCGCGCATGCGGGAGAGCATCCCCTCATCGGCATCCGGCTGTTTGGCATACAACTCTTCTGAAATAACAAGGCCGAGCACTGCATCGCCCAGAAATTCCATACGCTCCAGATGCGTGCCGGTGGCGGAACGGTGCGTCAGGGCCTGCTTGAGCAGTCCGGTATCTGTAAATCGGTATGCCAAGCGTGTTTGCAGATTGTGCAACTCCCTCAAGGCGTTACAGCAGAGGGAGAAAAATCAAAGTCCAGCCGGGCTTTGGCTCGCAGCTTGTCCGCACCCGTCAACTCCTGGTCACTATACCCCAGTGCAACAGAAATGTCTTCCGGCTCACCCATCAACCATACCGTGACATGATAGGCTGAAGATATCTGAACTCTGCTGCCAGTCGCCGTGATAAGCAGGTTGTCATAATACTCATTGGGAAGATCGCCCGTCCGTATATCGTTCAGTCTGTAAAGATCGGGCAGCTTCGCACGAATCTCGTCGATGGTTTTATCCGCCATATTGCGCGCCACGCCATCAAATATCTCCTGAACCTTCCATTCGATGTAGTAAACGTCGGTGGCTGCAACCGTCACCCAGCCTATGGCGCCGATAACGGCCAGCCAGAACATCGTCTTGATCGTGGAAAACCCTCTTTCAGCTTGCATGCTTCTCCCTCCCATCAAAGGTGACCTGTCTAATCACTCAACAAACTTGCCGATGCGTTCCCCGCGCAGGCTTTCCTTGTGGGCATCCCATGACCACCAGACGATGGTGGCCTTGCCGACCAGATATGACTGCGGCACAAAGCCCCAGAAACGCGAATCACGTGAGTTATTCCGGTTGTCACCGAGCACAAAATACTGTCCGTCCGGCACCGTCCATTGCCCATCCTTGATGGATGTCTCCTTGCGCAACACTTGATAGTCCTTATTTATCATCCGCTCCCGGAATAGCCCGGAAACATCGGCCCTGTCATCCGACAGGAAATACGTGCGCTTGCCGAGTGACTTGAGTGGCATTTCAACATCGTTGACGAACAGCTTATTGTCCTCATAGCGGATATTGTCTCCGGGCAGACCAACGATGCGCTTAATGTAATCCTTGCTGCGATCCTCCGGATAGTCGAAGACCACCACGTCTCCACGTTCGGCCGATTTCGGAAACAGCTGGACATCTGTAAACGGAATGCGCAGGCCATAGGGAAAACGCAGCACGAAGATGTAATCGCCCACCTCCAGCGTCGGCACCATGCTTGAGGATGGAATTTTGAACGGCGCCACAATAAAGCTGCGGATGATGATGGCCAGAATAGCCACGATCAGCAGCGACTCGCCCCACTCGCGCAGGATGGAGGAACCCTTGCGTTTATGTTCATGTTTATGTTCATGTTTGTGCTTATGCCTGCGCCTGTGCCTTTCAGTCACTTCTCCTCCCCAAGTTTCAGCACTGCCATAAAGGCCTCCTGAGGCACTTCTACGCTACCAATCGATTTCATGCGTTTCTTTCCCGCCTTCTGTTTTTCCAGCAGTTTGCGCTTGCGGGTGACATCACCGCCATAACACTTGGCCGTCACATTCTTGCGCAGAGCCTTGACCGTTTCGCGTGCCAAGATACGGCCACCTATGGCGGCCTGCAAGGGCACATCGAATTGCTGCCTGGGAATGAGTTGCCTCAGTTTAGCCACCAGTTCGCGGCCCCGCGTATCAGCCTGCGCCCGGTGAACGACCAGGGAAAGCGCATCCACGGGTTCGCTGTGCACCAGAATGTCCAGCTTTACGACATCGGCAGTCTGGAAATCCGTCAGCTCGTAATCCAGTGAAGCGTAGCCGCGCGACAGGGATTTCAGCCTGTCGTAAAAATCAATCACGATCTCGGACAGGGGTAAATTATAGCTGAGCATGACACGGTTATCCGAGATGAACTTCATGTCCAGTTGCTCGCCGCGCTTGTCCTGGCACAGCTTCATCATGGCGCCGACAAACTCACCCGGCATGAAGATATGAGCCAGCACCCTCGGCTCCTCGATCTTGCTGATATAATTCGGCTCCGGAAACTCGCTCGGATTGGATATCTCCACACAGGTGCCGTCCGTCATGTGCACGCGGTAGACAACAGATGGCGCCGTGCTGATCAGTTCCAGATCGTATTCGCGTTCCAGACGCTCTTGCACGATCTCCATGTGCAGCATGCCGAGAAAGCCGCAACGGAAGCCAAGCCCCAGGGCGGCCGAAGTTTCCGGCTCGAAGGTGAAGGCCGGGTCGTTCATGTTCAGCTTCTCCAGCGCGTCACGCAGTTCGGCATAATCGCCCGAATCCACCGGATACATGCCGGAAAACACCATGGCCTTCGGTTCACGGTAGCCGGGCAGCGGCCCGGCTGCGGGCTTGCGGTCATCAGTAATCGTATCGCCTACCTTCAGTTCAGACAGGCGCTTGATGCCGCAGACCAGGAATCCTACCTCGCCTGCTTTTAAGGTTTGTCGCGCCACGGGTTTCGGAAGAAAGACGCCCAAGTCCTGAATTTCATGGGCCGCGCCACACGACATCATGCGCACCTTTTCACCCTTGTGAAAACCTCCCTCAACGACGCGCACCAGCGCCACAGCGCCAACATACGAATCGAACCATGAATCGACGATTAGCGCCCGCGGACTGACGGATTCGTCTCCACTTGGCGGCGGAACATATTTAACAATGGCTTCCAGCACCTCGTGCACACCGGCGCCGGACTTGGCTGAACAGGCGATAGCGTGTTCGGTATCCAGGCCAATGACCTCCTCGATCTGGCGCTTTGCCTCGTCCACATCGGCCGAAGGCAGGTCGATCTTGTTGATCACCGGAATGATTTCAAGATTGTTTTCCAGCGCCAGATATACGTTGGCCAGCGTCTGCGCCTCCACACCCTGTGTGGCGTCAACGACCAGAATCGCCCCTTCGCAGGCCTGCAGTGAGCGCGACACCTCATAGGTGAAATCCACGTGTCCCGGCGTATCAATCATGTTCAGCAGGTATGTTTGACCGTCATCGGCCTCATAACTCAGGCAGGCGGTTTGCGCCTTGATGGTGATGCCACGCTCCTGCTCAAGCTCCATTGAGTCCATCACCTGCTTCTTCATCTCGCGCTGTGAAAGCGCGCCGGTTTCCTCAATCAGGCGATCGGCCAGCGTGGACTTGCCGTGATCGATATGGGCGATGATGGAAAAGTTGCGGATATTGGTCTGCTGCATGGGCGCGGCAGTGTACGCATGCGCCTATCGCGACGCCACAGGCATTTCATATACGAAGTATTACGTATATTCCCGCAACCGAATAAGGGCTACATTGAGCCTTGGCAATAAAAAGCCCGGCGGGTTTCCCCACCGGGCGGATACAGAATCTTTCGATTCTTTATTGTAGTAACGGTTCTCACCCCCAGATGGTAAAGGGGACGCTACCCTTTTTCTGTTATGCTATCCCGCTTTGGCCTGCCCTGTGGACGATTCTCCAAAATCCGGCCTATTCTTCTCCCCAGTGCTTGCACAAAGTCATCCATGCCGCAGGGCAAACCCTTTTCTACGTGCTGTCGCAGCACCTCCAGCCTGCCCGCTTTTTCCTCCACCGAAAGCCAGTCCGACCAGTCTCCTATTGAAGCAAGCATCGTTTTCCACTCGGCTTTATTGCTAAGCACTGTATCGTCACGCAACCCACAGTGCGCCGCAGCACTCGACCAAGGGTAACCCTCCGCCCTGTTCACCAGCCCCACCCGAATCGGATTGCGCTCAACATAACGAATTGCCGACCAAAGATACGCATCATCCAGCGGCGAAGAAAAGAAACGCCCCTGCCACAAATGCCCTTTCCAGCCATGCGCCCGATTCACCCGCTGGGCATAGCGCATATGCAGGGGCTTTAATACCTGCTGAAGACCCTCCTCAGTATTGGGAACCGCAACCAGATGAACATGATTAGTCATCAGGCAATAGGCCAGAATATCTACATCGTGACGCTCACAATAGGATTGCAACCACTCAAGGTAGACCTGCCTGTCCTCATTGCTGAAAAATACATCATCCTGCCTGTTGCCACGCTGGGTGATATGATGAGGCACGCCTGCAAATACGGCTCTTGATAACCGGGGCATGCATCAATCATAACACTATCAACCTTCAATTAAAGGGTAGCGTCCCCTTTTTCTTTTTATAGCCTCCTTTTTGTATTGTCGTATCAATTTGTGTATTTTGTGCGCTGGACGATTTTTTCAGCGTCATTAAGCAATGCAACAATCACATCCCGATCAGCGTGCACGGCAGCGCATACTGCTACTGCGATTGACGCTGGGATATTGCGCTCGCCGGATTCGTAGCTCTGCCATGTTCGCTGGGCGACTCCAAAGCGTTGCGCGGCGTTCGCAGACGACATTCTGAGTAGTAGCCTGTAGATTTTAATTAATTCTGGCGTCATTTTTTCATCTCCAGTTATTTTATGGCGTTATTATACTTTGCGTACCCATATCAACCTGAATTGATTTAGGCTGGTTTGGCTTTCAATCTTTTGGCTTCTTCTCTGGCTGTTTTTTTGGCTGTACGATTTTCTTAAACGCTTTCTCGAAGACTTCTGGGTCTTCATTGCATTCAATCTCGCGGGCCTTGTTTACGAATGCTTCACGTTGCTTTTTGCTATTCATTTGATATTAAGTCCGGGCTGTTTAGCAACTGGCTTGCATATTATTAGGGAATGGCCTCCGACATCTCCGCTAAGCGGAATCAGCCCCAATGTCCCATTGCGGTTTTTTTCATCGAATGTGTGAAACTCGTCAACCTTGTATAAGATTGCAGTAGCTAAATGCACCGCATCTGGGGAAGATAATGTCTTATTGTTATGCTCACTTGCACGCAACGAATAGTAATCTCTCAAATCTCTAGCAAGCTTTGCTATCTTTATATCAACAGCGATTTTTTGGAGGTTCCTTTTCTTAAAAACATCCTCAAGCAAAGTTGTCACCCCAATCGGGAGTTTTGCTGTTGTCACTTCCACATAAGTCATCGTAGAAGTAATGATCGAAATTTGTCCCTTTCTTAGTTTATCAACAAATTCACGCACGCCATCCATCTCACCCGGTTTGCGAGTTGTTTCATCTTTCAGCCAAGCCAAGAATAAACAAGAATCCCAATAGTATAAGGGGGCTTTACCAGACATCGCGCTGTTTTCCTATAAAGTCTTCTGCTGGCAATCTATCTGTAGCTTCTGGAGCCAAACCGCGCAAGTCATCCAAGGTGGGCAACTCATTTTCAGGTGGGTAAATATCTATTTCATCAACACTTATTTCATGTGGGAAAGATGCGTTTGGTTTGTATTTGGCCAAACCAGAGATCGCCACCTCACAATTTACCGCAGATATGGCTGTATCCAGCAGACTCTTTGGGAAATGACACTGTACTTTCATCGGGCCAAACCGTGGGTAAATGTGGAATACATTAGCACCACCATGAATGTTTATCTGCTCCAACATCCCTTCAATCGTGTTGGTACATTCTTCAACCCCAGATAAGGCCAGCTCAATCTGCTTAGCAAATTTCTGGGATAGCTCCAGTCCTCTATCTGCCGTTCTAATAGTGACAGCCTTAAGTTTTTTACCTACGGGGGCAGCTAATTCACGTAACTCTTCAAGCAAAGATGGGTCTAAGTCTTCTGGCACATCCCCGTTGTTAATGCTTTCCACTGCATCAACAAACCGAGTGACCAGACTGCTTCTAGTGTCTGGCTTACCACTAATCGTCCATGGCTCAACAACAACCGCAGCAGGGCTTTCATGGGACATATCAACAATACGGAAATAGCTCGCCCTTTCACCATTAGAGACTAGTCTGTCGAATTTGTTTAGTGCTCCACTGAATATCTGCAACTCATTAAGAAAATCATGCAGACGAACATCACCATCATCATTGGATAACCCTTCTACTATCAATGTAATGCGGTTGTCTGCCATGCGCGCTTTCCCTTTAATGGCTTTTGGATGTTCAGCCATTAGATCAACGAGTCCCGGTATAACAGCCTCTTCCCGGCAACACTTGTCAGAACTATATTAGCACGTTCTGCATCATCTACATGCCTATTGCTATACCGAAAATCAAACTCAGCCAAGTAGCGTGGTAGGTGCCTGTCAGTAACACATAACCTGTCCTCAGTAGTAGCACATGAGTTGTCCGCATTGATAGTCACCCTGGAGGTGACTGGAGATGAGACAAACAGAAGTGTTACAGGAGGTCAGGAGAATGAGGTTTTATGAGTCATACGATGGATGGCAGAGAGGTCATCTGACACAGGAGGAAGCCGGACGATTGCTGGGCATGAGTGGCCGCAACTTCCGGCGTTATCTTGAGCGTTACCGAGAGGAAGGCGAGCAGGGCCTGCTGGACAAGCGTTTAACGCAAGCCTCCAATCGCTGTGCACCGGTGGACGAGATGTTGGAGCTGGCAACGCTCTATGAATCACTCTATTGGGGCTGGAACGTCAAACATTTCTACAGCTTCTACAAGCGCGAGCACGATGGCATGCGCAGCTATACATGGGTCAAGAACAAGCTGCAGGAGAAGAGACTGGTCAGGAAGGCGAAGGGCAAGGGCAAACACCGCAAGAAGCGTGATCGTGCGCCCATGGAAGGCATGATGCTGCATCAGGATGGCTCCACACATGAATGGGTGCCGGGCAAACAGTGGGATATGATCATCACACTGGATGACGCCACAACCACGCACTACTCGATGTTCTTTGTTGAGGAGGAAGGTACAGATTCCAGCTTCCGGGGTATGCGTGAGGTCATTGTAGTTCATGGGCTGCCATCCAGCTTCTACAGTGATCGTGGCAGTCATTACTGGTATACGCCCGAGGCTGGCGGCAAGGTGGACAAGCACAACCTCACACAATTTGGGCGTGCCATGAAGCATCTGGGCATCGAGATGATCCCGGCCTATTCACCCGAGGCGCGCGGTCGCTGCGAACGCATGTTCGCTACCCACCAGGAGCGGCTTCCCAGGGAACTGGCAGCAGCCGGCATTACCGATATGGAAGCAGCCAACCGTTATCTGCAAGAGAAATACATGCCTGCCTTCAATGAGGAGTTCACCGTGCCTCCATCTGTGCCGAGTTCGGCCTTCGTTGCATGGTTCGGAGGGAGTCTTGATGACATCCTCTGCGAGCAGTACGAACGGGTCGTTGCCAAGGACAACACCGTTCACTTCGAGGGCAAAAGGCTACAAATCCCAGCCGATGAATACCGCTGCCATTACGTCAAGGCCAAGGTGCGCGTCCATCGCTACATGGATGGACGCATGGCCATCTTCCATGGCCCACGCAGGCTTGCCGTCTACGACCAGAAAGGTGATCAGTTAGAATACAAACAGAAGCAAACCGAAAGGCTGAAAAAGGCCGCTCAATGAACAGCCTGCAAACCGGACAACTCATGTGCTCTAAAACCGGACAAGTCTATTTGTTGCTAACAGTAGCGTGGTAGGTGCCGCTTACCGCAATGCTGATAAATACCCTTCATCCCCCGCTTGAAGATGCTGAAAAAACCCTCAATCGTGTTTGTGTGAGACTCGCCACGCACATATTCACCTTGGCCATGCTTCACCACATGATGATCGGGAAAGCTCTCATGCAAGTGCATGTACTGACACGCCTCGTCAGTCATTATCCGGCTGTCAGCCCTAACTTGCTCCTCAATCATCGGAACCAACGTCTTAGCCTTGATATTGTCCACAACCACGCTGCGGCTTCTGCCTCCACGCTCAACCAGAGTAAACACCTTGTTCATGTGGGCAGGGCCGCGAGCTTTCGGATGCTTCTCTCTGGCCTTTCCAATAAAAGTCTCGTCTATCTCTACCGTGCTGCCGCCACCACCGAACATGCCTTGCTCAGTATCCTTCATAGCTTCACGGATGCGGTGCCCCATAAACCATGCAGTTTTCAGCGTTACGCCTAGTGTGCGGTGTAATTGGTTGGCGGATATGCCTTTCTTGCTGGAGCACATAAGATACATGGCCTGCAACCAGATATGCATTTTAACAGGGCTAGATTGGAAAATTGTCCCTACCTTGACAGTAAATGGCTTACGGCATTGATAACACTTATAGGCCCCTATGCGAGTGCTCTTTCCTTTCAGTTGGCCAATGCGATCCATGCCACCGCAATGTGGGCACACAGGGCCATCCGGCCACACTCGTTCCTCGACAAACTTGTACGCCGCTTTTTCATCGTGAAAGTACCTTTTAGACAAGATAGACATAGCTCTAACTCCTTATAGAACCAGTATAAACCATTACTTTGGGTACGTCAAGTATAATAACGCCTAATAATACGTATATGAAATTTGTTTCCATTACTGGATTTCTGGGGAAATGCTTAAATTTTAGGCGTGAAAAAGTGATGCTTGTTCTTCATCTTGAGCTTGAGCCTCAGGTCTTGAATGCTAATTGTCATAGCCCTGCCCAACCCTTCGCTTCACACGCATTCACACAATCTCTGCTATAAATAGAAGTAACGTGCCAGGGGGTGGCTCTATGCCGGCAACACCACATTTTTATCTATGGATAAATGGGGAAGCCAGAGAAGGCATCGGCACGATCACGGTTCACAATCCCTATGACGGCAACCCCGTTGCCACCGTCAGCGTGGCGGGACGCCGGCAGATTCGCGAAACCATCAAGGCCAGCGAGATCGCCTTTCACCGCCTCAAGATCATGTCGCGATTTGAGCGTGCTGAAATCCTGGCTAACATGACAGATGGACTGAATGACGCAAAGACGGAAATCGTCGATGCGCTGATTCTCGAAGGCGGCAAACCGCGCATGTTTGCCGAACAGGAATTTGCGCGAACCCTGGCTGTATTTTCATGGGCGGCCGAAGAGGCCAAGCGCTTCACTGGCGAACAAATACCGATGGATGGCATGCAGCGTGGCATCGGCTACGAAGGCTATACGAGGCGCGAACCCATCGGGCCTGTTCTCGGCATCTGCCCGTTCAACTTCCCGCTGAATCTCGTGGCGCACAAGCTGGCTCCGGCGTTGGCCGTGGGCAACTCCATCATCATCAAGCCCGCCTCCAGCACGCCGATCTCGGCCCTGATCATGGCCAGAATCTGTAGTGAGGCCGGGGCGCCGGCAGGCAGCGTAAATGTGCTGCCAATCCGGCATAAGGACATCCCCGTACTGATCGAGGATGAGCATATAAAAATGATCAGTTTCACGGGCAGCGCCAATATCGGATGGGAACTGAAAAAACAGTCTGGCAAAAAACGTGTTGCCCTGGAGCTAGGCGGTAATTCAGGCAGCATTGTGGATGCGGATGCCGACACCGACTGGGCGGCGGAACGCCTGGCACTCGGCGGTTTTGCCCAGGCCGGCCAAAGCTGTATCGCTGTGCAGCGCATTTATGCACATAGGGACATTTACGACGCCTTTCTGGAAAAGCTCATGGAGCAGGCCAAAGGCACCAGGACAGGCAACCCCGGAAATAAAGACGTGGTGGTTGGACCCGTGATCAGTAGCAATGCGGCGGATCGCATCATGGCCTGGATCGAGGAAGCAGTGGCCGGTGGCGCCACCATCGCCTGCGGCGGCAAGCGGCTGGAACTGGGCAGCGGCAACATCATCGAGCCGACTGTGCTTACCGATACAAAGGAAGACATGCGTATATGCCGCGAGGAAGTGTTCGGGCCGGTGGTCACCGTCAGCCGGTTCTCGGACATTGAGGACGCCATTGCGCGCGTCAACCAGTCCGATAACGGCCTGCAGGCGGCAATCTTTTCCAACAACCTGGCGCATGTGCAATCGGCCGTGGACGGACTTGAGGTCGGCGGCGTTGTCGTCAACGATTTTCCGACCTACCGGGTCGATCACATGCCGTATGGCGGCGTCAAAAACTCCGGCCTGGGCCGCGAAGGCATCCGCTACACGATGCTGGAAATGAGCGAAGAAAAGATGGTGGTCATCCGCAAGCCATAAACGTCATCCACCAAATACAGGGTATCTCACCACAAAGGCACAAAGTCACGAAAAAGACAAAACAGATTGGATTGATTTAGAGCTGCGGATCGGAAACTCATCGGAAAATACCTCTGCCTGCCGGCAGGAAGGTCCCGAAAAAAATGGATTCATGAACTCTACACTTTGTGCCTTGGTGTCTTTGTGGTTCAATCTATTCCTGTTTGGATTTGGCTAAGCCGGATTAGGCATGGGAGGCGCTATGGAGGGGAGTAATTCGTGACCGCAGACAGTGAATTCCGCTGGTGGCGGCGTGGCGACCTGGACGGTTTCTTCGGCCTGTTTGTCGACAACCTGATTCAGCTCATCCTCATCGTCGTGCTCTGCACGCAGGTGCTGGGCATGCCGGACACGCTCGTATACGGGCGCATTTTGCCGGCCATAGCGATCAGCCTGATTATCGGCAATGTGTTCTATGCCTTCCAGGCCAAGGCGCTGATGCTGCGCGGCCAATCTCATGCCACCGCCCTGCCCTACGGCATCAATACCGTCTCACTGTTCGCCTACATCCTGTTTGTCATGCTGCCGGTGGTGCGCTCCACTGGTAATCCGGAGCTTGCCTGGCAGATGGGACTTGCCGCCTGCCTCGGCTCCGGCCTGATTGAGCTTGGCGGCGCCTTCATTGCCGGTTGGATCAAACGCGTCACACCGCGCGCCGCCCTCTTGTCAACGCTGGCAGGCATTGCCATCACCTTCATCGCCATGGACTTTTCCTTCCGTATCTTTGCCGATCCGCTCATCGGCTTCGCGCCGCTGGCGCTCATCTTCATGCAATATATCGGGCGCATTCGTCTGCCCGCCGGTATTCCGGCGGGACTGGCTGCCGTCATCGTCGGCACAGGTTTAGCCTGGATGCTTGGCCGGATGGACGGCACAGCCCTGAGTGCTGCCATGCACATGCAATTGCACCTGCCCACGCCCGCACTGTTCGATCTCGCAACCGCCTTTATGTCCAGGGAACTCCTGGGCTTTCTGGCTGTGATCATTCCGATGGGCCTGTTCAACCTCATGGGATCATTGCAGAACCTCGAAAGCGCCGAGGCCGCCGGAGATGTTTATCCGGTGAAGAGTTCTCTGGCCATGAACGGTATTGGCACCATTGCCGCGGCCTGTTTCGGCAGCTGTTTCCCGACCACGATCTATATCGGCCACCCAGCCTGGAAGGGCATGGGCGCCGGCGCCGGTTATTCGGTGGCCAACTGCATCGTCATCGCTTTATTGTGCTGGCTTGGACTGGTCGGCTTTGTCATCGCGCTCATACCGATTGAAGCGGGGGCCGCCATCCTCCTGTGGATCGGCCTGACTATTGCCGCGCAGGCGTTTCAGGCCACACCGCACCATCATGCCCCGGCAGTCGTCGTCGGCTTCTTTCCGGCCATCGCGGCCTGGGGGCTGCTGATGCTCGAAAACGGTATGCGCGCAGCCGGCACCAGCATTGGCGCCGTGGGTCTGGAAGCCGTGGGGACACTGCTGCCGATAACCGGCCTGATTGCACTCGAACGCGGCTTTATCTTCACTTCGATGATACTGGCCGCCTTCACCGTGGCCCTCATCGAGACCCGCTTCAGGGTGGCCGCCTACTGGGCGCTGGCAGCAGCCGTACTGGCCGCCACCGGCATCATCCACGGCTTTGAGGTGACAAAAGCCGGCATTATCAATGCCTATGGCCCGGCCACGACATGGCCGTTTGTCATCGGTTATCTGACGATGGCGGTCATTTGTCTGGGCTTTGCCATGCGCCGGGAAAGCGCACCGGAGGCGAAATAAATCCCCCCGCCATCTTCCCGTACAGTCTGCTATTCTAACGTTGGGTGATATGATGAATGGTAAGCCTTATTCCGTATTGATGCTCCCTGCCGTGCTGTTGCTCAGTGTGGGCTGCACACACCCTGGCCCACAAGGCGTATCTATAACCACCCCGGCGCAACTTTCTGAAGAAGTAAAATCCGAGGCGCAGAAAAGCACCACTGCACCCGTGGCGGCAAAAAACAAAACCATCAGGAAAGAGGAGCCAGCCAAAATGCTTGCAAAAACCACGGCGCCGGAAGAACAGGCCAAAGCCGAAAAAAAGCCCTTTGATATGGATGTGCTGATCGAAAGGCTGAAAGAAACGGCGGTTATCGGCTTTTTCTCGAAGATGGCATTGAGATCGGATGCGCTCGATCTGGTTGATGACATCAAGCAGTTCAAAGCCAGCGGCTCTCAACCCGAAACGCAACTTACGGAATTGCGTGCCAGCTTCAACGGTCTACTGCTCAAGGTGCTGGCGCTGCTGAACGATGACCCCGTCCTGGCTCAGAACATACGAACCGCCCAGAACAAAATCTGGAGCAACCTGTTGGAGGTGAACACATGATGCACAAGGTTCTTTTCGCCATCGTCGTAATGACATTCGCTGCAGGCCCTGCCCTGGCCGTAACCAAGGCCGAGGACCTGGCCACAACGATCATGTTGCGCGGCCATGCCTGCGGTGGCAAAACCGTGTCGAATATTTCCGAAAGCGAGGATGCTCAGGGCAATAAAACGATTCGCGCCACCTGCCCGAATGGCGTGCGCTACGAAATTTACGTTACGACCGCCGGACGTGTGTCGGTACGGCCACTTTAATAAACCGTTAGCATTAGGGAAGCTCTGAACAAGTCTTCCATGAGCAGCAAAGCCGTCCCAATCGGGATGATCGCAAGGAAGGCGACGCAGCTCAAAGCCATAGCTACG
>QIFG01000024.1 GCA_003228735.1 Zetaproteobacteria bacterium
CTTCTGACCAGACCCGCACCACCGCCTAAGCGGCAATCAACCATAAATCAGCGGCAAATGCGCTTGGTCAGTGCTTAACCGGACAGTAGTGAGCTAATAGCATTATTAATTTAGTAATGTGTGAAAAGGATGTGTTTACAACTGGAGCGGCATTATGCGCGTTTCAATTATGAGCTTCTACCGATGTGCTCTAGCCTTGGTTTTCGTTTTTCTCTCGACGGGTACTGTGCGCGCCGATATCACGTTAGAGACAGGAAATACCGGTGCGGGTCCTTCAAATAATGCGCTTCATCAGCAGGTCTGCGTCGACTGGCATAGCCCCTACGCTACCCGAGACAAACGCTGTTTTTCTTTTGGGAAGTTGCCTGGAACGGCAGGGGTGCAACTGCCTCAATTTTCATGGACATGGCTTGGCTGGAGCAGTTGGGTCGTCGGTGCAATTTTAAAAGGTGAGGTTTACGAAGCTCCTCCAGTATCAGGGGCGACGATAGTGAGTCGGCACACCACGACTGTCCAACAGGACAAAAACTGGCTCGGCTATATACTTGGCGTTCGCCTCGGACTCAAAGATGGCTCAAAGATGGCTATTCAGTCGCACGGCATAATTGCAGAATGTTCTCTCAATGGGAGTTTCGAGATGCCCCAACTCACTGGTAAGAAATGCTTATGTTGAAATCGCTCTTGTCGAAGCCTTGGATGTGGTTGATTCTTCTGATGGTCGCCCTGGTAATGATCGCTTGTGAGACGATACCTCCGCATGATCTAACTATTAACCAGGATCAGCGTCACCGAGACGCGGCTCAGAGCCTATTGGAATGAAAACGGCAAATTGCCGGTGCACCTGTCCGATTTATCGGAAACGAAAAATCGTGATAATTCCACGACTGACGGCTGGGATCGAGACATTAAATACGAAGTCACGGGAACAACCATCGTTACGCTTTCAAGTTTCGGTGCCGATGGGTTGCCAGGCGGCACTGGTTTGAATCTGGATATCATCAGCGCCTTTGACATCAGCAAAGACCGATAGCAGCTAATTAGTTGCTTGAATATCGAAGTCAGGATCTTGTTTCTCGGACTTCAGGTGTTGGATTAGATTAAATTGCCATAGCCGTTCTTGCAAAGAAGCCTATTGCTCCCTAGATTGCCGCGCTCGCAGGGGTGACCCTGCACAACATAACTTGCTCCGGACGCGCAAAGATGTTCCGGGGCGTGCTTGATACCCAAGCACACCGAGAGGAGCGCCGTTGTATTACGAAACCGTTATCATCGTTAACCCCGATGTTTCCCAGGAAAATACCCAGACCCTGACCGATTCCCTTGTCGAGTGCGTCGAAAAGGCTTCCGGCCGTATCATCAAACGCGAATACTGGGGCTCGCGCCCTCTGGCTTATCAGATTACCAAGCGCAACCGCGGCCATTATGTCCTGCTGGTCACCGATGGTGAGCCGGCTGCCGTAGGGGCGCTAGAGCATGCCCTGCGTCTGGAAGAGCGCGTCATGCGCTTTCTAACGACTCGGCTGACAGAACTGTCCGAAGACCCGTCCCCGTTGATGCGCCGCCGCACCGAGCCTGCCAAGGCTGAGGCCACTGCCGAAGCGCCTGCTGAAACCAAGCCTGCCGAGAAGGCCGAAGCCACCGAGACTCCGAAGAAAGCCGCCGAGGCTCCGGAAGAAGTCAAACCGGCCAAAGCTGAGGCCGAAGACAAGGATGAGGAAAAACCGGTCGAGGCAGCCGCCGAGAAAAAACCGGCCAAGGCGAAAGCTACGGAAAAGCCAGCCAAAGCAGAAGCCAAGAAGGCACCGGCCAAGAAAGCCGCACCCAAGAAAGCAGAAGCAGAAGACGCTCCTGCCGAAAAGAAGAAAACTACGAAGAGCAAAAAGGCAAATGGAGATGCTGACGACTGAAGTTAATCGTGTTCAGCTGACTGGCAGGATCGACGAGATACGCCAGCGCTGGACACCCGATGGTCGTCTGGCGGTGATCGCCTCACTGATCATCCCCAGGCCGCAACTGGGCCCGGCCCGGGCCAGCGTTGAAGCGGAACAGCCCATGCCGCTTCGCGCTACTGGCGAACATGCTGAGGCATTGCTTGCGCACCAGCATGAAACTGTAAATATCGATGGGATCCTGAGGCGGCGCTACTACAGCCGCGACGGAGACACCCACTGGGGACAGGTGGAAGTCTGGGTAGAGACATGCCGCCCCATAGAGGAGAAAGGACATGACTGAAGAGATTAAAAAGGAAGCACCAGCGGCTCCTGCAACACCTGCTGCCGCGACGACAGAAGCAAGGCCACAAAGCCCATCCAGGCCAGCCGGTGCACTGACGGATCGCCGTCCGCCAAGCCGTCCGCAGGGTCGTCCGCAGGGCCGCCGCTTTGTGCGCCGCCGCAAGTTCTGCAAGTTCTGCGCAGACAAGAGCCTGACCATCGACTACAAGGATCCGGACCTGCTTCGCCAGTTTATTACGGATCGCTACAAGATTCTGCCGTCACGCGTCACCGGCGCCTGCGCCAAGCATCAGCGCGCCCTGACCTCGGCCATCAAGCGGGCCCGTGTACTGGCGCTGGTTCCATTTACACCCCTGCACCACGACTAGGGCCTGTTAACACTAATGACAGGGAAGAATTGAGAACATGAACGACGCGGCACGCACACTTCCGCAGGCCGCGCAGTTTGTCCTCACCCACAGGCTGCCTTGTGCAGTTCTGGCTGCATTGATGTTCACGGCGATGTTCTGGATGCCGGGCGCCACATATGGCCTGCCTCTGCTTCTGGCCTTGGGCGTGCAGATGCTGACACCTGCCCTGTTTGGGGTGGTCATGTTTGGCGGCGGCATAGTTTACGCCAGCCAGGTAGCGCTGGCCGCCTCCGTGATTGCAGGGCTCATGGCCGGCATGTCCGTCCTGATCGGCCTGCTGATGCTTGTGCTGTATGCACTGCTGCCGATATTCGCCGCACATACGCTGAGCAAGGCGAACGGGCTTAAACTCAGCGCCCAGCATCTGGCCATCGGCATGGGCATGGCGGTGTTGATGGCATTGGGCTTTGGCGCCACCGAACAAGGGGTTTCACTGCAGGCGTTTATCGATCAGATGCTGACTCCCTTTTTCGAGTCCTTCGCAGAACAAAAGCCGCCGGGCGTGGATGCGGCCGCATATGCGGAAATGCTCACCCAGTTGCGGCAGACGGTTACAGGAGTGTTTCCCGGCTTTACCGCCTTCAGCCTGTGGCTGACATGGTGGGGAAATGTGATACTGGCGCGCCGCATTGCTGTGCACTACGGTTTTTACAGTGGCGGCCTGCAGCCTGTCACCAGCCTGCGCTTTGGCAGACTGATGGCCTACGGCTTCGCGGCTGCGCTGGTGATCGCCGGGCTGGCCCAGGGGACGTTGCAGTATGTGGCCGCCAATGCCGCCATTGTCATGGCCGGCATGCTGGCCGTGCAGGGGTTGGCAGTGGCGCACCTGTGGCTGAAGAACCGCAAAATGCAACTGGTTCAGGTGCTGATGTACTTGTTTCTGTTGATACAGCCGGCGATGGTATTACCCTTCACCATTATCGGCTTGCTGGACATCTGGTTTGATTACCGCCGGGTCAATACCCCGGCATCTGGAGGAAGTTAAATGCAATTGATCCTGTTAGAACGTGTTGAAGGACTTGGCAACGTCGGCGACGAAGTCCGCGTGCGCGCCGGTTACGGCCGCAATTTCCTGCTACCACAGGAGAAGGCCATCGAAGCTACCGATGCCAACCGCCAAGTCTTTGAGCGCAAGCGCACCATTCTGGAGGAAAAACAGCAAGACGAAACGCAGAAAGCCCAGGCCGAGGCAACCAAGCTGGCCGGGCTGGATCTGTCGATCACACGCGCCGCCTCGGATAGCGAACACCTGTATGGCTCTGTTTCCACGGCAGACCTGGCCGAGCTTCTGAAGAAAATCGGATGCAAGGTGGAACGCCGCCACATTCTTGTCGATGAACAGATTAAATCGGTCGGCGAACACGCCTTCCGCGTGCGTCTGCATCCGGATGTCACAGCCGATCTCACCGTGAAGGTGGAAGCCGAAAGCACGTGAGCCAACCTGTTACTCCCCTGCGTCCCGACTCCCTGAGGGAGCGGGTTCCGCCCCATGCTCACGATGCCGAGCGGGCGGTGCTGGGGGGGATCATGCTCGATCCCGACGCCCTGGAGCGTCTGGAAGGCAGTCTTCTGCCGGAGCATTTCTATGCCGAAGCAAACCGGCTGGTCTTTGCCTCCATGCAGGATTTGTCCGCACGCGGGCAACCTGTCGATGCCCTCACGCTCAAGGATCACCTGGAACAGCGCAGCCTGCTTGATAGCTGCGGCGGCGAAGCATACCTGAGTGAACTCGTAGGCATTGTGCCCACCGCTGCCAATGTAAAGCATTACGCCGACATCGTTCGCGAGAGAGCCGTGCTGCGCGATCTGCTGGGCGTATGTTCGGCTGTCTCGCAGGAAGTGTACGAAAGTCCCGAGCGCGAAGTGGGCGAACATCTGGATCAGGCCGAGATGCGTGTGCTCTCCGTAGCCGAGAAATTCAGCCGCTCACGGCCAACCTTCAGCAGAATGAGCGACCTGATGGTGGAGGGGTATAAGCAACTCGAAGCCCGCTATGCCGAAAAGAAGGCCATCACCGGCGTGGCCACCGGTTTCAGCGATCTGGATGAAATATCGTCCGGTCTGCAACGCAGCGACCTGATCATCATCGCCGGCCGGCCCAGCATGGGAAAAACGGCCTTTGCCATGAACCTGGCCCGTAACGCGGCCTTTGAATCCGACGGCCAGGAAGCTGTGGCCGTATTCACGCTGGAAATGTCCACCCAGCAAATCGCCCTGCGCATGCTGGCCTCCGAGGCACGCGTGAATGCGAAAAGCCTGCGCACCGGACGTTTCTCGGCCGATGACTGGCGCAAACTGGCCGGGGCTTCGGGAGCACTGTCTGAAGCCGCCATCTTTGTTGACGACACGCCGGCCATATCCGTTCTCGAAATCCGTTCCAAATGCCGCCGACTCAAGCGCGAGGCAGGCAGTCTCGGTCTTGTCATTATCGATTACCTGCAATTGATGAGCGGGCGCTCCGATGCGGAACGCAGGGAACTGGAAATCAGTGAAATCACGCGTTCGCTCAAAGGCCTGGCAAAAGAGATGGACGTGCCTGTTGTAGCGTTGTCCCAGCTCAACCGTTCGCTGGAATCACGCACCAACAAACGCCCGATGATGTCCGATCTGCGCGAATCCGGCGCCATCGAGCAGGATGCGGACGTGATCATGTTTATCTACCGCGACGAGGTCTATAACCAGAAGCCGGAGAATGAGGGGCTGGCCGAGCTGATCGTCGCCAAGCAGCGTAACGGCCCGACCGGCACCGTTAACCTCACCTTTATCAACGAATACACGCGCTTCGAGAATCACTCGCTGCGCCAAGGCTTTGACGACTAGCCACATCCTGACGACCAGCCACTATTCACTGAAAGGCATGCGTCTTCAAGCACTCACAGGCATATCACCAAAAGCATATAGTAATGATTTTTTGACGGACGGTGCATTTGGCGTGAAACTGAAGCCATGAGCCGTCCCGCCATCGCCCGCATCAACTGTGCCAACCTGCGGCACAACTACCGGATACTTAAAAGCCGGGCAGGTGACGCCCGCCTGATGGCTGTCGTCAAGGCCAATGCCTACGGCCATGGCCTGGACATCGTTGCCCCAGCGCTATTTGAAGAAGGCTGCCGCGAATTCGCCATCACAGATGCGGATGAAGGCGCGGCACTGAGAAGTCTCATGGGTGCGGATGCCGACATCATCGTGCTATCCGGCATATTCGATGCCGATGACGCGAGGCTGGCCACAACCCACAATCTGATCCCGGCCATCACCGAAATAACGCAGATCGAACTTCTCGGAGCTGCCGGATTTTCCGGCCCGGCGTGGATCAAGGTGGATACGGGCATGCAGCGCCTTGGCGCGGATGATCCCATAGCAATGCTGCAAGCCTGCGCTCAACACGGACTGGAAATCGCCGGAATCATGTCGCATCTGGCCTGTGCCGACATGCCAAAGCACCCGATGAACCTGGAGCAGGCATCCCGCTTCAGGGAAATTCTGAAGGCCATGCCTGAAGGCGCACCGGCTTCGCTATTAAACAGTGGTGGTCTGGCCTGCATGCCGGAGCATACCTTCGACGTGGTGCGGCCCGGCATTGCGCTGTACGGCGCCGAACCGGCCGAAGGCATCGGGCTTGGCCTGAAGCCTGTCATGCAATTGACCGCCAGCATCATGCAGATACGCGATGTGCCGAAAGGCACGGCCATCTCCTACGGCGCCTCTTATCTTGCCGGGGAGAATATGCGCATCGCTGTCGTCAGCCTTGGTTATGCCGACGGCCTGCCGAGAATCCTGTCGAATCAGGGCTGTGCCGTATGGCAGGGAAATAGATTGCCGATTGTCGGGCGAGTGTGCATGGATTACTGCCTGCTTGATGTCAGCGGACATGGCTTGGCCTGCGGCGACGAAGTGGAGTTTTGGGGTGAGGCTATAAACGCCTCAGAAGTAGCGGATGTTGCCGCCACTATTACCTATGAGCTGTTCACTGGCGTCGGCCAGAGAGTACATCGGGAGGCCGTCTGAGTGAGGCCATTTAAATGAACCTGCTGCAACGCATCGGCTACTACACCGAGCGAATGCTTCTGCGCACCGGCCAGTATGCTGCGATGTTCGGCAAGGTCGTTCGCCGCATGGCGTCGCCACCATGGTATCCACGCCTCATCCTGCAGCAGGCCGAAGAGGTCGGCGTGCAGTCGCTGCCGGTGGTGCTGCTTACCGCCCTGTTCACCGGCATGGTGCTGGCCCTGCAGTCCTACATCGTATTTCACCGCTTTGCGGCCGAGAGCATGATCGGCGCGGTCGTGTCGCTGTCGATGGTGCGTGAACTGGGGCCGGTGCTGGTCGCCCTCATGGTGGCCGGGCGAGTGGGTTCATCCTTTGCCGCCGAGCTTGGCACCATGCGGGTCTCCGAGCAGATCGACGCCCTGTGGACCCTGTCCACCGACCCCCTTCGTTACCTTGTCATGCCGCGTCTGATCGCCGCCACCCTGATGCTGCCGCTTCTGGTCATCGTGGCGGATTTTCTGGGCGTCATGGGCGGTTATGCGATAAGCGTCGGCATGCTCGACCAGAATCCTGCCGTTTATATCGAGAAATCGACCCAGTTCATGGAACTGGATGATATGTACTCCGGCATCATCAAGGCTGTCTTCTTCGGCTTGCTGATCAGCGTGATCGGCTGCACCGAAGGCTTCCACTGCCGTGGCGGCGCCGAAGGCGTGGGCCGGGCCACCACAAGCGCCGTGGTTATCGCCTGCATGAGCATTCTCGTATCGGATTACTTCCTCACCGCCTGGATGTTCGGATGAGCAGACCGCGCATCAGCATCCGCAACTTAAGCAAACGCTTCGGCGACCATGTGGTGCTCCAGGACCTGAACCTGGACATCATGCCCGGCGAATCCATGGTGGTCATCGGCCAGTCGGGAATCGGAAAAAGCGTGCTCATCAAATGCATCCTCGGTCTGCTCAAGCCGGATGCCGGAGAAATATTCGTGGACGGCGAGGACTGGCTTAAATTTTCGGAAGATGAACAGCTCGTGCATATGCATCGCATCGGCATGCTGTTTCAGGGATCGGCGCTGTTTGATTCCCTGCCTGTCTGGAAAAACGTCGCCTTCGCTCTATTGCAGCGGGGCGCGGATGAGCGTGAGGCCAGGGCGCGCGCCGGCGAGGTGCTGGCCTGGGTCGGCATGCCCGGTGTTGAGGAGAAAATGCCGGTTGAACTTTCCGGTGGCATGATGAAACGGGTAGGGTTTGCGCGCGCAATCTGCCACAAGCCGGACATCATTTTTTTCGATGAGCCCACGACCGGCATCGACCCGATTATGGCCGATGTAATCAACCGGCTGATCCGGCGCCTGCACCGGGAATTCAAGACCACGCTGCTTTCGATCACCCACGATCTGACAAGCGCGGCCAAGATCGGCGACACCATTGCCATGCTGTATCAGGGCCGCATTCATCGCCAGATCACGCCGGAGCAGCTACACTCGGATCAGGATCCTGTGTTGCGCCAGTTTGTGGAGGGACATGCCGAGGGGCCCATTCAACTCCAGGAGGGGGGAGAGATGAGCAGTAAGGAAGACGCGCAAATATGAATGCCCAGGTAAGACTGGGCGCTTTTGTGCTGGTTGCGCTGCTACTGCTCGTATTTGCCACCGGCAGGGTCGGCAAGATGGATTTCTTCAAGCAGGAAACGAATATTGTCGAGGCGGCGTTTACTGATCTGTACGGCCTGGAATTGCAGGCGCCGGTGCGCATGGCAGGTGTGAAGGTTGGCATTGTGCAGGACACCTACCTGGATAATAATCGCGCCGTGGTTCGCATCGCCCTGAAACCAGGCGTGCGCCTTCCCGCCTCGACACGAGCATCTATTGCCAGCCGTGGACTGGTCGGCGAAAAATATATTTCCCTGAATGCAAAAGCCGGGGATAATGAGTGGCTGCCGGAAGGCGCAAGAATTCCCACCGATCTTGGCGGCGATATCAATGTGTTCATCGCCCGGGTGACAACCGTGGCAGACGATCTGCGCTCAGTAAGCCAGGCTCTGATAGATTTTCTCGGCACCAGGGAAGGCCCGTCAGAATTGCAGGAACTGCTGGACAACACCAACAATGCGATGCGCCAGCTGTCGGTCATTCTGGAGGAAAATCACGAAAGCATGACCAACACCATTAAAAATCTGAGTGAAACCAGTGATGTCATCAGGCGTGATTTGCCGGACACACTGAGTTCGCTGCGCCATGCCTCGGAAGAGATCGGCAAGATTGTCGGCAAGCTGCCGGATGCGATTGCCGCCGGACAGGATTTCTTTGAGCAAGGCGAGCAGACGCTAAAGCATGCAGGTGAGGTGGTATTGGACAACCGTGAAAACCTCATGCGCGCCATCTTCGAACTGCGCAAGACCTCCGAGCATCTGGAAGAGTTGTCGGATAACCTGCGCCGTAATCCCTGGAAGCTGATGGCGAAGAAACCGGAGGTTCCACCCGGCCCGCGTGCCAGACAGGAAAAGATGGAAGAGTTTCTGCTCAGCACAGGCCAGATGGGTGTAACGCCGGCACGCAAGTAGCTTATGACCGGAAAATATCCCGTTTGCGGCCTCCTGTTGGGCTTCAGTCTGCTTTTTCTGTCAGGAAACGGTTTATGCAAAACCCCCTTTGAGGCCGCCCAGAAGTTTTATGAAAGCGGGCAAGAGACGGAGGCCCGACGGGCGCTGAAACAGGAGCTTCTACTTCGCTCCGACAACCTGGAGGCCAGGTACAACCTGGCCGTGCTGCTTGCACATATCGGCCACCATGATGAGGCCAGGCTGTTGTATGAGGAAAACCTGAAGCATGGCCGGCATATGCCCAGCGCAGTGAACCTGAGCGCCATCCATGTGAAAAATGGCGAGCGCGGCAAAGCCCGGGATTTACTGCTTGCCGCAACCAAGCGCTTTCGCTTTGAAGCCGTCCCCTTCTACCTGCTGGCTGAAATGGATGCTGAAGACGGCAACATCAAGCAGGCCGACATCTATTTTCGCAAAGCGCTCAAGGCTGACACCTTGAATGGCTTCGCTCATCTCAGGTATGCCCGTTTCCTTTCTTCTCAGAATCGTTACACGCTGGCGCTGAAGCACGGCCAACGGGCAGTGGCGCTGCTGCCGGAATGCGCCCCGTGTTGGCGTGAACTCGGAGACATCCAGAAGAAGGCAGACAGGCCGGATAAGGCCCTGGCGTCCTATCAGCGCAGCGCCGCTCTGAATCCCGACATGGCTCTGCGCAAGCGGATTATTGCTGTGCTTGAAGCTGCCGGTGAAGATGAACGCGCCGCAACCATGAAGCAGGCCATCACCCCATAAGGAGAATTCCATGCCCTATATCAACGTGCGTGTCGCCGGCACCCTGAGCCGCGAACAGAAAGAACGCATCACCGAAGGCATCACAGCACTCATGCAGGAAATCGCCGGCAAACCGCCGGAGGCAACCTATATCGTCATCGACGAGGTGGATCGGGCCAACTGGGCCAAGGCGGGTAAACTGCTCGGTTAAAGGCCAGCTATAATCCAACCATGGCCACACAGAAACCCAGCCCCATCCATTTCAATCCCTCCACACTGGGTTCGCTCGGCGTTGAAATCGAATGGGTTACCGTGGACAGGGAAAGTGGTGCGCAGGTACCGGCTGCGCCAAAGCTGCTTGAAGAGTTGAACCGCTATCCGCGCATCAAGCCGGAATTGTTTACCTCCACCATTGAAATCAATTCCGATATTCACATGCAGACGGATAATTGCATGAATGAACTGAAACAGCTTTACGGCGAGGCAAGCCGTGGACTGAAGGCTCAGAGTGCAGCTTTACTCTCGAGTGGCACACATCCATTTTCCCACTGGCAGGATCAGGTTGTCAGTGAAGACAAGCGGTATTTCCGCCTGGTCGAGCGGCTGCAGTGGGTGGCGCGGCGCTTCAATATCTTCGGCGCCCATGTGCATATCGGCATGCCGGACGGCGATACGTGTATCGCCGCCATGAACCATCTGATGCCTGTTATACCTGCATTTCTCGCCATTTCCGCCAACTCCCCTTTCTGGGGCGGTCATGATACGGGGCTGGCCGCTTGCCGTATCAAAATTTTCGAAGGCCTGAGTCAGGGCGGTATGCCGTTTTATTTTGATGACTGGAACGACTTCAAACACTGTGCCGGAAGACTGGTTGCCACGGGAAGCATCGATTCGGTACGCGATATCTGGTGGGAGATGCGCCCGCATCCTGATTTCGGCACGCTTGAAATCCGCATCGGAGACACACTCCCCACCCTGGCCGACGCCAGGGCATACGTTGCCTATGTGCGGGCTGAATGCATGGCGGCGGCCGCTGCTGAAACGGCCGGACGCATTCACCCCTCGCTGATCCGGGAAAACCGCTGGCGCGCCTGCCGCTACGGCATCCGGGCCACCATCATCGATCCGGCGACCGAGAAACTCGTGCCCGTACTGGACTGGATCGAGGCCAGGCTGGACATGCTTGGCAAACAAGGGGCGGAAAATGCTGATCTCGCCATCGTCAGGCAACAGCTTCCCGTATGGCGAAAGCATGGCGATGGCGCCGGGCGGCAGCGTATGCTGTATGATAAATGCCGAGAATTTGCCGGCATGATCAGACAAATGCGCCAGGATGGATGGCACGATGACGACTGATTACTTGAATGCTGAAGTGCTGAAGGCCCTGGTGGAAAAGGTGATGCCAGAGGTCATCGCCATACGCAGGCGCCTGCACAGTCATCCGGAAATATCGGGAAACGAGGAAAATACCGCTGCCCATATCGCTTCCATACTGGAAGGGGCGAACATCCCCGTTCAGAGGCATATTGGCGGCCATGGCCTGCTGGCAATGATTGAGTCAGACCATGGCCCGGACTGGACCGCATTGAGAGCGGACATGGATGCCCTGCCGATTGATGATCACAAGCCATGCGATTACGCCTCGAAAACCACAGGTGTATCACATGCCTGCGGTCACGATGCGCATGCTGCCATGCTGGCCGGCGCAGCACTCATCCTGAATGAACTGCGCGGACAACTGCCCTGCCATGTGGCCTGTGTCTTCCAGCCGGCCGAGGAAACAAGCGAGGGTGCTGCCGCAATGCTGGCGGATGATGTGTTTGCGAACATGCATCCCAAGCGCATGCTTGCACTGCATGTCTACCCGTATCTGCCTGCGGGCAGTATCGGAATAAGGGCTGGCGTTACGTGCGCCGCGGCGGACATGTTCGAGGTTGAGATATGTGGCCGCGGCGGTCATGCCGCCCGTCCACACGAGTGTGTTGACGCCATCCTGATCGCCAGCCATATCATTGCGGCCCTGCACCACATCATCAGCCGCCGCATCGACCCCCTGCATCCGGCTGTGCTCAGCATCGGACAAATACAGGGGGGGAAAGCCGCCAATGCCATGCCGGACAGGGTGAAATTCTCAGGCACGGTGCGCTCCCTGAATCCGGAGGTGCATGAGGAAATACGACGCCGCATGGATCACATCATCCGGCAAACCGCCGAAACCTGGGGCGCAACGGCAACCTTCCATATGAAACAGGCCATTCCTGTCCTGCATAATGACGAGAAAGTCACCCGGCAGGTGCGCGCACGGCTGGCTGAATATCTGCCGGAAACGCCGGTCATTGAACTTGATGAACCTTCAATGGGCGGCGAGGACTTTGCGGAGTTCTTGAGGGATGTCCCCGGCGCCCTGTTGCGGCTGGGTACAGGTGGCAGCCCGGCAACCCGTTATCCACTGCACCACCCCTGTTTCAATGTGGATGAATCAGCCCTGTCCACCGGCGTTGCCGCGCTGGTCAGCTTCTGCCTGCATGAAGGCCGGGGCTGAACATTCAGCCGCTTACCAACGAAATCTAATACAAAAAACACAAGATATTTACCACAAAGACACTAAGGCACGAAGAACAATAGGGAATTTAACCTTTGTGCCTTGGTGCCTTTGTGGTGCAATCTTTTCCGGTTTGGTTCCGGCTACGCCGGACTAGGAATCCCGGCGACATGCCCGGATGACTTGATATTCATTGATGTCTCATCAAGCCTTCATGCCCCCGGACGACATTGCGGCCCTTGTATTTCGGATGTTGCGGCCCCATAAGGTGCTTATGATGAGATTATTTCTGCTTCTTTTTATTACCGTTCCATTACTGGAGTTGTATACCCTGATTGAGGTAGGCAGCGGTATTGGCGGCATAAATACCATCCTGCTGTGCCTGGCCACGGCAGCGCTCGGCGGCTTTCTGGTACGCGAACAGGGACTCAAAACCCTGTGGAACGCACGCACGGAACTGGCCCACGGACACCCACCCGCTTCACACATGGCGCATGGCCTGATGATTGCACTGGCCGGCGTTTTGCTGTTCACGCCCGGCTTTATTACCGATGCCGTTGGCTTCGCACTGCTTATCCCGGCTTTACGGCGGCTGCTGATCGCCCGCATCATCCCGAAACAATCCACCAAGAACACCTGGATCGAAGCCGAAGTCATCCCCCCGGATGACCGGCATCTGCCTTGACGCCTGCGTGAAATTTCGGCAACGTCGCCAGCTTCAATAAAAATCGAAAATAGAGGAATAAGCATGCAGACAACCCTTTCCCATTCAGTACAACTTGCAGACGAGCGTATCGGCTTTCTCGGTAAAACCTATGGCCTGCTGGCCCTGTGTATTGCCGCCGGAAGCATCGGGGCCTATGCCTCGCTTGGCATGGCGTATCCATACGAACACCCGTTCATCATGCTGTTCGCCATGATCGGCGGCATCTTTGCTGTGCAAACCCTGAGGCACAAACCCGGCCTTAACCTCATTGCCTTGCTGGGCTTTGGTGCCCTGACCGGCATGGCCATCGCGCCACTCGTCGCCTTTGTCGCCGCCAAGAGCGGCATGCTGGTTACACAGGCATTCATGACCACGGCGGTCGCCTTTGTGGCGCTTACCACCTATACATTTGTTTCGCGCCGGGATTTCTCGTTCCTGAAGGGGTTCGTATGGACGGGTCTGGTCGGCCTGATTGTACTCGGACTTTCCAATTACTTCTTTTTTCAGTCTCCGCTGATGGCTCTGGCTGGCTCAGGCATCGGTGTGCTGCTGTTTTCGGCTTTCATTCTGTACGACACATCCAACATCCTGCGCGACTATCCCAACAACGAATACATCGCCGCAGCCCTGACCCTGTATCTGGATGTGTTCCTGTTGTTCCAGAATCTGCTTTACCTGTTCGGCATCCTGGGCGGCGACGAATAGAAAGACATTCACCACAGAGAGCGCAGAGGACACAGAGAAAGAAAGAGGATAGGTAATCGGGGCTGGCGATTATCGTTAAGCTCTCAGTAAGTTCATACTCGGCTACATTAGCTTTATAACAAACTGCCCTTTATGTCAGGCTGAATAATTTTGTATCCCATAGCGTGATATCCACGTTGGCGCTTATCCCACATGCGTGCAAGTTGGGGCTGATCACCCTCTACATAATCATAAATTCGAACGTCTCGTTTATCCGCGTGATCTCGATGGAGACGGCCAGCATACTGCTGCAATGTTCCCTTCCATGAAATTGGCATGGCCAACACAAGAGTATCGAGAGGAGGATGGTCAAAACCTTCGCCAATCAACCGGCCTGTCGCCAACAAAATATGTGGAGTAGAGCCTTCCAGTGACTTAAGCTCCGAAAAGATGGAGGCACGTTGCTTCTTTGATAATCGGCCATGCAGAACAAAGCAATGCTCGACTTCATTTCCAATCCCTTCACGCAAGCGTGCAAGGTGATTTGTTCGCTCTGTCAGAACCAAAACTTTTCTCCCTTCCCGATAGGCATTCAGTATGTCCTCGGAAATTTTCCTGTTTCGCTTCTCATTGGAGGTTAGAATCCGAAATACAGTTTGGATAGGAGAGTCCGGTGGGATTTCAGGTGCTGGCAAGTATTGAGGCCACACCTCCAATTGTGACGGCGCCACTTCAGACCTGGCAGCAGTATGCCGCACCGGCCCGCATTGCATGTGAATAATGGGCTGGTGGCCATCCCTCCTGATCAGAGTGGCAGTCAAACCGAGCACATAACGAGCCTTGGCCTGCTTGAGCACTGTTTCAAAGGAAAATGCAGAGATATGGTGACATTCATCAACGATAATCTGGCCGTAGCCATCCAGCAGTTCGGTGAGTTTCTCCATGCGAATAAGCGACTGCATGACAGCAATATCAATTTTTCCTGTGGGCTTCTTTTTGCCTCCGCCAATAACCCCCAGCGCTGCCTTGGGGAGATCAAGGAAACCGGTTAATCGTTCCTGCCATTGTCTGAGAAGTTCGGCACGATGCACCAGGACTAGCGTACTGACCTTGCGGCGGGCGATTATTGCGGCGGCAACGACTGTTTTTCCGAATGCGGTGGGAGCAGAAAGAACAGCCGTTTCATGCTTGAACAACGTTCTCACCGCCGTTTTCTGATCCTTCCGCAGTTTACCCAGAAACTTGGCAGGGACTTTACTGCCCGAAACTCGCTCATCCTGAATTTCGGGACGGATGTTGTTTTGCTCCAGCAGAGAAAGCACTGAATCAAGGCACCCTCTTGGCAGTCCGATGTATTGCGAAAAGTTTTCGGCGCAACCGATAATACGAGGTTTGTTCCACACGGGCATGCGCATGGCTTGCGCCTTATAAAACTCCGGATTCTGGAAAGCAGCCAACCGGATAAGCCGATTGGTCAAAGGCTGCGGCAAGTCAGCTTTGGCAATAAATATCTGATTGGCCAATACAAGTGTCAGGGATTCAGGTAAATCGCAGGACAGTGTATAGGGAACTGATGATGATCGTTGCCAGGGCTTTCTATTCTCATCTTCCGTATCGAAGTCGAAAGCGACATCAAGTGGATGCCTTCTCCCACTACTTCGCAAGATGGCTTTATCCAAGTCAGGTCTGGACATGGGTTGAATTGACGCCAGAAACGCCCATTGATCCGGATATGGTTCAAATGTTTCATCTACAAACACACTACACCCATGCTCACGTGGCAGCTTCTGCAAAGGGAGAGCAATCAGATTTCCAAAACCGCCTTTTGGCATAGAATCCTGATTGGGAAACAGCCTGTCGTAACTGGCTAACGACAGTTGCCGGGTACGCTCACATGTGTGACTGATCAACGCCGCGCCAAGAAGTCGAGCTTCGCGGGCAGAAACAGGTGCAGTGAAAAATATCCAGATATGCGCGCCATTACCTGAACGTGATATTTCAAGCGCTGCGGGAATATCCAGTTCCCGGCACGACTGCATGAATGCGCCTGCATCTTCACGCCACTCCTGTTTATCAAAATCAACAGCGAGAAAGCAGCAATAATCATCATTCAATAACGGATAGATACCGATGGTCTGTTTTCCAGAGAGGTGGTTAAAAATCACATCATCGGAAACAGGCAAGAGTTGCCGCTTGCTACACTCTCCGCATTTCACCCGTGGCTTGTGACATACTCCAGGTTTCCACTCATTGCCGCATGCAGGTGAATATCCTGATTTACCCTTGGCAGACTCCCATCGTTGGGGGTAAACGTCATCCCGACCCCGAAACAAGCACCGGAACAGTGTTATTTTGTCCTTGATTGAGAGTTGGCTTACAGGGGTATCAGCCGGAGCTATTGGCAACGGTTTGGCTTCAAACTTTTCTTCCCACGCAATTTGATGTTGATTCAGCAGTGCTTTCAGACGCTGATTTTCATCCCGCAAGCACTGCAATTCACTCCGGATATCATTGCCCACTTCCGTCAAATCTATATTGCTCCATCAGCAAGTCCATATCACTACCCACGTCAAAGCGCCATGAATGACTTTCACGAAAGCGAACCTGTTCGAGGCGTTCCGCGAAAGGCTCTTGCTGATTCGCCTCCAGTTGATTGATGATTTTCAATGCCTGCTCAAACATGTGTACCAGCGCATCAAAGTAGCCCTCATCATCCATGCCGCAAAACCCTAGAAAATCCGCACATGACTCACAGTAGAACACCGATAGCTCAGCCAATCCTTCAGAGCGACCAATCGCTCTCCTGTAATCGGAGATTGCCTTCTTGGCTTTCGATACGGAATAAGACTGATTGCGCATGACATCCGGGCATATCCAACGACTAATTGCCGCCTTGTATGGTTCCAGCGTATCGCTGCCCAAAGCGAACCTGGCATGCAGGAATGCCTGATTATCCTTGTTTGCCCCATAGAGATCACGGATCAGCCCAAGCAATTCTTTTTGCTCCAACTCAATCAGGCTGCGTTTGAGCATGCTCCATGTTGGTTTGCTTAAGGACTTTTGTTTGGCAGACATTCTTACTCCATGGTCAGGTGTGACAGCACTATCGCAATGCAGTTATGCCCGTTCACCTTTGTTATGATCCACACTGGTTGTATCGGCGCCAATCCGGGCAGGCTTGCCATTTTTCCAGATGATTGCGTACTGACCAAGACGCCGTTTTCTCTCAAGCGCATGTGCTATCGCCGTTTTCAGTGTATCCAGAAGAATTCGGCTTTCCTCGGAAGATGTGGTTTTCAATGAAGTGTTCATACATCCGTCTCCTTCAATAACTGTTGATAATACATATTGTGCGCAATCTCGCGGTTTTCGCCATTTTGTTCAAACAATAGAACAGGATCTTCGCCATCGTTCATGAAACAGATGCAACGATCCACAGCGTGACTGAACAAATGAAACAGGTTGTTCAGGCTGCGCGGAAACCGCCTTTCAATGTCTTGAACTGGAATATTGTGTCCGCCATGAGCTACCCGCTCGGCCACGCGCAATTTCGACATTTCCACGCTTGGCAGCGCCAGATAGATCAGTTCCACACGCCAGCCTGTATCACGCAAACGCTTGATCAAGTGCAGATAGCTTCGTCCCGATAGGGTCGTATTCAAAGGCAAAACTTTCACCTTGAACGATATGTTCTTTAATTTCACCCAAGAATATCCGGCTAGCCGCGACCAGTTCCCGTTCGGGGGCCAATGGCGACAATCCCGATGCAATCAGGTCTGCGTTCACAAAGTTAGTGCATCCAGCCACCCTTGGCAGGTACTCCATTGCGAAGGTGGTTTTTCCAGCCCCATTCGGCCCGGCAATAATCCAGCAGGTTGGCATTATAAGTTCTCCTTAAAATCAGTGCTCAAAACAAACAAAGAAAAAGACGGCTTTGCAAACGGGTCTCCGCGGAAGCGTGTGGGTAAATTTAACATTAGAGCAGGCGTAAGGCATTGAAACCGTGTAGATATTCATGGATTTTATGCCGAT